>NZ_CP018870.1:3798750-4155000 GCF_001941845.1 Streptomyces sp. TN58 | reverse complement strand
GTACAACTCGGCCTTCGCGCTGGTCAAGCAGCTGGCGCTGGCGTTGGGGCCGCTCGGGGTGCCGCTCGGTGCGGGTGCTCCGATGCTGTACATCGCGGTGTTCGTGCTCGTGTCGCTCGGGATCGCGGGCCTGGCGCTGCGGCTCGGCAAGGGCCTTTCGCCGATGCAGGACAACCCGGTGCTGGCGAGCAGGGTCGTGGCGCAGGGCGGTCCGGCCGTCGCGGTGAAGGAGCCCGTGCCCGCGTAGCCGCGTGACCGCGTACGGGATGTGTGTGAGGCCCCGGTCCTCGTGGACCGGGGCCTCGCGCATGCGCGGCTACTTGTCCGGGAGGGCGAACTCGCACCAGACGGCCTTGCCGCCGCCCGGGGTGCGGCGGGAGCCCCAGGAGGAGGCGATGGTGGCGATGATCGAGATGCCGCGGCCGGTCTCGTCGGCCGGTTCGGCGCGGCGGCGGCGCGGCAGGTGGTCGTCGCCGTCGGTGACCTCGATGATCAGCCGGCGGTCGGTGCGGCGCAGCCGGAGGCGCATGGGCGGGGTGCCGTGCTGGAGGGAGTTCGCCACGAGCTCGCTCGCGGCCAGGACGCCGAGGTCGCACAGCTCGACGGGGAAGCGCCATGAGGCGAGGACGCCCTGGGCGAAGGCACGGGCGCGCGGGGCCGCCTCGATGCCGCCGAGGAGTTCCAGGGCGGCGTTGTGGAAGAGCTCGGCGTCCGCGCCGGCCCGGGCGGGCTGCTGGATCACCATGACGGCTACGTCGTCGTCGTGGTCGGCGTCCACCCCGAGGGCGCGCATGAGGCGGTCGCAGATGACGGAGGGGGTGCCCTGGGCGCCGGCGAGGGCGCGTTCGAGGGCGGCGACGCCCTCGTCGATGTCCTCGCCGCGGCGCTCGACGAGGCCGTCGGTGTAGAGGACGGCGGTGGAGCCGGGGCCGAGCGCGATGGTGCCGGAGCTGTGCAGCCAGCCGCCGGTGCCGAGCGGGGGGCCGGTGGGGTCGGCGGCTCTGTGTACGGTGCCGTGCTCGTCGCGGACCAGGATCGGGAGGTGGCCTGCGGAGGCGTAGGCGAGCTGGCCCTCGTTGGGGTCGTGGACGGCGTACACGCAGGTGGCGATCTGGCTGGCGTCGATCTCGGCGGCGAGTCCGTCGAGCAGCTGCAGCACTTCGTGCGGGGGCAGGTCGAGGCGGGCGTAGGCGCGTACGGCGGTGCGCAGCTGGCCCATGACGGCGGCGGCGCGGACGCCGCGGCCCATGACGTCGCCGATGACGAGGGCGGTGCGGCCGGCGCCGAGGGTGATGACGTCGTACCAGTCGCCGCCGACGGCCGCCTCAGTGCCGCCGGGCTGGTAGGTGGCTGCGATGCGCAGGTCGTCGGGCTGTTCCAGTTCCTGCGGGAGGAGGGAGCGCTGGAGGGTGACGGCGGCCTCGCGCTGGCGGCGTTCGCTGGCGCGGAGGCGCTCGGCGGCTTCGGCGTGGTCGGTGACGTCGGCGAGGTGGATCAGGATGCCGGTGTGGTGGGCTTCGGCAGGGGTGGCGGGGGCGGTCGCGGTACCACCGGTGGCGCGGCCGGAGCCGGTGCCGGCGGTGCCGGCGGTGCCGGAGCCGGGCTTGGGGAACTCCACGGGTGTGCAGGTGACGGTGTACGAGCTGCCGCCGCCCGGTGCGGTGCGGTTCTTGGCGGTACGGGGCTTGCCGCTGCGCTGGACCTGGTCGAGGAGGGGGAGGAGGCCGAGTTCGCCGAGCTCGGGAAGGGACTCGTGGGCGGGGGCGCCGGGGTGGCGGGCTCCAAAGCCGGCGGTGTAGGCGTCGTTGACGTAGGCGACACGGTGCTCGGGGCCGTGGACGAGGGCGACCAGGGCGGGGAGCCGGCCGAGGATCTCGCGTACGGAGAGTTCGTCCGGGGAGGGCACGGCGGTGAGGACGCCGGCCGCTCGCCGGGCGGGCGCTGTGCCGGTACCGGTGCCGCTGCCCGAGCCCGGGCCGGACCCCGATCCGGTCCCGGTGCCGGAGACGGTGGGGTCTGCGGGGTGGCTGTCGGCGGCGGGCGTGGAGCGCTCCGCTCCGGGGTCGGGGCGGCCGCCGCGGGCTGCCGGGACCGCGCCTTCGCCCCGCTTGGCCTGGGCGGCGGCGTGTTCGGTCCGGGCGGCGGCGCGGCGCTGCGTTCCGGGGAACCGGGCGCTCCAGCGCGTGAAGTTCACTGCGTTCAAGCCTCGTGGTGTCGCGAGTGGTCGCTGTGTCGCTCGTGGGCGGTCGCTGACGGGACGATGTCACTCTGTGCAGGTGTGAGCACACCTATGGTCACACGTCCAGTGTGGCCGACCGCACTGACAACGTCAGCCCTGGCCGTTCTTGGGGGGGTTGGGGGCCAGGGGCGGAGGGGGTGCCTTCGGTCCGCCGCCTGCAGCCAGTTCGAATTCTGCCCTGGGGTGTTCGAGTGAGCCAAGGGAGACGATCTCACGCTTGAAGAGGCCGGAGAGGGTCCATTCGGCGAGTACGCGCATTTTCCGGTTGAAGCTGGGGACGCGGCTGAGGTGGTATGCGCGGTGCATGAACCAGGCGGGGTAGCGCTTGAGCTTGCGCCCGTAGACGTGCGCGACGCCCTTGTGGAGGCCGAGGGAGGCGACCGAGCCCGCGTACTTGTGGGCGTACTCGGTAAGGACCTCGCCGCGCAGGGCGGCTAGGAGGTTGTCGGCGAGGACCTTCGCCTGGCGGACGGCGTGCTGGGCGTTGGGGGCGCACTCCCGGCGGGGGCCCTCGGCGTCCGGCGGGGCGGTGATGTCGGGGACGGCGGCGGCGTCGCCCGCGGCCCAGGCGTGCTCGACACCCTCGACGGTGAGGAAGGAGGTGCACATGAGGCGGCCGCGCTCGTTCCTGGGGAGGTCGGTCGCGGCGAGGACCGGGTGTGGTTTGACGCCGGCGGTCCAGACGATGGTGCGGGTCGGGAAGCGGGCTCCGTCGCTGAGGACGGCGACGCGGTCCTCACAGGATTCGAGCCGGGTCTCCAGGCGGACGTCGATGTTGCGGCTGCGCAGCTCCCGGACCGTGTAGACACCCATCTCCAGGCCGACCTCGGGAAGGATGCGGTCGCTGGCCTCGACCAGGACCCACTTCATGTCCTCGGGCTTGATGTTGTGGTAGTACCGCGCCGCGTAGCGCGCCATGTCCTCCAGCTCGCCCAGGGCTTCGACACCCGCGAAGCCGCCGCCGACGAAGACGAAGGTGAGGGCGGCGTCGCGGACGGCGGGATCGCGGGTGGAGGAGGCGATGTCCATCTGCTCGATGACGTGGTTGCGCAGGCCGATGGCCTCTTCCACGGTCTTGAAGCCGATGCCGTAGTCGGCGAGGCCGGGCACGGGGAGGGTGCGGGAGACGGAGCCGGGCGCGAGGACGAGTTCGTCGTACTCCACCTCGATGGGGCCGGCGCCCTCGTCGGCGGTGGCGAGCGTGTTGACGGTCGCGGTCCGCTTGGCGTGGTCGATGTGCGTGGCCTGGCCGATGACGATGCGGCACTTGCCGAGGACGCGACGCAGGGGGACCACGACGTGGCGGGGGGAGATGGCGCCCGCGGCCGCCTCCGGCAGGAAGGGCTGGTACGTCATGTACGGCTCGGGCGTCACCACCGTGACCTCGGCTTCTCCCGCTCTCAGCTTTCGCTGGAGCCGGAGCGCCGTATACATGCCGACGTAGCCGCCGCCGACGATCAGGATGCGCGTGCGGGGCGGGGTACCGGGGGCCGCGCCCCGGGAGTTAGCAGCCTTCACCATCCCATGACGCAACGTGGCTGGGAGTTTGTCCACAGGCCCGACAAATTGTGTGACCGGTGAGGGCCCTGGGGCGGGGCGGGAGACGGCCTCCGGCGGGGGTTGAAGTTCGCAGGTCAGAGCGGGCGGAGAGGCGGGTTCCGAGGGGATGTGAGGGAAAAGTGGGGGTGAATGCTCCGATCGGGCGGTGGTCCGTCCGGGGCTGCCTCTTCTGAATTGACTCTGGCTCAACTATGTTCGTATCTCGTCGAGGACCGGGCCTGAGACCGTGGCCCCCCTCGGCGTGAAGGCGGGGAGTGTCTCCGGGGGGAGACAGATGATTACCGGGGGATACATATGAACATTTCCGATTTCCATGGTTCTGCGACCGCGCTCTCGGTCGAGAGCACCGGTCGAGCCCTGACCAGCCCGACCACGCACGGTGTGGGGCGCTCCACGCCACTGCGCGTAGACGCCCAGCGCAACCTGGAGCACGTGCTGCGCGCTGCCCGGGAGGTCTTCGGCGAGCTCGGCTACGGGGCTCCGATGGAGGACGTCGCGCGCCGCGCCCGGGTCGGTGTCGGCACCGTGTACCGGCGGTTCCCGAGCAAGGACGTCCTGGTGCGGCGGATAGCCGAGGAGGAGACGGCCCGGCTGACGGAGCAGGCCAGGACCGCGCTGGGTCAGGAGGAGGAGCCGTGGCAGGCGCTGTCGCGCTTCCTGCGCACCTCTGTGGCTTCGGGAGCCGGGCGGCTGCTGCCGCCGCAGGTGCTGCGCGTCGGCTCGACCGCTGAGGAGGCGGCCGAGGAGGCGGAGGAGGCACGGGTCCCGCACCAGCGCCAGGCCGCCGAGGCGGCCGGTGCTCCCGGTCTGCGGGTCGTGGGTGCGACGCGGGGCGCGGCCGAGGACGAGCCGTCGGACGACGCGGGCGCGGGTGCGCTGCTGGAGGTCGTCGGCCGACTGGTGCACCGGGCTCGGGAGGCCGGCGAGCTGCGTGCCGACGTGACGGTGGCCGATGTGCTGCTGGTGATAGCGACGGCGGCGCCGGCGCTGCCCGACCCGGCGCAGCAGGCGGCCGCGTCGACCCGGCTGCTCGACATCCTGCTTGAGGGGCTGCGTTCCCGGACGGTGTGATCGCGGAGCGTGCGGTCGCGAAGCGTGCGGTCCTCGGCCGTGTGGTCCTCGGCCGTGTGGTCCCGTCGGTCATGTGCCGGCCCGTGAGCGGGTCGGTACAGGACCGGCTCGGGGTCGGCCGACAGGTCGGCTCGGGGTCGTGGACGGGGCTGCGGCCCCCCGGGGTTGGTCCGGGGCCGGCCGTGGCCGGTTGCGACAGCGGGCGGTTCCGTTGGGCCGTTCGTGCGGTCGGCGGGTGGTTCGTCGATGTGTCCGACCCTGCCCGGACGGGTGGATGGTGCGCGGAGGGGTCCGACGCATGTCCGCCATGTGACACGCTTGATCGGTGTACCGGTTGAGCGTGTCGTGCGGGAGCTTCCGCGATGAGCATTGACGGGCGTGAAGAGTCACCCGGTGGTGCCGGGAGCGGGGCCGAGGCGGGCAGCCTGCCCGCCCGGCAGGTGCCGGCGCAGCGAGAACCGGGCGGGCGGCACGCACGCTCGTCGGGCTCCTCCGTCCCCTCGGGGGGCGCCCGAGGTGCCGGGGGCGATCTTCCGCCGTCCGACGGTGACTTGATCGCCCGGATGCGGGGTGGCGACGACGGTGCGTACGAGGAGCTGTTCCGCCGTCATGCCGACTCGGTACGGCGCTACGCGCGGTCCTGCTGCCGGGACGGGCACACGGCCGACGACCTGACCGCCGAGGTGTTCGCGCGGACCCTGCAGGCGGTACGGGGCGGCGCCGGGCCGGACCAGTCGGTGCGGGCCTACCTGCTGACCACCGTGCGCAGGGTCGCGGCCGCCTGGGCCAAGACGGCCAGGCGGGAGCATCTCGTCGAGGACTTCGCCGTCTTCGCGGAGCAGGCGGCCGCGCGTGCGGAGAGCGGAGCCGGGATCTCGGGGCTGTCGGGGGACGACACCCTCGAACTGGGCGCCGACGTACGGGCGATGCGGGTGGCCGAGCAGTCGTTGGCCATGCAGGCCTTCCGGAGCCTTCCGGAGCGGTGGCAGGCCGTGCTGTGGCACACGACGGTCGAGGAGGCTTCGCCGAGTGCGATCGCTCCCCTTTTCGGGCTGAGCGCCAACGCGACCGCGGTGCTGGCCAGTCGGGCCCGGGAAGGTCTCAAGCAGGCCTACCTGCAAGCCCATGTGAGTTCGGCGCTGAGCGAGGGCGGCGACTGCGCGCGGTATGCGGACCGGTTGGGCGCCTATGCGCGCGGCGGGCTGCGGATGCGGGCGGAGCGGGGGCTGCGGGGGCACCTTGAGGAGTGCGTGAAGTGCCGACTGGCCGCCGGTGAGCTGAAGGACGTCAACGCGGGCATTCCCGCGCTGCTTCCGGTGGCGGTCATCGGGTGGTTCGCCGCCGGGTACGCGGCCAAGGCGGCCGGGGTGGTGGCCGGCGGGGCCGTCGCCGCGGGCGGGGCCGGTGCGGCGGCGGCCGCCGCCGGTGGGTCGGCCGGCGGGGGTGGTTCCGCGGCCGGAGCGGCCGGAGGTGCTGCGGGGAGTGGCGCCGCGGGGGCTGCGGGTGGCGCCGGGGCCGGAGGGTCCGGATCCGCGGTCGGGGGTGCGCTGGCGTCCGAGGGGCTGGGGCTGCCGGCCAAGGCCGCCATCGCCGCCGGTATCGCGGTGGCCACGGCCGCCGGGGTGGTGTTCGCGCTGGCCGGGGACGAGCCCGAGCCGCAGGCCCGGGCGAAGCCGGCGCCGAGCGTGGCGGCTCCGGCCGTACCGAAGGCACCCGCCGCGGCCGCGCCTTCGGCGGAGCCGAGCCCGGCCGAGGAGCCACCGGCCGCGCGTGCCTCCGTAGCGCCGTCGCAGAAGCCGACGCCGTCGGCCGCGGCCTCCGCGTCCCCGGCCGCGCCGGCGCCCTCCGTGTCCCCGTCGCCCTCCCCCAGCCGGGAGCCCGCGCCCACGCCGTCCCCGAGCACGCCCTCACCGAAGCCGACGACGCCCCCGCCACCCGTACCGCAACCGCCCCAGTCGTTCCGGCTGGCCGCGCTCCCGTATGCGGTCCAGGGCGATCACAGCGGGCCGGAGTTGCGGACCTGGCGCAGCAGCTGGGTGTGGCAGCGCTGGGGGCTGCGGGTCGGGGGCCGGCAGTTCGACCAGGGGCTCACCGTGAACTCCCGTTCCTCGGTGGAGATCGCCCTCAACCGGCAGTGCACCAGCTTCTCGGCGTGGGCCGGGGTGGACGGCCTGTCGCTGTTCACCGACAGGCCGGTGCGGTTCTCCGTGTATGCCGACGGGCAGCGGCTGTGGCAGTCCGACGCCCTCGGGTTCAAGGATCCGCCGGCGGCCGTCCGGGTACCCCTCGCCGGGCGCACGTCGCTGCGGCTGGTGGTGGAGCCGTCGGGACCGGGCAGGCTGCCGACGCTGGCGAGCTGGGCCGACGCGGTGATCAGCTGCCGCTGAGCGGTCGGCGCGCGCAGTCGGCTTGAGCGTTCGGGTGAGCGCCGCGGTGACGGCGGCCGAGGCGGGTGCGGCGCTCGCGGGGCCGGCGGCAGCGGCCCACCAGGGGGAGGGGCCCGGCCCCGTCGCGCACCTCGGCGGCGCGGATGGGACACCGCACCCGCCGGTGCTGCCCGGGCGCCCCTCGGCGGGGACGACCTTCGGGACAGCGGCTTTCCCAGCTGTCTCGGGGAGGCGCCCGGGCCCCTGCAGAGCGGTCGCCGACCCCCGCCGTACGCCCACCCCGACGGACGCGGCGCGGCGCGCTCGCGCTGTCGACCTGGCGCTCGCTCGCTGCGCCCGCTCGCAAGGAGGAGGGTCGCCCGCGTACCGGTCGTACGCGGGCGATCCCGACACCGCGGCGAGGTGCCGTGCCGGGCGCCGCGAGCCAGACGGGACTTTCGCAACACGCCCTGGCTGCGGGCCGGTGCGCCGCGAGCCGACCGGCGGGCGGGCGGGCCGGCCGGCCCCCGCGGGCTGACCTGCACCCGCCCCTCCGGGGAACGTCCGCCGGCAGTGCACGGGGCTCCGGCGCGGCGGCCAGGTCCGTCTGCGGAACACCGGGGCGGCATCGACCGCCGCGCCTTGGCGACGGGGGCCTGGCGGTCCGCATCCGCCGCGTACGGGGCGTCGTCACCGGCGGCGAGGCCGTGAGCACTTCGCCCTGCCCGCCCGGCTGCTCGGCGACCCGACGGACCTGGTGCGGAGGTCCGCCCTGCGTCCCGTCCCGGCCGTGAGCGCCGCGACGACCGCGCGGAGGGTGTGCGCGGGCCGGGGCCCGCTGCCGCGCCGCCCGAACCGTCAGGACAGGGCCGGGCGGTGCACCGGGACCCCCTCGGGCACGGCCCTGCGCCGCGCCGCGGACGTCCCCGTCCAGCAGGTGCCGCGCCGGGCCAGCAGCCGGTGCAGCCACAGCTCCATCGAGACCAGTTCGGCGAGCCCGTCCAGCGGCACCGGGCGGCCCTCGGCCGCGTCGAGCAGCGCCTGCCGCACGACCCGGGCCTCGATCAGGCCGGCGTCCGCGAGCAGCGGGGCGGCGAAGAGCTCCAGCAGGTCGCTCAGGGCGGCACGCAGCCCCAGGCCGGCCGCCGTCTCGTTCGCCGTGTGGGCGGTGGCGCCCCACCCCGGCGGGAGTTCGCGCACCCCGGCCGAGTACAGGACGCTGCGCAGGATCTCCGCCCGGGCGCCGGGCTGCACCCGCAGGGATTCGGGCAGGGCGCGGGCGGCTCGTACGACCTGGTTGTCGAGGAACGGGGCGTGCAGGCGCTGGCTGCGGACCTCCACCGCCTGTTCGAAGACCCGGTGGTCGGCGGCGTGGCGGGCCAGCACGGAGCGGGCCCTGGCCTCCCCCGGCCGCAGCGACAGCGGGGGACGGCCGGCCGCGGCCGCGAGCCGGATCGATACTTCCGCCAGTGCCTCCCCCGTGAGCCAGGCCGCCGCCGGGCCCGGCCGGGACCAGGTCAGGGCGGCGAGGGAGGCGTCCACCGGACCGGACGCGTACTCGGTGACCCCGCCCTCGCGGAGCCTGGCCGCGGCGGCCTCCATGCCCGCGCGGTACGACGTACGGGCAAGTCTGCGGGCCGCCGAGTACACCGTGATGGGCACCAGCAGGGACTCCCCGCCGGCTCCCGAGGCGGACGCGGAGCGGGCCAGCGCCGCCACCGGGCGCAGCAGGTGGCGTCGGCGGCGGTCCATCAACAGGTCGGCCATGCGGGCCGGGTGGGCGTCGAGGACCTGCCGCGCGCCGTGGCCGGTGAAGTGGTCGGCCGCACCGGCGGCGAGCCTGCGCCGCTCGCGGGCGGCGGAGACCAGCGAGGGGCCCGGCTCGTCGGTGAGGGGGCCGTCCAGTTCGGTGTACGGGAGGGCCTCGGCCGCGGCGGCGACCACGACGTGGTGCAGGCGCGGGTCGGACGCGACGGCCCTGGCACGTTCCAGTTCTTCCTCGCGGCCCTGCGGGGTGGCCAGGTCGTTGAAGGTGACCGCCAGCAGCCGCGCCCCGGCGGGGCTGGTGATGCTGCCGGGCGCCCCCGGCAGGCCCGCCGCGAGCAGGGCGAGGGTCGCGGAGGCGCTGCCGCCGGACAGGTCGGCGCCCACGCCGGGGGCCGGCGCGCCGCGGGCCGCGCGCCGGTCGGCCGGTCCCATGCCGGGTACGGGGCCGGGATCGTACGGTGGCAGCGTTTCGGGAGCATGCCGCGGAGCCGTGAGCCGGGCGCGCACCGCGTCCACCAACGCTTCCCGCACGCCCTCCACCGCGCGGTCGGCGTCGGCCTCGGGCGCGGCCACCGCGAGGGAGGCCACCTGCTCGTAGCCGGTGATCTCCCGGGAGCCCTCGCGCAGGATGAGGGCGTGCCCGGGCGGGATGCGGCGGACCCCGGCGTACGGGGTGCCGTCGCCCAGTGCCTCGGGGCTGTCCGGGCAGGCCAGCAGGGCGGCGAGGTGGCCGATGTCGAGCTGCGCCTCGATGAGGTCGGCGAGCGGGAGGGCGGCGGTGGCGTACGCCGTGCCGCTCGCCCAGGGGGTGTAGAAGACGGGCCGGGCGCCCGCGAGGTCGCCGACGACGGTGATGCGGCGGCCGGCCTGGACCACGGCGGTGTAGCTGCCGGACCACTGGGTGAGGTGGCGCAGCGCGCCGCCGCGGGCCGCGTAGAGGGCCCTGCGCAGTTCGGCGTCGGTCGCGCCGCAGCAGCCGAGCACGGCGAGCCGGGTGAAGGGGTCGGCGGGGTCGGCGGTGGCGGTGCGGATCTCGTCGGGGCGCCAGTCGCCGACGGCCCAGAGGGGGTCGGGATCGCCCCAGAGCAGCTGGGCGCCGACGGGGTGGACGGTGCGTTCCGCGTCCGCGCCCGGGTCGGCCGCGTGGGCGGCGTCCGCGATGCCTCCGTGCTGGGCCGCGCCGTCGGCTCCGAGCCCGCCCGGTCCGCGGCCGGCGCCGTGACCGGAGACGCGGCCGGCCGTGCCGAAGCTCGCGGCGATACTGCTCCATCCCACCAACCAGCGCACCGCCGCCTCCCCAGCCCGTGGGCACATGACCGGGGCACGGGCAGCACGGACAGCGCTGAGGGCGCGGTCGACTGGACCCCGGTGGCTCGGGTCCATGCTGCCACGGGACAGGCGTGCGAGAGGGGTTATAGGGGGCGCGCGTGCTGGCGAACGCGCCCCTGCCACGCGGTATTTGGCGTTCCGTTCCCACCGCCCCATAGGTCGCTTTCGGCCATTCTTCGGCCGCCTGGAGAGCCGTCGCGCGGTGTCGGCGCCCGGCTCGCGGGCGCGGTCCGGGAGGCGGCACCCGCCTCCCGGACCGTTCCGCCACCCGCGGGGATTGAGGCAGCGGCGTCCCCCGGCCCGCCCGATCCGCGCAGCGGGCCGACCCACGCACCGCACATCGAATCGCCGGGCCCGCGGACCGGCCAGAGCGCACGGGCGGGCGCACGGCCACACGGGCGGAGCACGCCACGGGGCGCGCGCCCCGGCGCCGGCCCCGGGGCGGACTGTGCAAACGGACAACAATCCCGCCATACGGAAGTAAGGGCCTTAACGCTTGGGAGGCGGGGAACTACGCTGGGTTTACGAAATGCCGGGCGCCTATGCCCCGGCGGCGTCTGCGTTCCGCGTGTGACGAGGGGTGGCGCATGTCCAGGGAGCTCCGCGAGCCCAATGAGAAGCTCGGCGCCGTCCTCGCCCTCGCGGGCATCAGCAACGCCGGGCTGGCCCGGCGCGTCAACGACCTCGGCGCGCAGCGCGGCCTGACGCTGCGGTACGACAAGACGTCGGTGGCCCGGTGGGTTTCGAAGGGCATGGTGCCGCAGGGTGCCGCCCCGCACCTCATCGCGGCCGCCATCGGCGCGAAGCTGGGCCGGCCGGTACCGCTGCACGAGATCGGCCTGGCGGACGCGGACCCCGCGCCCGAGGTGGGTCTGGCCTTCCCGCGGGACGTGGGTGCCGCCGTGCGCTCGGCGACCGACCTCTACCGGCTGGACCTGGCCGGGCGGCGCGGCGGCGGCATCTGGCAGTCGCTCGCGGGTTCGTTCTCGGTGGCGGCGTACGCGACGCCCGCCTCGCGGTGGCTGATATCTCCCGCCGACAGCTCGGTGGCACGGGAGCCGGCGGGCACGGCGGCGCACCAGCGGCCCGCGTCCGCGGCCCCTTCGGCTCACGACGACGCGGCTCACGATGCTCCGGTTCAGGGCGCACCGGCGCGCGACCTCCCGTCACAGCAGTCGCCTCCGACGCCCGGGACGCCGGCGTCCCGGACCCCCTCGGACGGGGCACCGGCAGGCCGTACGACCGGGCCGGCGACGGGCCCGATGACAGCACCGGCGGGCACGTCAGGCCCGCCGTCCACCGTTGTGCCCGCGCAGCAGGGAGCCGAAACGCCGCGCGAGCACGTCCAGCGGGTGGGCCACAGCGACGTGGCGAAGCTGCGCGAGGCGGCCGAGGACGCCCGCCGCTGGGACTCCAAGTACGGCGGCGGCGACTGGCGTTCGTCGATGGTCCCCGAGTGCCTGCGGGTGGACGCGGCGCCGCTGCTGCTCGGCTCGTACACGGACGAGGTGGGCCGCGCCCTGTTCGGCGCGACGGCCGAACTGACCCGGCTGGCCGGGTGGATGGCCTTCGACACCGGCCAGCAGGAGGCGGCCCAGCGCTACTACATCCAGGCGCTGCGCCTCGCCCGCGCGGCCGCGGACGTACCGCTCGGCGGCTACGTGCTGGCCTCGATGTCCCTCCAGGCGACCTACCGCGACTTCGCGGACGAGGGCGTGGACCTCGCGCAGGCGGCCGTCGAGCGCAACCGCGGCCTGGCCACGGCGCGCACGATGAGCTTCTTCCGCCTCGTCGAGGCGCGGGCGCACGCGAAGGCGGGCGACTCCGCGGCCGCCGGGGCGGCGCTGCGGGCCGCGGAGGGCTGGCTGGAGCGGTCCCGTGAGGGCGACCCGGATCCGACCTGGCTCGGTTTCTACTCGTACGACCGTTTCGCGGCGGATGCGGCGGAATGCTACCGCGACCTCAAACTCCCCCGGCAGGTGCGGCGCTTCACCGAGCAGGCGCTGTCGCGGCCCACGGAGGAGTACGTACGTTCCCACGGGCTGCGGCTGGTGGTCAGCGCCGTCGCGGAGCTGGAGTCGGGCAACCTGGACGCGGCGTGCGCGGCGGGCACCCGGGCGGTGGAGGTGGCGGGCCGGATCTCCTCGGCCCGCACGACCGAATACGTACGGGACCTGCTGCACCGCCTGGAACCCTACGGGGACGAACCGCGCGTCGCGGAGCTGCGCGAGCGGGCCCGGCCGCTCCTGGTGGCGCCGGCGTAGACCCGCCGGGCCGCGTTGTCGGTGCGGGGGTGCAGTATGCAGGGGTGGGAGGTGTCGGCGTGGGCGGTGGCGTGGACTGCGATGTGCTGGTGATCGGCGGCGGGATCGTCGGCCTGTCGACGGCGCATGCCTTGTCGCGCCTGGCTCCGGGTACGAGGGTCATCGTCCTGGAGAAGGAGTCGGGCCCGGCCCGGCACCAGACGGGCCGCAACAGCGGCGTGATCCACAGCGGGATCTACTACCGGCCCGGTTCGCTGAAGGCCCGCTTCGCGGTGAGCGGCGCCGCCGAGATGGTGAAGTTCTGCGCGGAGCACGGAATCCCGCACGAGGTGACGGGCAAGCTGATCGTCGCCACCGAGCGCGAGGAGCTGCCCCGGCTGCACGCCCTGGTCCAGCGCGGCCGGGAGAACGGCATCCCGGTGCGCGAGCTGGGACCCGCCCAGATCACGGAGTACGAGCCGCAGGTGCAGGGCCTGGCCGCGATCCACGTGGGCAGCACGGGCATCGTGGACTACGGCCTGGTGAGCGCCCAGCTCGCGGAGTCCTCGGGCGCGGAGGTCGTCTACGGCTCCGAGGTGGACCTGATCTCGCGCCGCCCCTCGGCGGTGGCCGTGCGCACCACGGCCGGTCTGGTGTTCCGGGCGCGGACGCTGGTGAACTGCGCCGGCCTGCACTGCGACCGGATCGCCCGCCTGGCCGGCGACGACCCGGGCATGCGGATCATCCCCTTCCGCGGCGAGTACTACGACCTGGCCCGTCCCGAGCTGGTCCGCGGGCTGGTCTACCCGGTGCCCGACCCGGCGTTCCCCTTCCTGGGGGTGCACCTCACCCGCGGCATCGGCGGCGGCGTCCACGTCGGCCCCAACGCCGTGCCCGCGCTGGCCCGCGAGGGATACGACTGGTCGACCGTGCGCCCGCGGGACCTCGCGGACGAGCTCGCCTGGCCCGGGGCGTGGCGCATGGCCGCCCGGCACTGGCGGTACGGGACGGGCGAGATCCGCCGTTCCCTGTCGAAGCAGGCCTTCACCCGGGCGGTACGGCGCCTGCTGCCGGCCGTCGAGGCCGCGGACCTCCGCCCGGCCGCGGCCGGCGTCCGCGCGCAGGCCGTCCTGCGGGACGGGACCCTGGCGGACGACTTCCTGATCCGCGACGCCCCCCGCACGGTGCACGTCCTCAACGCGCCGTCCCCGGCGGCGACGGCCTCCCTCCCGATCGGCCGCGAGATCGCCACCCGCGTCCTGCGCACCCTCACCGCGGCCTGAGCGTTCCGGGGCGCCGCCGCGCGCCCCGCATCCCGAAGGGCTCGTGGGCACCGGGCGTCGGCCGCGGCCCCACGGCACCCGGCGGCGACCACCGCCCCGTCGTAGAATCAGCGCATTGTGTCTGAGTCCCTGAACCCCACGCCGCCCGCCGTCCCGGACGCCCCCGTCGCCGACTACGCCGCCGACGCCGCGCCGGAGGCGAACTCGTACGTGCCGCCCAAGTGGCGCACCGAGCCCCGCTTCCCCGACGGTCCCGCGCCGGACCCGGCCGGCTCGCACCACGAGCGGCGGATCCGGAGCTTCCAGCCCCGGCGCAGCCGGGTCACCACCGGCCAGGGCGAGGCCCTCAAGCGGCTCTGGGGCACCTGGGGCCTGGACGTCGACGGCCACTCGGTCATCGACCTCGACGCACTCTTCGGCGGCCTCCCGGTCGTCCTGGAGATCGGCTTCGGCATGGGCGAGGCCACGGCGCAGATGGCCGCCGCCGACCCGGCGACCGGCATCCTCGCCGTCGACGTGCACACCCCCGGCCAGGGCAACCTCCTCGCCCTCGCCGAGCGCGGCGGCATGGAGAACGTGCGCGTCGCCAACGGCGACGCGATCATCCTGCTCCGCGAGATGCTCCCGCCCGACTCGCTCGCCGGGATCCGCGTGTACTTCCCGGACCCGTGGCCCAAGGCGCGCCACCACAAGCGCCGGCTGATCCAGCCCGAGTTCCTCACGCTGGCCGCGACCCGCCTGGCGCCCGGGGCCGTACTGCACTGCGCGACCGACTGGGAGCCGTACGCGGAGCAGATGCTCGAAGTCCTCACGGCCCACCCCGACTTCGAGAACACCCGGCCCGACGGCGGATTCTCCCCGCGCCCCGACTTCCGCCCGCTCACCCGCTTCGAGGGGCAGGGCCTGGACAAGGGACACGTCGTACACGACTTGCTCTTCCGCCGCACACAGAACTGAGAACGTCACCGCGCGTGTCCGGGCGGATCGCTAGGGTCATCATGTGTTCCGAGCGCTCCGCCCCGTGCCCGCACGTCCGCCCGCCGCGGTCCGTACGTGCGTGCTCCTCGTCCTGCTCGCCGCGACCGGTATCGCCATCCTCGACCTCGTGCGGGAGCAGACCGGCACGCCGGGCTTCTTCGTCGGCCTCGGCCTGGCCCTGCTGCCGGTGGCCCCGCTCATGGCGGCGTTCCGGTGGCTGGGCCGGGCCGCGCCCGCGCCCTGGCCCCAGTTGCTGTTCTGCTTCGGCTGGGGTGCCTGCACCGCCGCGCTGATAGCCATACTGGCCAACAACTTCGCCACCGAGTGGATAGCCGCGGCCACCGCCGACCCGTCGGGCGCGGACCACCTCGGCTCGGTCGCCATCGCCCCGGTGGTGGAGGAGAGCGCCAAGGCGGCCGCGCTGCTCCTGGTGTTCGTGTTCCGCAGGGGGAACTTCACCGGCCCCGCGGACGGTTTCGTGGCGGCCGGCTTCACCGCCACCGGCTTCGCCTTCACCGAGAACATCCTC
This sequence comes from Streptomyces sp. TN58, assembly GCF_001941845.1. Lineage (NCBI taxonomy): Bacteria > Bacillati > Actinomycetota > Actinomycetes > Kitasatosporales > Streptomycetaceae > Streptomyces > Streptomyces sp. TN58. The sequence goes on along the minus strand of NZ_CP018870.1, from coordinate 4,139,635 downwards.
TACCTCGGCAACGCCTTCGTTCAGGACCTGGCCGACGGCACGGGGGTGCTGGAGTCGGTGACCGCGGCGACGTTCTTCGTACGGATCGTGCTGTCGCCGTTCGCCCACCCGCTGTTCACCGTGCTCACGGGGCTCGGTTTCGGCGCGGCCGCCGTCAGTGCGCGCCGCTCGCGCCGCGTCTGCCTGCCCCTGCTCGGTCTGGCGCCGGCGATGGGCCTGCACGCCCTGTGGAACGGCTCCTCACGCTTCGGGGACCACGGCTTCTACGTGACGTACGTCTGCGTGATGGTCCCGCTGTTCGGGCTGCTGGTGTGGCTGGCGGCGCGGATAAGGCAGCGCCGGCTGCAGGCCGTCGCCGGGGAGCTCGCGCATTACGCGGCCGCCGGCTGGCTGGCTCCCGCCGAGGTGCCCGCCCTGGCCTCGATGCCGGCCCGGTCGCTGGCCCGCTCCCTGGCGCGGCGCAGCGGGGGCCGGGCCGCCGGGCGGGCGGTCGCCCGCTACGAGGCGGACGCCGTCGCCCTGGCGCTGCTGCGCAACCGCGCGCGTCGCGGGGCGCCGATGCGGAAAGCGGATTTCGCGGGCCGGGAACGGGAGTTGCTGCACCGGCTGTGGGAGCGCCGCGCGACGGCGGGACCCGCGCTGTCCCGGGCCGCGGTGCTGGAGGAGCTGCTTCCGCCGTGGTTCGACCCCCTGCGACCGGCGGCCGCGGCGGCTGTGCCCGAACCGCGCCGCGAGGAGCGCGGAGGGGAGCCGCGCGGGCGACCGGCGCCGGGAGGCGTCCCTCAGACGTTCAGGCCCTTGGACTCCAGCCACGCCAGCGGGTCCGTCGTCGATCCGCCCTTGCGTACTTCGAGGTGGAGGTGGGGGCCGGTGACGTTGCCGGTGGCGCCGACCCGGCCGATGGTGTCGCCGGCGCCCACGGAGCCCGAGGTCACCGACATCGAGGAGAGGTGGCAGTACCAGACCTCCGTACCGTCCTCCAGTTCCAGCACGATCCGGTAGCCGTACGCCCCGGACCAGCCGGCGGAGGTGATCTTGCCGGCTCCGACCGCCTTGACCGGGGTGCCGGTCGGGGCCGCGAAGTCCAGGCCGGTGTGGTGGCCGGAGGACCACATGGAGCCGGAGACTCCGTAGTGCGAGGTGAGGGTGTAGGCGGAGGTGGGCAGGAACCAGCTGCCGGCGGCCGCGGCGGGACGCTCCTGCGCCGCCTTGGCCTCGGCGGCCTTCCTCGCGGACTCCGCTTCCTCCGCGGCCTTCGCCTCGGCCTGGGCCTTGGCCTCCTCGGCCGCCTGGCGGGCCGCCTCCAGCTTGTCCTTGGCCTCTTGGGCGGCCGCCACCTGCGCGGCACGCTCGGCTTCCGCGCGCGCCTTCGCCTCGGCGGCCTCGGTCTGCGCGTCGGCCTGCTGGAGGATCCGGTTGCGCAGGAGCTCGCCGGGGTCCGCGCCGCGGTCGGCCTGCTGGGCGATGATGCCGATCGTGCCGTCGCGCCCGGCCTCGGTCTCCTGGCCGGAACCCCCGCCGTCCTGACGGTCGTCGTCCCCGGTCACCAGGCCGGGGAGGGAGGGCAGGGATATCGCGACCTGCGGCCGGTCCTGCGCGGTGGCGATACCGCTGGCACCGACGGCGGCGATGACACCGACGCCGAGGACGGTGGAGCTGCGGGCGAGTCCTCCGCGCTGCTTGGCGACACGGTGCTTGCCCCGCACCGGGCGAACGGTGTCCTCGGTGGGGTTCCACTCGCCCCAGGCACCCGCGGTGGGCGGCTCCTGGATGTCGATGCCTTCAGGAGCAGGCGAGTTGGAGGCCACCGGGGCACACTCCTCATTGACACGCACGCGCACGGTGCCGTCTCTTGCGACGGCCGGGACGACCGCGCTGCGTTATCGAAAGGTAATAGAAGTGAGGGAGTGATTCCAAGCTGTTGCGCTTGATCGTTCTCACCAATCGGCCACAGCCTGGCTTGCTTTGGCCATCCCTTTTCGCCCGAAGCGGGATCAACTCGGGCAGAAATCAACCGGCTCACCCATCCCGTCGGCCACCCACGCGACATGACTGACGGTCAATCACCTTGCGCACTGCACTCGTTCACTCACGGAAGGTCACGGTTGCCGTAGGGCCGGAACCCCGGGAGGGCGGGGAAGGCCAGGAACACGACGAAGGCCCGGCTCCCAAGGGAACCGGGCCTTCGCCTTCAGTAGCGGGGACAGGATTTGAACCTGCGACCTCTGGGTTATGAGCCCAGCGAGCTACCGAGCTGCTCCACCCCGCGTCGGTGAACACAACTCTACGCCATCGCGGAGCCGGCCCTCGCCAATTAACCGCCGGCCCGCCCCAGCACCGACAGAACCGCAGGTCAGAGGCCTGGATCCGGTCCAGATCCAGCCGGGATCCGGTCGCATGCGGCCGGAATCCGACACCCGGCGAACCAAGATCATCTCTGTTGCACGCCGGTGACACTGCGGGGATGGTTCCGCGATCGGATCCGGGTGAAGATTCACCTGTCGCCGAGACCAGGGGGAAGACGAACCGGTCGGCCGACACAGACCACACCAACCGGCTCGGCGCTCTGCCGATGCCCTTGTGATTCCCGGGGGGAGTCCACCATGTCCGTTCGCACCGCAGCCGCCATCGCAGTCGTCGCCGGCGTTGTCACCACTCTGCTGCCGCTCTCGGCCACCGCCGCGTCCGCCGCACCCGCCGCCGGCGACCACGCCGTGCTGCGTACGGAGATGGGCGCTCCCGTCCCCAGCGGCCCGCTGACCCGCGGCGGCGCCACCGAGACCTTCGACCTCACGGTGAAGAACCCGACCGGCAAGGCCGTCGAGTACAAGCCCTGGCTGCTCCTCGACCCCAAGGGCCCCAGCCTGCTCCAGGAGGACGACATCGTCTTCAAGGTCGAGGCGGTGGACGCCCCGGCGACCAAGTCCGCGATCGGCGGGCAGGACGGCGAATGGCAGGGCATGTTCTCCCCGTCGGCCGAGGAGCCGGACTCGGGCTTCGACATCCCCGCCAACGGCAAGATGACCTGGAAGGTCACCATCGGCCTCGGCGCGAACTACCCCACCAACAACGGCGACTTCAACCTCACCGCCACCAGCTACAACAACTCAGTCGCCCCCGGCGGCTCGGACTCCCACCTCTTCAAGGTCGGACCGCAGATCAAGACCGGCGAGCTGAGGACCTGGTTCAAGCAGACCAGCTCCGGCAAGGACGGCCAGGAGCAGCGCGCGTACCTGGACCTGCACCACCAGGCCACCGGTGACGGCGTGTTCAACGTCCCCCTCGCCACCAGCCTGACCCTGTCCCACCCTGGCGAGCAGGACGCCGACTTCCGCCTCCAGGCCCTGATCGACGGCCGCTGGCAGGACCTCGAAGCCAAGGACAGCCGCTACGAGCTGCCGCGCATCGCCAAGGGCTTCGGCGCCGCCTCCGGCGTCCACACCCAGCCGCTGCGCCTCAGCCTGGGCAAGAACACCAAGCTGACCAAGCGCACCATCATCACGATGGAGGCCGAGGTCCGCCAGGCCGAGGGCAACACCTGGCCGCTCAAGACCGTCCCGGTGCGGTTCCCGCTGGTCCCGATCACCGAGCCGGCGCCCACCGGGCCGACCACCAACCCGACCACCCCGACCAACCCGACCACCACCGCCCCGTCCCCGACCGCCTCCCCCTCCTCCACGTCCGCCGTCCGGCAGGCCGTCGCCACCACCACGGGCAACTCCAGCGTGACGACGACCACGGGCTCCTCCACCGGCTCCCTGGCCAGCACCGGCGCCGGCTCGTCCACCGGCCTGTACGCCGGCCTCGCCGCAGCCCTGCTCGCGCTCGGCGCGGCCGCCGCCTGGCTCGGCCGCCGCAGCCGCACCTCTGCCTGATCGCACCTCCCCACACCCCGAAAAACACCCCGAAACACCCCGAAGCGCCCTGCCCGATCCCTCGGGCGGGGCGCTTCACGTTGCGCGGGAGAACGGTCAGGCGGCGGCCTGTTCGCGGCGGCGGGTCAGGACGCGGGTGGTGGAGCCGTCGTCCTCCCGCACGTCCCGGACGTGCGCGAAGCCGAGGCGGGCCAGCAGGGCCAGGGAGGCCGTGTTGGGCGCGGCCACCGTGGCGTGCACCTCCGTCAGGCCGAGGCGGTCGAAGCCGTACGCGACGACCGCCTCCGCGATCTCGGTGCCCAGGCCGCATCCCCAGGCCTCGGGGGCCAGGGCATAGATGATCTCGTGGCCGTCGACGTCGTCGGTCCGCTTGATCTCCGCGTGCCCGACCAGCCGTCCGTCCCTGCGCACGGCCCACACGTCGAAGAGCTCCTCGGCGTAGACCTTGCTGAAGACCCGCCCGAACAGGGCGCGGTCCTCGTCCTCGGTGGTGGGGCCGTCCCCCATCCAGCGGGAGACCCGGGTGTCCTGGAAGAGGGCCACGAAGGCCTCCTCGTCCTCGGGGACGTACGGGTCGAGCAGCAGGCGTTCGGTACGCAGAACAGGAGTCACGCCGGCGACGCTACCGCCGCCGCCCCTGGACGTTCACCTGGTTTTGCGGCCCGGTCCCCGCACAGCACAGCGCCCCGTACGCGATGGGCGGACGGGGCGCTGGGAGCGGTAGGCCATGTCGGACTCGAACCGACAACCAACGGATTAAAAGTCCGCTGCTCTGCCAATTGAGCTAATGGCCCTCCGGGTGCTCACCCCAGAGCATAGCCGGACAGCGCCGGTCAGCCGATCGGGTATCGACCGACCGGCCTGTCGGCGTCAGTTCAGGGGCGGGCCGGCGGCCGGACACCGGCCGCGGGGCGGGTGACGGTGACCGTCCCGGACATGCCGAGTTCGGCTCCCCGGCCGTCGGCCGGACGGGCCGTGAGCCGCCACTCGTACTCGCCGGAGAAGAGGTACGCGCCCGTCGGGGACTTGCCGTCCCACGCCGGGGCGATCAGGCCGCGCGCGTCGGTTCCGGTGCGGACCACCGTGGTGATGCCGGACGTCTTGTTGCGCACCGTCAGCTTCCAAGAGGAGACGGGCTTGGACAGCCACCAGCGGGCCTGCCAGTTCTTCACCTGCCGGAAGTCGGCGGCGGCGGCGACATCCTGGTCGATCGCCGCGAGCGGGGAGGCCGCGCCCGCCACACCGGTCAGGTGTACGGTCTCGCCCGCGTCGGTGTAGGCGAGGCGTCCGCCGAACCGGTCGACAGCCCATTCGCTGCCGTACCTCTTCACCTGCTGCGCGATCTCCCGCTCCCGAACGGCCGTGCCGGAGCGCAGGTTGTAGACCTCCAGACCGGCGCCGCCCTGGCGCACCACGTAGCCGTCGCCGAGCTTCACGCGGTCCCTCTCGGGGGCGAAGGGCAGCGGAATGCGCTTCTCGGAGGGCAGGTGGAAGGCGGCGGGACCGCCCCCGGAGGCGGGGCAGAGCGCGTAGAGCCACTCCCCGGCGACGTCGATCTCGTCCGGGCGGCAGGCCGTGCCGAGGCCCTGGTGCTGCGTGATCGCGCCGGTCCGCAGGTCGGTACCGCTCACCCCGTCCGTCGCGGCGCGGTCCCAGAGCGTGGCACCCCACAGGGTCGCCGCCGGGGAGGGCCTGAAGTCCAGGAGCTTCCCCGCGTCGATGTCGGCCACCAGCAGCCGCGGGTTGTTCTTCTCGGTCGCCGTGAAGAGCACGAAACGGCCCGAGGCGTTCTTGACCAGGTACGGCTGCAGGCCGTCGGTACCGGGCAGGGGCACCTGGCGGACCGTGCCGCCGGGGCGGATCTCCCGTACGTTGACCGCGATGCCCGCACCGTGGGTCGAGAGCGAGACGATCCGTCCGTCTCCCGTCGGGACGGTCCAGCCGGGGAGTTCGGCGTCGGGGCGGCAGAGCCGCAGGTCCGTGTTCTCGTCACAGCTCCAGTCGGGGGCCTGCGGCGCCGGGGAGGTCCCCGACACCGGCACCGTGTAGCCCTGGAGGCTGCGGGTGGGGTCCTGCTGGCCCGTGATGAGCCGGCCCTGGGCGAGGCTGAGCGTCAGCCGGTCCGCGGGATTCGGCGGCAGGTCCCTCACCTTGGTCAGCAGCGGGGCGCCGTCGGGGCCCGGAGCGATCCGGTACGTCGCCCAGTGGCTGGAGTCGGTGCCTCCGGCCAGGTAGCCGGCGCCGTCCGTGCCCGTCTTCAGACCGTGGTCCGACCGGGCGAGCAGGGTGCGGCGGGTGCCGCCGCCGACGGGCACCGCGGTGACCGCGTCGCTCTGGGCGTAGGAGTCCTGCGTGACCAGCCAGTCGCCCACGGGGTGCGTACGCCCGTACGGATACGGGGTGTTGACGTCGCGGGTCACGGCGAGGTCGGCGCGGGAGAGCAGGGTGGCCGTGGTGGACCCCTGCTTGCGCAGTGAGACCCACCGGGAGCCGAGCGAGTAGTCGACGTTGCCCGGTTCCGTCGCACCGTCCGGCAGGGCCAGCGGGGTCAGCGTCGCCGCCGCGTAGTCGAGGAGGGCGAGCACCTGCGCGCCGGCGGCGGACCGGTAGGTGATCAGCGCGCCCTTCTCGTCGGCGGTCCGGACCCAGAACGAGTGGGCGGCGATGGGTTCCGGCGCGGTGACGGTGACGTCCTTGCGCGGTTCGCTCCCACGGCCGATCAGGTGCAGGATCAAGCGGCCCTGGGCGTCCTGCTCGGTGGCCAGCACCTGGGTCGGCGAGAAGGCGGTGGTCCAGGACCGGCCGGCCGGCGCCGCAAGGGTCTCGGTGCGGCCGGTGGACAGGTCGTGCAGGGTCAGCGGTCCCGCGGTCGTGGACGACGTCTCGCGGTACTCGCAGCCGTCGGTGTCGCCGAGGCTCAGCGACATGCCGTAGGGGCCGGTGGGGCAGTCCGCGAGGGGCACTTCGCGGCCGTCCTCGAAGCTCTTCCAGTACCCCCTGCCGGGACCGGTTCCGGGCCGGAGGAGCATCATGCCCTTCGGTCCGGCGCCGAAGAACGGCTCGCGCGACGGCTCCTGGTGCGGCAGCGGAGCGATCGTCAGTTCACCGGCGGTCGCAGGTCCCGCGGCAGCCGGTCCGGCGGTGAGGGCGCCGATGCCCGTGGCCAGTGCGAGCGCCGCTGCGCCCAGCACACGTGACCGTCTCATGTGTTGTCGTCCCCCGGGAGTCGAGCGCCGGGGGCGGTCGCGGGGTTCGCGCCTGCCGTGTCCCCCCACCGCAAAGTCCGGATGGTAGCAACACACGACAGGGCCCCCACGACCGCGGTCGTGGGGGCCCTGTCAGGCAGTCAGCTCAGCCGGTGTCAGCCGTTGCGCTTCCAGCGCGGCTTGTCGTCACGGCGGAAGCCGCCGGAGGGGCGGTCGTCACGGCGGAAGCCGCCACGGTCGCCACCGCGGTCACCACGGTCGTCACGGTTGAAGCCACCGGACGGGCGGTCGTCACGACGGAAGCCGCCGGAGGGACGGTCGTCGCGGCGGAAGCCACCACGGTCGCCACCGCGGTCACCACGGTCGTCACGGTTGAAGCCACCGGACGGGCGGTCGTCACGACGGAAACCACCGGAGGGACGGTCGTCACGACGGAAGCCACCCGACGGACGGTCGTCACGACGGAAACCGCCGGAGGGACGGTCGTCGCGGCGGAAGCCACCACGGTCGCCACCGCGGTCACCACGGTCGTCACGGTTGAAGCCACCGGACGGGCGGTCGTCACGACGGAAACCACCGGAGGGACGGTCGTCACGACGGAAGCCACCCGACGGACGGTCGTCACGACGGAAGCCACCGGAGGGACGGTCGTCACGACGGAAGCCACCACGGTCCCCACCGCGGTCACCGCGGTCACCACGGTCGTCACGGCGGAAGCCGCCACGGTCACCGCGGTCGCCGCCGCGGTTGTCACGGCGCTCGAAGTTGCCGCGGTCGTCGCGCTGGGCGCGGTTCTCCTCGCGGCGCTCCTGGGCGGCGATCTCGGCGGCAGCGGCAGCGGCGGCAGCCGCGACCTCGGCCTCGGCGGCCTCGGCCACCTCGGCGACAGCGGCCTCCGGGTCCTCGCCCCGCTCACGCGCGGAACGGGCGACCAGGCGGTCGGCCTCCTCGCGCAGCTCGCCGGCCCGGCGGGTCAGGCGCTCCAGCTGCTTGGTGAGCTCGGCGACCTCGCGCTCGGCCTGCTTGGCGGCGTTGTTCGCGGAGTCGGCCTGGACCTCGGTCAGCGAGCGGGCACCGGTGATCTCGGCGACCTCCGGCTCGAAGGCGCCGGCGCCCTGGACGATGTGGCGCGAGGCGTCGACGCCCGCGTCCTCCATCAGGCGGAAGATCTGGCGGCGCTGGTGCGGGAGCGCGAGGGAGACGACGACACCGGACTTGCCGGCGCGGGCGGTGCGGCCCGAGCGGTGCAGGTAGTCCTTGTGGTCGCCGGCCGGGTCCACGTTCAGGACCAGGTCGATGCCGTCGACGTGGATGCCGCGGGCGGCGACGTCGGTGGCGACGAGCGCGTTGACGTAGCCGTCCTTGAAGTCGGCGAGGACGCGGGTACGGGCGCCCTGCGTCATGCCGCCGTGCAGGGCGTCGGCCTTGACGCCGGCCTCGACGAGCTGTTCGGCGATGCGGTCGGCGCCCAGCTGGGTGCGGACGAAGATGATGGTGCGGCCCTTGCGGGCGGCGATGGCGGCCGTGACCGGCGCCTTGTCCTTGGGCTTCACGACGAGGACGTGGTGCGTCATGGTCGTGACGTTGCCCTGGGCGCTGTCGACCTCGTGCGTGACCGGGCTCGACAGGTAGCGCTTGACCAGGGTGCCGATCTCGTTCTCCATGGTGGCGGAGAAGAGCATGCGCTGGCCGCCCTCGGGGATCTGGTCGAGCAGCTCGGTGACCTCGGGCAGGAAGCCCAGGTCGGCCATCTGGTCGGCCTCGTCGAGGACCGCGACCTGGACGTTCTCCAGGGAGCAGGCACCGCGGTTGATGATGTCGCGCAGTCGGCCCGGGGTGGCGACGAGGATGTCGACACCGCGCTCCAGAGCGTAGATCTGGTTGCTCATGGAGGTACCGCCGCAGACGACCTTCATCTTCAGGCCGAGGACGTCGCCGTACGGCTGGAGGGCGTCCGCGACCTGCATGGCGAGCTCACGCGTCGGCGTCAGGATGATCGCGCGGGGCTTCTTCTTCTCGGTGTGGCCGCCGGCCAGCGTGGCCAGGGTCGGCAGACCGAAGGAGAGGGTCTTGCCGGAGCCGGTGCGGCCGCGGCCGAGGATGTCCTTGCCGGCCAGGGCGTCCGGGATGGTCGCGGCCTGGATCGGGAAGGGGGTGGTGACACCGTTCTGGGCGAGCTTGCGCACGATGCCCTCGGGCAGGCCCAGGTCACCGAAGGTGATCGTCGGCTCGGCGTCGGCGTCGAAGTCGCCGGTGGAGTCCTCGAAGGACCCTCCGCTCACGTCCGCCTCAAGAGCCTCGATGACGCCTTCCGCCTCCGCGGCCTCAATGGCCTCGGTGACCACAAGGGCCTCGGCGTCGATGATCTCGTTGGAGTCGTTCTCGGGCATGACGGAACGGTCAGAACTGGAAATGGACATGCGAAATGCGAAACCTTCCGGAGTCTCGGCACGCGCCCAAACTCCGTGAATCGCAAATCGACCGCCTCAATGCGGTCAGCCACGGCTAGGGAGAGTACGCGCCACACGGCGCTCTTCGGATTCGGCGCCGGGCAATGGGATCAAACGATCTATAACCATACGCACCCTCCCCGGGGTCTGGCAAGTCGCTTCGGCAGAAGCACCCCTGACCTGCACAAACTCCCCCAGGTCCAGCGCCGCGAACGCCGGACATCCCCCTAGGCCTGCGGCCCCGGCTGGGTGCTGGGCTCCGGCTGCGGGCTCGACGGACTCGGAGTGGGTTCCGTCACAGGCGGCGTCGGGAGCGGCGGCTCCGGGGTCGGACTCGGCGGCTGCTGACCGCCGCCCGGACCGCCCGCGCCGCCGGAACCGCCCGCACCGCCCGTGCCGCCGGCACCACCGGCGCCTCCGGAGCCGCCGGAACCTCCCGTCGACGGTTCCTGGTGCCCCTGCCCGCCGGCGCCGCCGCCCGGTCCCGCCGACGGCACGGGCTCGCCCGGCGCCCCGCTCGGAGCACCCGGGCCGGGGGACTCCCCGGTCGCGCCGGAGGCCTTGCCGTCGTCCTTGGATCTGCCGTCGTGGCTCCCCGTACCGTCCTTCGCGCCGTGCCCGTTGCCGTGGATCCCCGAGCCGCGCCCGGAGGCGGGGCCGGCTCCCGCCCCGGATCCGGAGCCCCGGTCGGCGGCGGCGGAGGGCCCGGGCTTCGCCGCGTCCTCGCCGACACTCATGCAGCCGGCCGTCGCCGCTACCGCGAGTGCGGTGACGGCCAGTCGGAGGGAAGCGGACAACTGGCGCACGGGGCACCTCCGGAGCCTGGGGACGAAGCCCGCAGGAGCGGGTCGATGTGCCCAACTCCCTTTGCCCCGTGTGGGACACGCCCTCAGGCGAACAGTTGTTGCGCCACCTGCGAGCCCAGGTGCACGGCCCCCAGCCCCACCAGCACCGACATCGCGACGTTCGCCGCCGCCAGGAAGCCCCACCCCCGCTCGGCCAGCCGCAGCGTCTCGTAGGAGAAGGTCGAGTACGTGCTCAGCGCCCCGCACAGCCCGGGCCCCAGCAGCAGCACCACCCGCGAGGAGGCGGCCCCGGCCAGCGCCGCACCGGCCAGCACCCCGAGCACCAGGCAGGCGACGGCGTTCACGACGAAGGTCCCCCACGGGAAGACGGAGTCGTGCCGCTGCTGCACCGCACGGTCCGCCAGGTAGCGCAGCGGCGCACCGACGCAGGCGCCCACCACCACGAGCAGCCAGTTCACCGGACCGCCCGGCCCGTTCCCCGGCCCGCCCCCCGGCCCCGTACGGCGAGCCTGGCCGCCGAGGCCGCCGCCCACACCGCGCCCAGCGCCACCGCCACGGTGAGCCCCGCGTAGGCCAGTGCGGACCGCGCCTCCCCCGCGTCGAGGAGCCGCGAGAAGTCCAGGGCGTACGTGGAGAAGGTGGTGAAGCCGCCGAGCACGCCGACCCCCGCGAAGGGCCGCAGCAGGGGATGCGGCGCCGTCCGCCCGCCCTCGCTGATCAGCACCATCAGTACGCCGATCAGCGCGCACCCGGAGGCGTTGACCCACAGGGTCGCCCACGGGAACGCCCCGGGCTCCGCCGGCCAGAGCAGGGAGATCCCGTACCGGGCCGAGGCCCCGACCGCGCCGCCCGCGGCCACCGCCGCGAGCACCCTGCCCTGCGGCTCGGTCCGCTGCGCGGGCACGTGCAGGTCGACGTCCGGGTCGATCGCCTCCGCGCCCGGAGCGGGCCGGGAACCCTTCCGGCTCACCCGCACCGCCGCGCGTGCAGTCGCCATCCACCGGGAGTCACGGTGGCAGTCGCCGTTGTCACCACGTCCACGCTCTTCGTCCGCTCGAACCGTTCCGGCTGCGCTCAGGGCGATTCTCCACCCGCGACACCCGGCGCGGGCCCGCAGGACTCGAAGTGAAGTCGCTCACGGACAATGGCCGTGTGCTGGAGATGACGCGAGAAGCCTTCGAAGAGCTGGTGGCCGACGCCCTGGACACGATCCCGCCCGAGCTGACGCGGATCATGGACAACGTGGCGGTCTTCGTGGAGGACGAGCCCCCCGCGGAGGCGGGCGACCCGGATCTCCTGGGTCTCTACGAGGGCACGCCCCTCACGGAGCGGGGGGAGTGGTACGCCGGGGTGCTGCCGGACCGCATCTCCATCTACATGGGGCCCACGCTGCGCTACTGCGAGACTCCGGCGGACGTGGTCGACGAGGTCGCCGTGACCGTGGTCCACGAGATCGCCCACCACTTCGGCATCGACGACGACCGCCTGCACGAACTGGGCTGGGGCTGATCGGCGCCGCCCCCGGCACCCGGTCGGCTCCGACCCGGGGGAAACCGTTTTGGCGATACCTCCCCGGATCCCATATGCTTCTCACGTCCCCGACGCGCTGAGAAGTGCCCGGTGGGTCTTTAGCCCTCATCGTCTAGTGGCCCAGGACGCCGCCCTTTCAAGGCGGTAGCACGGGTTCGAATCCCGTTGGGGGTACGCATTACCGTGTGCAAGACTTGCTCTCGCACACTGCAAGGTCCTGTGGAGCAGTTGGTTAGCTCGCCACCCTGTCAAGGTGGAGGTCGCGGGTTCAAGTCCCGTCAGGATCGCTGAAACCGGAAACGGTTTCGTGGCTGGGTAGCTCAGTTGGTACGAGCGATCGCCTGAAAAGCGATAGGTCGCCGGTTCGACCCCGGCCCCAGCCACCATCGGAAGGCCCCGTCCATCGGACGGGGCCTTCCGCGTTACTCGGCCTCACCCGCGGGGCGGGAGCGGCGGCGCCACTGCACGACGCCGAAGACCACCGCCCCCACGGCGACCAGGGCGAGCAGCGCCCCGTCCGGAACCGCCCCGGCCAGCGTCCGGACCCGCTGCTCCACCGCGAAGGAGTCGTCGACGTCCAGCAGCCCCGGCAGTGCGCTGGCCCCGTCGTAGACGAGGAACAGCACGCCCAGGGTGACGAAGAACAGCCCGGACAGCAGCGAGGTGGTGTGCAGCTCGAACCGGCCCGCGCGGAAGGCCCGGCCGCGGAGCCAGCGCCGCCGGCCCAGCTCGAACCGCTCCCACAGCAGGGCCAGCACGAAGAGCGGCACGGCCATCCCCAGCGCGTACACGGCGAGCAGCAGGCCGCCGTAGACCGGGCTGCCGCTGACGGCCGCCACGGTCAGGACGCTGCCGAGGATCGGGCCGGCGCAGAAGCCGGCCAGCCCGTAGACCGCGCCGAGCGCGTAGACGGACAGGGCGGTGGTCGGCCGGATCCTGCCCGACAGCTCCGAGATCCGCCGCGAGGCGAAGCCCAGGCCCAGGATCTGCGCCGCGCCGAGCGCGATGATCAGCCAGCCGCCGGCCAGCACGAGCTGGTCGCGGTTGCCGTGGAAGAACCGCCCGGCGTACGAGCCGGCCGCCCCCAGCGGTACGAGGGTGCTCGCGAGGCCCGCGTAGAAGATGCCGGTGCGGGCCAGCAGGCGTGAGGCGGAGTCGATCGAGTACGCGAAGAAGGCCGGCAGGAGCAGGGCGCTGCAGGGGCTGAGCAGCGCGAGGAGGCCTCCCAGCAGGGCGGCCAGGTAGCCGATGTCGGTCACGGCTTCGCCGCCGCGGCCGCCTGCTCGATGGCGGCGGTGAAGGCGCCGAGCGGCTGGGCTCCGGCGATCGGCTTGCCGTTGACCAGGAAGGACGGGGTGGAGGTGACACCGATGCGGTAGCCCTCCTCCTGGTCCTTCTTCAGGGCCGCGGCGGCCTCCGCGCCGGCCGAGTCGGCCTTGAAGCGCTCCAGGTCGGGGACACCGGCCTCACGGGCCAGCTCCAGGAGCCGCGGTTCGGCGAAGCCCTTCTCCTTGGAGCCGTCGGCGTACGCGGCCGAGTGGAAGGCGGCGAACCGGTCCTGCTGCCCCGCGGCCCAGGCGGCCCGGGCGGCGGCCTCCGACTCCGCGCCGAAGATGGGGAAGTTGCGCCACTCGATGCGCAGGGTGCCGTTCTCGACGTACTTCCTCACCAGCTCGGGCTCGGTGTCCCGGGCGAACTTGCCGCAGTACCCGCACTTGAAGTCGGAGTACTCGATGAGCACGACGGGTGCGTCCGCGCGGCCGACGGCGAGCTTGTCGCCGGCCTCGCGGCGGGCCAGGGCCCTGAGCGCGGCGGAGGTGTCGCTCCGGGGCGCGGCGGCGGGCGCGGAGCCGGTGGAGCCCCGGTCCTGGTCGGCGGGGGCGGTGGCCTGCCAGGAGACCAGGCCCAGGGTGACGGCGGCGAGGGCGACCCCCGCGGAGATCAGGAGGGGCTTGGCCGATGACTTGGATGCGGCCTTGGTACGGGTCTTGGGAGAGGACATGCGGGTGCTCCAGCGAGACGGGTGGTGAGTCGGACCGGGGAGGTGGACCGGTTGCTCTTAGGGTCTGTGTCGAGTTGCCCCGTGGAGCAAGGAGCGGCGTGCCGGGCGTCGCGACGCCGCGGGGCAACTCGATACAGGCCCTAGACCCGCATCACGGACAGCTCCACCGGGCCGGGCGCCGGGCGGTCGGGGCCGCGTACGGGCGCCCGTACGGGCAGGCCCGCGTGCGGCCGGGCGACCGGCGGCACCGGGCGGCCCGGCGGGACCTGGGCGTGGTCGCCCCCGGCCCGGGCCGGGACGGCGGGCGTCCCGCCGTGGTCGGGGGCCGCGGGCGCGCAGGAGGGCCCTCCGCCGCGCGCGAGGGGGCCGACGCGGGGCGCGTCGGGCGAGCCGGGCACGGCCCGGGGCGCTTCGGACCGGCCGGGCACGGCGCCGGGCGCGTCGGGCTCGGCGCGGAGCGGGGCCCGGCCGGTGGTGCCGGCCGGCGCGGCATCGGGCAGGACCGTTCCGGCAGCGGCGGGGGCCGTCCCGCCCAGCAGTACCGCCAGGACCGCCACCAGCACCGCGAGCACGGCGCGGCCGAAGGGGCGGGGGCGGGACAAGGTGGGCTGCCTCTCACTCGTGCGGCCGAGGGACTCGTCCCGAAATGGTACGGGTCCACCCGACAAATGCGTTCGCCACCCGGAGGGTCCAGGTGCGATCCTCGATCAGGTATGTCTACTTCCTTCGCCGCCCTGCAGACGCTTCTCGGTGAGATCTCCCTCCGTGACGCGCACCGCCTCGGCCGCCGCCTCGAAGGCGCCCGCCGTATCCGCAAGCCCGAGGCCAAGCAGGCCGTGCTCGACGAGATCGCCGCGGAGGCCGCGAAGGCCGCCGAGCGACTGGCCGGCCGCGCCTCGCGGATGCCGGAGGTCACGTATCCCGAGAACCTGCCCGTCAGCCAGAAGAAGGACGAGATCGCCGAGGCGATACGCGACCACCAGGTCGTGATCGTCGCGGGCGAGACCGGCTCCGGCAAGACCACGCAGATCCCCAAGATCTGCATGGAGCTCGGCCGCGGCGTCCGGGGCATGATCGGGCACACCCAGCCCCGGCGGATCGCCGCCCGCACGGTCGCGGAGCGCATCGCCGAGGAGCTGAAGTCCGAGATCGGGCAGACCGTCGGCTGGAAGGTCCGGTTCACCGACCAGGTGGACCAGGACGCCACCTTCGTGAAGCTGATGACGGACGGCATCCTGCTCGCCGAGATCCAGACGGACCGCGAGCTGCGCGCCTACGACACGATCATCATCGACGAGGCGCACGAGCGGTCCCTGAACATCGACTTCCTGCTCGGCTACCTGGCGACGCTGCTGCCCAAGCGGCCCGACCTCAAGGTCGTCATCACCTCCGCGACCATCGACCCCGAGCGCTTCTCCCGCCACTTCGGCGACGCCCCGATCGTCGAGGTCAGCGGGCGGACGTACCCGGTGGAGGTCCGCTACCGGCCGCTTCTGGAGGAGGATTCCGAGGACTCCGACCGCGACCAGATCACCGCGATCTGCGACGCCGTGGACGAGCTCCAGGCCGAGGGCCCCGGCGACATCCTGGTCTTCCTCTCCGGCGAGCGCGAGATCCGCGACACCGCGGACGCGCTCATCAAAAAAAAGCTCCGCTTCACAGAGGTCCTCCCCCTCTACGCCCGCCTCTCGCACGCAGAGCAGCACCGGGTGTTCCAGCAGCACACCGGCCGCCGGATCGTGCTCGCGACGAACGTCGCCGAGACCTCGCTCACCGTCCCCGGCATCAAGTACGTGATCGATCCGGGCACGGCCCGGATCTCCCGCTACAGCCACCGCACCAAGGTGCAGCGCCTGCCGATCGAGCGGATCTCCCAGGCCAGCGCCAACCAGCGCAAGGGCCGCTGCGGCCGTACCAGCGACGGCATCTGCATCCGGCTGTACTCCGAGGACGACTTCGACGCCCGTCCCGAGTTCACCGACGCCGAGATCCTGCGCACGAACCTGGCCTCCGTCATCCTGCAGATGACCGCCGCCGGCCTCGGCGAGATCGAGAAGTTCCCCTTCATCGACCCGCCGGACCACCGCAACATCCGCGACGGCGTACAGCTCCTCCAGGAGCTCGGGGCGCTGGACCCGGCGGAGAAGGACCCGAAGAAGCGCCTGACGCAGATGGGCCGCAAGCTGTCCCAGCTGCCCGTCGACCCGCGGCTGGCCCGCATGGTCATCGAGGCCGACAAGAACAACTGCGTCCGCGAGGTCATGGTCATCGCGGCGGCCCTGTCCATCCAGGACCCGCGCGAGCGGCCCTCGGACAAGCAGACCCAGGCCGACCAGCACCATGCCCGGTTCAAGGACGAGACCAGCGACTTCCTGTCGTTCCTGAACATGTGGCGCTACGTCCGCGAGCAGCAGAAGGAGCGGGGCTCCTCCTCCTTCCGCCGGATGTGCAAGCAGGAGTACCTGAACTTCCTGCGGATCCGCGAGTGGCAGGACATCTACTCCCAGCTGCGCACCGTCGCCAAGAGCATGGGCATCCACGTCAACGAGGCCGACGCCCCCGAGCAGGTCGTCCACGTCTCCCTGCTGGCCGGTCTGCTCTCGCACATCGGCCTCAAGGACACCGACAAGAACGAGTACCTGGGGGCCCGCAGCGCCAAGTTCGCGATCTTCCCGGGCTCGTCGCTGTTCAAGAAGCAGCCGAAGTTCGTGATGTCGGCCGAGCTGGTGGAGACCTCGCGGCTGTGGGCCCGAGTGAACGCCAAGGTGGAGCCCGAGTGGGTGGAGCCGCTGGCGCAGCACCTGGTCAAGCGCACCTACAGTGAGCCGCACTGGGAGAAGGACCAGGCGGCCGTGATGGCGTACGAGAAGGTCACGCTGTACGGCGTGCCGATCGTCGCCCAGCGGAAGATCAACTACGGCCGGATCGACCCCGAGGTCTCGCGCGAGCTGTTCATCCGCAACGCGCTGGTCGAGGGCGACTGGCGCACTCACCACAAGTTCTACGCCGACAACCGCAAGCTCCTCACCGAGGTGGAGGAGCTGGAGAACCGGGCCCGGCGCCGCGACATCGTCGTGGACGACGAGACCCTCTTCGACTTCTACGACCAGAAGATCCCCGAGCACGTGGTGTCCGGGGCGCACTTCGACTCCTGGTGGAAGCACAAGAAGCGCGACGAGCCCGAACTGCTCGACTTCGAGCGGGAGATGCTGCTGACGGAGAAGGCGGCCGGGGTCACCAAGGCGGACTACCCGGACTCCTGGCGGCAGGGACAGCTGAAGTTCCGGGTGACCTACCAGTTCGAACCGGGCGCGGACGCGGACGGCGTGACCGTCCACATCCCGCTGCAGGTGCTGAACCAGGTCACCGACGAGGGCTTCGACTGGCAGATCCCGGGCCTGCGCGAGGAGGTCGTCACCGAGCTGATCCGCTCGCTGCCCAAGCCGATCCGCCGGCACTACGTGCCCGCGCCGAACTACGCGGGCCGCTTCCTGGACACGGCCGTGCCGCTGCAGGAGCCGCTGCCGGTCACCCTGGCGCGCGAGCTCCAGCGGATGGTCGGGGTGCCGGTGTCGGCCGAGGACTTCGACCTGACCCGGATCCCCGACCATCTGAAGATCACCTTCCGGATCGTTGACGAGCGGCGCCGCAAGATCGCCGAGGACAAGGACCTGGAGGCCCTGCGGCTCAGGCTGAAGCCGAAGGCCCGCCAGGCCCTCTCCAAGGCCGCGGCCGCCACCGCCGAGCGGGCGGGCGGGGAGTCGCTGGAGCGCACCGGGCTGACCGACTGGACCATCGGCTCGCTGGCCAGGGTCTTCGAGACCCGGCGGGCCGGCCAGCCGGTCAAGGCGTACCCGGCGCTGGTGGACGAGGGCGCGACCGTCTCGGTACGGCTCTTCGACACCGAGGCGGAGCAGCAGCAGGCGATGTGGCTCGGCACCCGCCGGCTCATCCTGCTGAACATCCCGGTGAACCCGGCGAAGTTCGCCTCGGACCACCTCACCAACCAGCAGAAGCTCGCCCTCTCCAGGAACCCGCACGGTTCGATCCAGGCGCTGTTCGACGACTGTGCGACGGCGGCGGCCGACAAGCTCATCGCCGACCACGGCGGCCCGGCGTGGGACGAGGCGGGCTTCCGCAAGCTCTACGAGGCGGTCCGCGCGGACCTGGTGGACGCGACCGTCCGCGCGGTGAACCAGGTGCAGCAGGTGCTGGCCGCCTGGCAGGCCTGTGAGCGGCGGCTGAAGGCCACCTCCAGCCTCGCCCTGGTCGCGAACATCCAGGACGTCAGGACGCAGCTGGCGGCGCTGGTTCCGGCCGGCTTCGTGACGCTCACCGGGCTGCGCAGGCTGCCGGACCTGATGCGCTACCTGGTGGCGGCGGACCGGCGGCTCCAGCAGATGCCCACGGGCGTCCAGCGCGACACGACGCGCATGGAGAAGGTCCACGAGATGCAGGACGAGTACGCCTGGCTGCTGGAGCAGCTGCCGAAGGGGCGGCCCGTTCCCGCCGCCGTCACCGACATCCGCTGGATGATCGAGGAGCTGCGCGTCAGCTACTTCGCGCACGCGCTCGGCACGGCGTACCCGATCTCCGACAAGCGGATCGTGAAGGCGGTGGACGCGGCGGCCCCCTGATCGGTTCGACCGCACCCCCTGAGCTGCTGTACAGTCTGATTCGCAGCCGCCGCAGAGCGGCCGCGAATCAAGGTCCTGTGGAGCAGTTGGTTAGCTCGCCACCCTGTCAAGGTGGAGGTCGCGGGTTCAAGTCCCGTCAGGATCGCAACGACATCAGGGCCCGTATCCCCCAGCGGATACGGGCCCTGACGCGTTGACGGGCGTGCCCGCCCGGCCCGGGTTGGGGCTGCCACCGCCCGGCTGCCGGCCGCCCGCCGCCCCAACTGCCCGAACGCCCGGACGCCGCCCCTGTGGCCCGCGCACCGGCGGTCGTTCCCCTCCGCGCCTTCCTCGCCGCCACTCCGGTGACCGGGCCGCCGTGCGGGCTCCGGCGGCGTTTGAGTGGACCTCTTGGGCGCCCTCTGCCGCGCCCTGGCGAGAATCCCCCGTTCGCATGACGCCCACCGCGAGCCACTTCCCCATTACGGGGTGCATTGCCGGATATACAAGAGTGATCATCTGTGACGGGTGTCACCGCATGAGTTTTTCGGAGTCACACTTTTATCGCATCCATACGCGGGCTCGATTTAATATGTGCAATGGTACCTACCTTGATGAGGCCCTCGCCGGCTTCCGGCACTCCCCCTGACCTGGGCATAAAAAAGATCGCGCTGGACCCGGCGGAGTCCAGCGCGATCGAACGACCCGAGAACCTGTTGGGGCAGGCCGGGCCGTTTGAAGCCATGTGGGTTCTCGTCGGATTGGGGGACCCGACACAGACCCGTTTAAAGCGGGGTGTTTACGCGACCTCAGGCCTCGCTGCGCTGCTGCGGAATTCCCGCCAGCAGTGCGCGGACCTCGGCCTCGCGGTACCGGCGGTGCCCACCCAGGGTGCGGATGGACGTGAGCTTGCCAGCCTTGGCCCAACGGGTGACCGTCTTCGGGTCCACGCGGAACATCGTGGCAACCTCAGCCGGGGTCAGCAGCGGCTCGGCATCAGGGGTGCGAGCGGTCATGAGCGGCCTCCTCGGGAGAACCGAACCATCTCGGTTCTTTCCTCTAAATTCTGCACCTTGGCCCGCGTTGCCCGAAATGGACATACGCGGGCCGAGTCGGTTATAGGACGAACGGCTTGTCCTCGGCACTACAACTACACCATCCGTCCAGCCTCGACGGCCAAACCGACGGAATTGCCCTCCGAGGTGTTCATCAGCGGCGGAAGCCCGATGGACCGTCCCATAACGGACAGTCACCCCACTGTGACGATCAGTCACAGAGCGATCAGGAGTCCTCAGACCCCCCGTAGAGTGCAATGCCGAGCATTCCGCCCTTAGTTGGGCGGAAGGAACCCTCCCCGGACTCCTTGTCCTATTTTGGCACGAGGGTAGGGGAAGGGCGCAAGGGTGTGGTTAGTGCGGTCCGTCACCCTTGGGCCAATGGCCCGTATCGGGACGTAGGTCCTGGCACTACGTCCCGAATGCCATGATCAGGCCTCTGATCAGCCAGTTTTGCCCGAACGACCGATACGCCACGGTACGTACGGACTCACAAATGGTGAAACCAGCCACACCGGTGACTTTCGGCCTAATTCGCGAAAAGCCGCTCCCGGACCGCCCTCCAACGCTCCGCCAGCCCCGAGTACGCGCCCGCCGCGCCCTCGGCGTCCCCCGCCCGCAGGGCCGCGATGCCCGCCGCCAGATCCCCCGCCGAGCGGTCGGCCGCCAGCCGGTCCGGGGGCAGGGCGTGCACCAGCCCGCCGTAGTCCAGCTCGACCATCGACCGCGGATGGAACTCCTCCAGCCAGCTCCCCACCTCCACCAGCCCCTCGGCGAGCATCCCGTACCCCTCGGCGTCGCGCAGCGTCCGCAGGGCCCGGGCGAGCCGCCGGCGCGCCTGCACCATCTGCGTCCGGTAGCGCAGCAGCTCCCCCGGCACGTACTCCCGCTCCTCGTCCGCCACCAGTACGAACCAGCGCAGCGGGATCTGCCACACCCCCGTACGGATCCACGGGCGCGCGTCCGGGTTCCGCTCGCGCCAGCGCTCGTACTCCTCGGCCGCCCGCCGACGGGCCGGCGGCGGGAGCGCGGCGTCCAGCACCGGGCGCGGGAACTGGTCGACCAGCTCCTCCAGGGCCAGCCACCCGCGCAGCCGGGTGCGCCACGGACAGACCAGCAGCACCCCGTCGACCCGCGCGGTGAACGCGTCGGCGCTCTCCTGCGCCGGCACCCCCACCAGGGGGACCCGCACCAGGTCCGCCAGCGACCGGCGCAGCTCGTCCTGGGCCGTCGGCGCCGCCCCGCGCCGGGCGTACTGCGCCCAGTGCATGCGCTCCGGCTCCGCGAAGGCGGCCAGGGGTTCGTAGACGCGCAGGTAGGAGGCGTACGGGACGGCCGGCGCGGAGCGGGCGGACGGCAGCAGGGGATCCGGGGATTCGGTCACCCTCTCGTACTCCCCCCTTCAGGCGTCCCCTTCACCTCCGGGCCGACCGCCACCCGCCCGGGCCCCGCCGTACTCCAGGAGTGTTTCGATCCCCGGACAGATCACCCCCGTCCGGCCTACAGGTCTTACGCTGCTCCCAGCACGCCCTCCCCCACCCGCAGGGGGGCGTCTTCCCGCCGCATCTCTTCCATGGGAGTCACCACCGTGACCGAAATGACCGACGGCGTCCTGCACACCCTGTTCCGCACGGAGCAGGGCGGCCACGAGCAAGTCGTGCTGTGCCAGGACCGAGCCACCGGCCTGAAAGCCGTCATCGCGATCCACTCCACCGCCCTGGGCCCCGCCCTCGGTGGTACGCGTTTCCACGCCTACGCCTCGGACGAGGAGGCCGTGCGCGACGCGCTCAACCTCTCGCGCGGCATGTCCTACAAGAACGCCATGGCCGGCCTCGGCCTCGGCGGCGGCAAGGCCGTGATCATCGGTGACCCCGACGTCATCAAGACCGAGGAACTCCTGGAGGCCTACGGCCGGTTCGTCGAGTCCCTCGGCGGCCGGTACGTGACCGCCTGCGACGTCGGCACCTTCGTCGCCGACATGGACGTCGTCGCCCGTGAGACCCGCTGGGCCACCGGCCGCTCCCCCGAGAACGGCGGCGCCGGCGACTCCTCGGTGCTCACCGCCTACGGCGTCTTCCAGGGCATGCGCGCCAGCGCGCAGCACCTGTGGGGCGACCCGACGCTGCGCGGCCGCAAGGTCGGCGTCGCGGGCGTCGGCAAGGTCGGCCACTACCTGGTGGAGCACCTGCTGGAGGACGGCGCCGAGGTCGTCATCACCGACGTCCGCCAGGAGTCGGTGCAGCGCATCCTCGACAAGCACCCGGGCAAGGTCACCGCGGTCGCCGACACGGATGCCCTGATCCGCGTCGAGGGCCTGGACATCTACGCCCCGTGCGCGCTCGGCGGCGCCCTGAACGACGACACGGTCCCGGCCCTCACCGCCGCGATCGTGTGCGGAGCGGCCAACAACCAGCTCGCCCACCAGGGCATCGAGAAGGACCTCGCGGACCGCGGCATCCTCTACGCCCCGGACTACGTGGTCAACGCGGGCGGGGTCATCCAGGTCGCCGACGAGCTGCACGGCTTCGACTTCGACCGGTGCAAGGTGCAGGCCACGAAGATCTTCGACACCACGCTGGAGATCTTCGCTCGTGCGAAGGCCGACGGCATCCCGCCGGCCGCCGCGGCCGACCGGATCGCCGAGCAGCGCATGGCGGACGGCCGCCGGACCCTCTCGGTGACGGCCTCCTAGGGGCCTCTCACGGGACCCGCCGGGGTGCGGCGAGACGGAACTCACTGCACTTCGGCGGGTCGCTCCCCGGGAAAGGGTTAAAATCGCAGCTGACCAGCGAGGACGGGGCGCCTTGCTGGTTCTGCACCGGGGCGCGTCATGTGGGCGGCGTACCGTATGGCCGCGGAAGCAGGTACCGTTAAACCCCTACGGACGGTCTCTTCACGGAGAGCCCGCTCCGAACCATGAACGCGTGTCAGACTCTGGGGCCGTCGAGCCCCGTCACCGAGGGGGTCGAGCCATGGGGCGCGGCCGGGCCAAGGCCAAGCAGACAAAGGTCGCCCGCCAGCTGAAGTACAACAGCGGCGGGACTGACCTCTCGCGTCTGGCCAATGAGCTGGGCGCATCGCCGACAGAGCCGCTGCAGATCAGCGAGCCGGTCGAAGTCGATGACGAGTTGGATGACGACGACGACCCGTACGCCAGGTACGCGGATCTCTACAACAGCGATGACGACGACGAGGACGACGAGTCCGGTCCGTCGACACAGCGTCGCGGCGCTTGACGCCCAGAGGCGTCTGCTCGACACGACAAAGACTGAAACCCGGTCCAGGGCATAGCCCCGGGCCGGGTTTCAGTGCTGCTCAGCTCGCGTAGGAGCCGGTGAGGGTCGCACCCTCGGTGTGGTCGCCGCGGTCCAGGATCTCGCCCGCGACCCAGGCGTCGACGCCCCGGTCGGCCAGCGCGGTCAGTGCCACGTCCACCGACTCCTGCGGGACCACGGCCATCATGCCGACGCCCATGTTCAGGGTCTTCTCCAGCTCCAGCTGCTCCACCTGCCCGGCCTTGCCGACCAGGTCGAAGATCGCGCCGGGGGTCCAGGTCGACCGGTCGACGGTGGCGTGCAGGTGGTCCGGGATGACCCGGGCCAGGTTGGCCGCGAGGCCTCCGCCGGTGATGTGCGAGTAGGCGTGCACCTCGGCCGTACGGGTGAGCGCCATGCAGTCCAGCGAGTAGATCTTGGTGGGTTCGAGCAGTTCCTCGCCGAGGGTCCGGCCGAGCTCCTCCACATGGCGGTCGAGCGACATGCCGGCGCGGTCGAAGAGGACGTGGCGGACCAGCGAGTACCCGTTCGAGTGAAGGCCGGAGGATGCCATCGCGATGACGGCGTCCCCCGTACGGATGCGATCCGCGCCCAGCAGGCGGTCGTACTCGACGACACCCGTTCCGGCTCCCGCCACGTCGAAGTCGTCCGGACCCAGCAGGCCGGGGTGCTCGGCGGTCTCGCCGCCCACGAGGGCGCAGCCGGCGAGGACACAGCCCTCGGCGATGCCCTTGACGATGGCGGCGACACGCTCGGGGTGCACCTTGCCGACGCAGATGTAGTCGGTCATGAAGAGCGGCTCGGCGCCGCAGACGACGATGTCGTCCATGACCATCGCGACCAGGTCGTGGCCGATGGTGTCGTACACGCCCAGCTGGCGGGCGATGTCCACCTTGGTGCCGACCCCGTCGGTGGCGGAGGCCAGCAGGGGGCGCTCGTACCGCTTGAGGGCGGAGGCGTCGAAGAGGCCGGCGAAGCCGCCGAGGCCGCCGAGGACCTCGGGGCGCTGCGTCTTCTTCACCCACTCCTTCATCAGCTCGACGGCGCGGTCTCCCGCTTCGATGTCGACGCCCGCGGCTGCGTAGCTGGCACCGGTGGTCTTCTCTGTCATGACAGGAGAGAGCTTTCGTGTCGTTACTGCGGTTGGTGCGGGGCCCTGGGAAAAGCCTGAAAGACAGGGCCCCGCGCAGGTCGAGCCGGGGACTTACGGGCGACGGAGCGCGTCGGCGGCGTCCGCGCCGCCGGCCAGCTCGGTCTCCAGGAGCTGCTTGCCGAGGAGCTGCGGGTCGGGCAGGTCCATCGGGTACTCGCCGTCGAAGCAGGCACGACAGAGGTTGGGCTTCTGGATCGTCGTCGCCTCGATCATCGCGTCGATCGAGATGTACGAGAGGGAGTCCGCGCCCAGCGACGTGGCGATCTCGTCGACCGTCATGCCGTTGGCGATGAGCTCGGCCCGGGTGGCGAAGTCGATGCCGAAGAAGCACGGCCACTTCACCGGCGGCGAGGAGATCCGGATGTGGACCTCGGCCGCGCCGGCCTCGCGAAGCATCTTGACCAGCGCGCGCTGGGTGTTGCCGCGGACGATCGAGTCGTCCACGACCACCAGGCGCTTGCCCCGGATGACTTCCTTGAGGGGGTTGAGCTTCAGGCGGATGCCGAGCTGGCGGATCGTCTGCGACGGCTGGATGAAGGTCCGGCCCACGTAGGCGTTCTTGACCAGGCCCGAGCCGTACGGAATCCCGCTGGCCTCGGCGTATCCGACCGCGGCGGGCGTACCGGATTCCGGCGTCGCTATCACCAGGTCGGCTTCGACCGGGGCTTCCTTGGCCAGGCGCCGGCCCATCTCGACACGCGAGAGGTAGACGTTCCGGCCGGCGATGTCGGTGTCCGGGCGCGCCAGGTAGACGTACTCGAAGACACAGCCCTTGGGCTTCGCTTCCGCGAATCGGGAGGTGCGCAGGCCGTTCTCGTCGATCGCGATGAGCTCGCCCGGCTCGACCTCGCGGACGAAGCTTGCGCCGCAGATGTCGAGGGCGGCGGTCTCACTCGCCACCACCCAGCCGCGCTCCAGGCGGCCGAGGACCAGCGGGCGGATGCCCTGCGGGTCACGGGCGGTGTAGAGGGTTCCCTCGTCCATGAAGACGAGCGAGAAGGCTCCCTTGACCTTCGGGAGGACCTTGGCGGCCGACTCCTCGATGGTCAGGGGCTTGCCGTCGTCGTCCACCTGGCCGGCCAGCAGGGCCGTGACCAGGTCGGTGTCGTTGGTGGCGGCCACCTGGGTGGCACGGCCGTCCTGACGGGGGAGGTCGGCGACCATCTCGGCGAGCTCGGCGGTGTTCACCAGGTTGCCGTTGTGACCCAGGGCCAGGGAGCCGTGGGCGGTCGCGCGGAAAGTGGGCTGCGCGTTCTCCCACACGGACGCGCCGGTGGTCGAATAGCGGGCGTGACCGACCGCGATATGACCTTGGAGCGAACCGAGGGAGGTTTCGTCGAAGACCTGGGAAACGAGTCCCATGTCCTTGAAGACGAGGATCTGGGAACCGTTGCTCACAGCGATTCCCGCGGACTCCTGTCCACGGTGCTGTAGCGCATACAGTCCGAAGTAGGTGAGCTTGGCGACCTCTTCACCCGGAGCCCAGACACCGAAGACGCCGCAAGCGTCCTGGGGGCCCTTTTCGCCGGGGAGCAGGTCGTGGTTGAGTCGTCCATCACCACGAGGCACGCTCCCGAGTGTAGGCGAGATCGACCACTGGTCCGAATTGGGGACGGCCGGGAAATGTCACAGCACAGAGGGTGACGGGGCGCCTGCGCGCCGGCGCCGGAGCGCCCTGTCGATTCCTACGAAGGCCTCTCGGTCCGTACCGGGTGCGCGGGGCCTCTCAGTGACCGGACCGTCACCCTCCCGGAGCGTCGGCAGGTCGGTTCGGGCCGGGCGCTGGAAGGCAATCCGTTACATGAGGGCCCGCCGGTCCCGCCTGACAGGGCCTTGTGCGTTCGTACGAGGTCCGGCTGGGCCGGAGTACCGCCTCAGAGGCCCGCCGACGGGCCGCAGCGGCTATTCGGCGTCGGACGGCGCCTCCGCGATCAGGCCGTTGCCGTCCGCGGCGGTGAGGGTCAGCAGACGACCCTGGATGCCGTGGACGAGGGGTCCGCTCGCGAACACTTCGGTCAGCTTCCGCTCGACCTCGCCCGCCGGGCCGTCGCACGCCATCCGCGTGGTGGTGAGCGGCCCGAAGGTCAGCCGGTCGCCGTCCCGGGTGGCCTGGGCGCTGAACCGGTTGCAGCCGAGGCTCCCGCTCACCGACAGGTCGGCGGCGATGGTGAACCGGGCCGTGCCGGCGGCCCCCGCGGGCAGCGAGGACACAGACCCGCCGCTGATCAGGGACTGCACGGTCCACTCGACCGCGGTCAGCGGAGCGTCCGGGACGACGGGTTCGGAGGTCATCGCGATCGTGCTCCCGTCGGCGGTCTTCAGGGTGAGCCGGTCCGGCCCCCGGTCGATGGTGAGCCTGCCGCTGAACAGCTTGGCGAAGGCCGTCTCGAACTCCATGTCCGCGCAGGCCATGGCGGTCGTGTCGCCGGGCGTGACCGTCACCGCGGAGGTGCCGGCGAAGGAGAGGGCCGCCGTGAAGCGGTTGCAACCGTAGTTGCCGTCGGCCCGGTTCTCGCCGATGTCCAGACGGGCTGTTTCCGGGGCGTGCAGGGTGCGCCCGCCCGTGGTCAGGGACTCCACGGACCAGCGGCCCACCGGGTCGGGCAGCACCGCGCCGGCGCCCTCACCGGCCTGGCCGCAACCGGCCGCGGCGAGCGCGAGGACGAGGGCCAGCCCTGCGGGGACGGGGACGTGCCGAAGGGTGAGCATGCCCCTGGGACGAACACCCCGGGCGATCGGTTCCCCCACGGCTGCGGCCCCCGCTCAGCTCATCAGGGGGAGCAGCGCCGACAGGTCGGCCCGTTCGCCGCCGGCCCGCACCCGGCCCCCGTCGAGCGCCGCGTCCCACGAGGTACGGCCCGTCGCGAGCCGGATCCAGGTCAGCGGGTCGGTCTCCACCACGTTGGGCGGCGTGCCGCGGGTGTGGCGTGGGCCCTCGATGCACTGGACCACCGCGAAGGGCGGGATCCGTACCTCGACCGACCCGCCGGGGGCCCGCAGGGCCAGGGCGTCGGCGAGCAGCCGGGTGCAGGCGGCCAGCGCCTGCCGCTCGATCGGGATGTCCAGTCCCGCGGCCCGGTTCAGGTCGTCGGTGTGGACCACCAGCTCCACCGTTCTGGTGACCAGGAAGTCGGCCAGGGTCATGTCCCCGATCCACAGCTGGAGCACACGCCCGCCCCGGTTCGCCGCGAGCTCCCGGGCCAGAGCGGCGGCCGCCCGGTCGTAGAGCGCGGGCAGGGGCGCGCCGGCCAGGGTCTCCCGGGTCGCCTCGGAGATCTTCCCGGCGAGGGAGGCGGTGGCGAAGGGCCATTCGACGGCCGTCAGCTCGGAGACGGCGGCGGGCGGCCGCGCCAGGCCCGCGGCCAGCGAGTCGGCGATCCACGCGATGTGCGCGGCGAGGTCGGCGACGGTCCAGTCCCCGAGCCCGCTGGGCCGCTGCAGCTGCTCGGGCTCCAACTGCCCCACGGCCCGTCCGACATGGCCGAACTGTGCGATCACGGCCGCCCTGATCTTGGCGTCGTCGTACTTGCGGGTCTTGGGTGCCATGCCGGGAGTCTGCCCGATCCGGCGCCGCCCGCGCACCGCCCGAACAGCCGCCGAGCAGCGGGGCAGGCGGCACGGCCGGGGCTCCGCACGCGGACTGCGTGCGGGGCCCCGGTCGTGTTCTCGCCGTGCGTGGCGTCGATCAGGCCAGCAGGGCCGGGATCGTCGCCTCGTGGGCCTCGCGGAGCTCGGCCAGGGACAGGCTGAACTCGCCCTGGATCTCGATCTCGTCGCCGTCCACCACGCCGATACGGGCGACCGGCAGGCCGCGCGCACCGCACATGTCGGTGAAGCGGAGCTCCTCGCTGCGCGGGACGGCCACGATGGCGCGGCCCGCGGACTCGGAGAAGAGGAACGTGAAGGCGTCCAGGCCCTCGGGGACCACGACGCGCGCGCCGTTGCCGCCCTTGAGGCAGGACTCGGTGAGCGCCTGGATGACGCCGCCGTCGGACAGGTCGTGCGCGGCGTCGATCATGCCGTCGCGGGAGGCGGAGATCAGGATCTCGGCGAGCAGCTTCTCGCGGCCCAGGTCCACCTTCGGCGGCAGGCCGCCGAGGTGGTCGTGGACGACCTGCGACCAGGCGGAGCCGCCGAACTCCTCGGCGGTGTCGCCGAGCAGGTACAGCAGCTGGCCGGCCTCCGCGAACGCCATCGGCGTACGGCGGTTGACGTCGTCGATCACGCCGAGCACGGCCACGACCGGGGTCGGGTGGATCGCGACGTCGCCGGTCTGGTTGTAGAGCGAGACGTTGCCGCCGGTCACCGGGGTGCCCAGCTCCAGGCAGCCGTCCGCGAGGCCGCGGGTGGCCTCGGCGAACTGCCACATGACGCCCGGGTCCTCGGGGGAGCCGAAGTTCAGGCAGTCGGAGATCGCCAGGGGCTTGGCACCGGTCGCGGCGACGTTGCGGTACGCCTCGGCCAGGGCCAGCTGCGCGCCCGTGTACGGGTCGAGCTTGGCGTAGCGGCCGTTGCCGTCGGTGGCCATGGCGACGCCGAGGTTGGACTCCTCGTCGATGCGGACCATGCCCGCGTCCTCGGGCTGCGCCAGGACGGTGTTGCCCTGCACGAAGCGGTCGTACTGGTCGGTGACCCAGGACTTGGAGGCCTGGTTCGGGGAGGAGACCAGCGCCAGGACCTGTGCGCGCAGTTCCTCGGAGGTCTGCGGGCGGGGCAGCTTGCCCGCGTCGTCGGCCTGGAGCGCGTCCTGCCAGTCGGGGCGGGCGTACGGGCGGTTGTAGACCGGGCCCTCGTGGGCGACGGTGCCCGGGGGCACGTCCACGATCTGCTCGCCGTGCCAGAAGATCTCCAGGCGCTCGCCCTCGGTCACCTCACCGATGACGGTGGCGATGACGTCCCACTTCTCGCAGATCTCCATGAAGCGGTCGACGTGCTGCGGCTCGACGATCGCGCACATGCGCTCCTGCGACTCGCTCATGAGGATCTCCTCGGGCGAGAGCGTCGCGTCGCGCAGCGGGACGGTGTCGAGCTCGACGCGCATGCCGCCGGAGCCGGCGGAGGCCAGCTCGGAGGTGGCGCAGGACAGGCCGGCGCCGCCGAGGTCCTGGATGCCCGCGACCAGCTTCTCCTTGAAGATCTCCAGGGTGCACTCGATGAGGAGCTTCTCCTGGAAGGGGTCGCCGACCTGGACGGCGGGGCGCTTGGCGGGCTTGCTGTCGTCGAAGGTCTCCGAGGCCAGCACGGACACGCCGCCGATGCCGTCGCCGCCGGTGCGGGCGCCGTAGAGGATCACCTTGTTGCCGGGGCCGGAGGCCTGGGCGAGGTGGATGTCCTCGTGCTTCATGACGCCGATGCAGCCGGCGTTGACGAGCGGGTTGCCCTGGTAGCAGGCGTCGAAGACGACCTCGCCGCCGATGTTGGGCAGGCCCAGGCAGTTGCCGTAGCCGCCGATGCCCGCGACGACGCCCGGCAGGACGCGCTTGGTGTCGGGGTGGTCGGCCGCGCCGAAGCGCAGCGGGTCGACGACGGCGACGGGGCGGGCGCCCATGGCGAGGATGTCGCGGACGATGCCGCCGATGCCGGTGGCCGCGCCCTGGTAGGGCTCGATGTAGCTCGGGTGGTTGTGCGACTCGACCTTGAAGGTGACCGCGTAGCCCTGGCCGACGTCGACGACGCCGGCGTTCTCGCCGATGCCGACGAGCATGGCGTCGTTCTGGGGGGCCTTCTCGCCGAACTGCTTCAGGTGGACCTTGCTGCTCTTGTACGAGCAGTGCTCGGACCACATGACCGAGTACATGGCGAGCTCGGCGCCGGTCGGGCGGCGGCCGAGGATCTCCCGGATCCGGGCGTACTCGTCCTCCTTGAGGCCGAGCTCCTTCCACGGCTGGGAGGCGTCCGGGGTTTCGGTGGCGTTCTTGACGGTGTCGAGGCTCATGCGCTGACCAGCTTCTTCAGGACCGACGTGAAGAACGGGAGGCCGTCGGTGCCGCCGGTGCCGATCAGCGGTTCGACCGCGTGCTCGGGGTGCGGCATGAGGCCGACGACGTTGCCCTGGGCGTTGGTGATGCCGGCGATGTCGCGGAGCGACCCGTTCGGGTTCATGTCCAGGTACCGGAAGGCCACTCGGCCCTCGGCCTCCAGTTCGTCGAGCGTGCGCTCGTCGGCGACGTACCGGCCGTCCATGTTCTTGAGCGGTACGGAGATCTCCTGGCCGGCGGTGTAGTCGCTGGTCCACGCGGTCTCCGCGGTCTCCACCCGCAGCTTCTGGTCGCGGCAGATGAAGTGCAGGTGGTTGTTGCGGAGCATCGCCCCCGGCAGCAGGTGGGCCTCGGTGAGGACCTGGAAGCCGTTGCAGATGCCGAGGACGGGCATGCCGCCCCGGGCCTGCTCGATGATGGTCTCCATCACCGGCGAGAAGCGGGAGATGGCTCCGGCGCGCAGGTAGTCCCCGTAGGAGAAGCCGCCCGCGAGGACGACCGCGTCGACCTGGTGCAGGTCCTTGTCGCGGTGCCACAGCGAGACGGGCTCTGCCCCGGCGAGGCGGACGGCGCGCAGCGAGTCACGGTCGTCGAGCGTTCCGGGGAACGTGACGACACCGATGCGAGTGGTCACCGTCAGGCCTCGACCTTCACGGTGAAGTCTTCGATGACGGTGTTGGCGAGGAACGTTTCGGCCATCTTGTGGATGCGATCGAGGGCGGCCTGGTCGACCGGTCCCTCCACTTCCAGTTCGAAGCGCTTCCCCTGACGGACGTCGGCGATCCCCTCGAAGCCCAGGCGCGGCAGTGCACGCTGCACCGCCTGGCCCTGGGGGTCGAGGATCTCCGGCTTGAGCATGACGTCGACTACGACGCGTGCCACTGGCACTCCCGATGAGGTGGTTGGTGCAAGGCGGTTCCTTCAGCGTACCCGGCCGAAATTTCTACGCGGGTAGATATCGGACGGCCTTGATCACCGGGCAGTTTCGGCTTCACCAACGCTTCGCAAAATCCGCAGGAAAACCACGCACCCGGCATTGCGGCGGGACACGCGGAGAGAATTAACTGAGCTTCGCAATGCAATGGGAATCGAGGTACAAAGGAATCAACCGGGATTCCGGACGAAAGTTGCATTGCCCCAAAACATCCGAACAGGCGACATCGCCGCACGTCAGCAGCTGGCGGCGTCGCACGAAGGGACCGATATCCGTGGCGCAGCGCGTAGTGGTCACGCTCTCCGACGACATCGATGGCGGAGAAGCGGCGGAAACGGTCATGTTCGCCCTGGACGGGAAGTCCTACGAGATCGACCTCAATGTCGCCAACGCAAAGAAACTGCGGAAGAGCCTGGAGCCGTTCGTGGCCGCCGGCCGCCGCCAGTCCCGCTCGGGGAAGGCCTTCAAGCACACCTCCGTCGCCCCCGACCCGGCGGTCGTCCGCGCCTGGGCCCGGTCCAACCAGCACGACGTGCCGCCGCGGGGCCGCATCCCCAAGAAGATCTACGAGGCCTACAACGCGGCCCACTGAGGGCCGATTTGCCATCCACCCCCTCCCATCGGCTAATGTGTGGATCACGCCGAGGGGCGAGGCCGCAGGTCAGAGCCTCCGAGGTCGTGCGGGTGTAGTTCAGTAGCAGAACATCCCTCTTCCAGAGGGAAGGCGCAGTGTGCGATTCCTGTCACCCGCTCTGCATGACTTTCCGACCACTCCGGTGGATCGGGTAGAGTGATGCACGTACTGCTCCGGCAGTGCACTGCTTGCGGACGTAGCTCAGTTGGTAGAGCACCACCTTGCCAAGGTGGATGTCGCGCGTTCGAGTCGCGTCGTCCGCTCTGTGAGCGAAGGCCCCGATCATTGCGATCGGGGCCTTCGTCGTATCGGCTCCCGTCCTTATGGCTCCTCATGCTTCCGCCGGGCCTCCTGACAAATGTCATCCCCGGTCATGACAGCGCGCACTGCCGGCCCGCTCCGGGCGCCGCGACGCTTGAGTCATGACTGACACCGTGATCGAAGCGCGGGACCTGCGCCGCGGCTACTCCGGAGGGTTCGAAGCCGTACGGGGCGTCTCCTTCTCCGTGGCGCGGGGCGAGGTCTTCGCCCTGCTCGGCACCAACGGCGCCGGCAAGACCTCCACCGTCGAACTGCTGGAGGGACTGGCCGCGCCGAGCGCCGGCCAGGTGCGGGTCTTCGGCCTCGACCCCTTCGCCCGGCGGGCCGAGGTCCGGCCGCGCACCGGGGTCATGCTCCAGGAGGGCGGGTTCCCCTCCGACCTGTCGGTCGCCGAGACCGTGCGGATGTGGGGCGGTGTCACCACCGGCGCCCGCCCGGCGGCCGAGGTGCTGGAGATGGTCGGCCTGGCAGCACGGTCCTCCGTACGGGTGAAGCAGCTGTCCGGCGGTGAGCGGCGGCGCCTCGACCTGGCGCTGGCCCTGCTCGGCCGGCCCGAGGTGCTCTTCCTGGACGAGCCGACCACCGGCATGGACCCCGAGGGGCGCCGGGACACCTGGGCGCTGGTCCGCGAGCTGCGCGAACAGGGCACCACCGTACTGCTGACCACGCACTACCTGGAGGAGGCCGAGGAGCTCGCGGACCGCCTCGCGATCCTCCACGACGGCGAACTCGTCCTGTCCGGAACCCCGGCAGAGGTGACCGCCACCCGCCCGGCCCGGATCCGCTTCACCCTGCCCGACGGGGTGCCCGCCGCCCGGCTCCCGCTGACGCTGCGGGCGGCGGCCTCCGGGCAGCGCGTGGAGATCCGTACCGGACGCCTCCAGGCGGACCTGACCGAACTGCTCGGCTGGGCCCGGGAGAACGACGTCGAACTGGCCGGACTCGACGCCCGGTCCGCCTCCCTGGAGGAGGCCTTCCTGGAGATCGCCCACAGCCGCCGCGACACCGGCGGCCGTACCGAGGACACGATGGCGGGGACCCGATGAACACGCTCACCCTCAACACCGGCCGGATCACCGCACTCGGCCGCTCCGAACTCACCCTGCTGGTGCGCAACCGGGCCACGCTCACCCTGGCCCTGCTGATGCCGCTGCTGATGGTGTTCGTCCTGCGCTCCTCCCTCGACGGGGCCGAGGGCGCCCAGGCCGTGGGCGAGGCCACCCTGACCGGCGGGATCGGCATGGTGCTGCTCCTCGTCGTCCACATGAACCTGGTCTCCTCCTACGTCGCCCGCCGCGAGGAGCTCGTCCTGAAGCGGCTGCGGACCGGCGAGGCGAGCGACGTGGAGATCCTGGCGGGCACCGCACTGCCCGCCGCCGCCCTCGCGCTGGCCCAGGTCGCCGTCCTCGCGGTCGCCGGGGCGGCCGCCCTGGACGTGCGCATGCCGCGCAGCCCGCTGCTGCTCGTGACGGCCGTCCTCGCCGGCGTCCTGCTGCTCGCCGCGCTGTCCGCCGTGACCAGCGCGTTCACCCGCACCGTGGAGACCGCCGGCCTCACCACGCTGCCGCTGTTCCTGGCGACCGTGCTCGGCTCGGGGATGTTCGCCCCGACCGACGCGCTGCCGGACGCGGTGGCCTCGGTGTGCGAACTGCTGCCGCTGAGCGGCGTGATGGCA
Organism: Streptomyces sp. TN58; assembly: GCF_001941845.1. Lineage (NCBI taxonomy): Bacteria > Bacillati > Actinomycetota > Actinomycetes > Kitasatosporales > Streptomycetaceae > Streptomyces > Streptomyces sp. TN58. The sequence goes on along the minus strand of NZ_CP018870.1, from coordinate 4,106,125 downwards.
CTCGTACGGGCCGGCTGGAGCGGCGGCGCCGCGGGCGGGGACCTGCTCGGTGCCGGCCTCACCACGCTGGCCTGGATCGTGATCAGCGTGTTTGCTGTCCAGCGGTGGTTCCGCTGGGAACCGCGCCGGTAGAACGAGTCGGGGGACGGGCCCAGTGCCGAAGTTGACGGGATGGTGGAAGAACCGCAGCAGTGCGGGGAAGATCGAGCTGTACACGCGGGGGTCGTTCCACCTCTTCGTGCTCCTGGAGATCACGTCGTTCGGCTTGGCCCCCGTGGCCTCCGCGGCGAGGGAGTCCCCCGCAGCGGTGGCGGTGTCGCTCTTCCTGCTGGTGTTCGCCCACGCCATCCTGTGCGGGGTGCTCACCTCCAAGGCGCTGCACTGGGTGTTGGGGCGACGCGAGCACCCCACCCGGCTGGCGCTGGCGACTGCCGCCGCGACGGCCGCGTGCGTCCTCGGCGTCCTGATCCTCCGGGTGACCGGCCACATATCCGAACCGGCCATGGCACCGACGCTGGTGGCGGGACTGACCTGGTTCGCCTCCGGATCCCTGGTCCTGTGCCTGCGGCCCGTGAAGCGCATGTGGTACGTCCCCGCGGCTGCGGCGGTCTCGACCGGAATGGCCGCGCTCGCCCTGGGCATACCGGCCGCCACGGCGCTCGGGTACGCCGTCGGCGTACTGCTGGGCAGCCTGTTCTTCGGCGCCACCTGCGGGTTCTCGGCGTGGCTGCTGACCACCGTCTACGAGCTGGACCGCTCACGCGAGGTCCAGGCCCGGCTCGCGGTGGCCGAGGAACGGCTGCGCTTCGGCCGGGACCTGCACGACGTGATGGGCCGCAACCTGGCGGTCATCGCCCTCAAGAGCGAGCTGGCGGTACAGCTGGCCCGACGCGAACGCCCGGAGGCCGTGGAGCAGATGATCGAGGTCCAGCGGATCGCCCGGGAATCGCAGCGGGAGGTACGGGACGTGGTGCGCGGCTACCGGGAAGCGGACCTCGCGGTGGAACTGGAGGGCGCGCGCGGAGTGCTCAGCGCGGCCGGGATGGACTGCCGCGTCGACTTCGGGACCGCACCCGAACTGCCCTCCGAGGTCCAGTCGGCGCTCGGCTGGGTGGTCCGCGAGGCCACCACGAACGTGCTGCGGCACGGGGACGCGCAACGCTGCCTGATCCGGCTGACCGCCCTGGAGGGCGGAGCCGTCACGCTGGTCGTGGAGAACGACGGGGCGCCGCAGACCCCCGCCGGGCCGCCCGGCTCCGGTCTGGCCGGCCTGCGCGAACGGCTCGCCGTACTGGAAGGGACGCTGGAAGCCGGCCTCGTCGGCGACGGCCGGTTCCGCCTGCGAGCGCAGATACCGGGCCGAGGACTGGAAGAACTGGAGGTGCGGGCGTGAGCCCCGTACGCGTACTGCTCGCCGACGACGAGCACCTGATCCGCGGGGCGCTGGCCGCGCTCCTCGCGCTGGAGGACGACCTGCTTGTCGTCGCGGAGGCGGCCTCGGGCCCCGAGGCACTGGCGATGGCACGGGCGCACCGGCCTGACGTGGCGGTACTGGACCTGCAGATGCCGGGCGCCGACGGTGTGAGCGTCGCCACAGCGCTGCGCGCCGAACTCCCCGACTGCAAGGCCATGATCGTGACCAGTCATGGGCGGCCCGGGCACCTGAAGCGGGCCCTGGCGGCGGGGGTGCGGGCCTTCGCCCCCAAGACGGTCTCGGCGCAGCGGCTGGCCGAACTGATCCGGACCGTGCACGCCGGAGGCCGTTACGTGGACCCGGAGTTGGCTGCCGACGCGATCAGCGCGGGGGACTCCCCGCTGACCGCCCGGGAGGCCGAGGTGCTGGAGCTGGCGGAGGACGGCGCGCCGATCGCGGAGATCGCGGAGCGGGCCTCGCTCTCGCAGGGGACCGTCCGCAACTACCTCTCCTCGGCGGCCACGAAGCTCGGTGCGGAGAACCGGCACACGGCAGTGCGTCTCGCACGGGAGCGAGGTTGGGTATAGTAGGTCTCGCCTTACGGCGCCTGCGGACATAGCTCAGTTGGTAGAGCACCACCTTGCCAAGGTGGATGTCGCGCGTTCGAGTCGCGTTGTCCGCTCTGTAGGGAAGAAGCCCCGGTCCTCGGACCGGGGCTTCTTCGTTTCCCTACGACCAGTCCAGGCCGGTCAGGCGCTCGTAGGCCTCGATGTACTTCGCGCGGGTCTGCGCGACGACCTCCGTCGGGAGGGCCGGCGGCGGGAGTTCGCCCTTCGGGTCCCAGCCGGAGGCGGCGGAGGACAGCCAGTCGCGGACGTACTGCTTGTCGAAGGAGGGCTGCGAGCGGCCCGGCTCCCACTGGTCGGCCGGCCAGAAACGGGAGGAGTCCGGGGTCAGCACCTCGTCCGCGGCCACCAGCGTGCGGTCCTGCGGGTCGAAGCCGAACTCGAACTTGGTGTCGGCCAGGATGATGCCGCGCTCGCGGGCGATGTCCCGGGCCCGGGAGTACACGGCGAGGGTCGTCTGGCGCAGCAGCGCGGCCGTCTCGACACCGGTGGTGCGCGCGACCTCCTCGTAGGAGACGTTCTCGTCGTGCTCGCCGACCTCGGCCTTGGCGGCCGGGGTGAAGATCGGGCCGGGCAGCTCGGAGCCGTCCACGAGACCCTCGGGCAGGCCCAGTCCGCAGACCGTGCGGGTCTGGTTGTACTCGGCGAGGCCGGAGCCGGTGAGGTAGCCGCGGGCCACGCACTCGACCGGGACCATGTCGAGCTTCTTGCAGATCAGCGTGCGGCCGGCCCAGTCGGCGGGAGCACCGGCGGGCGGCTCGGTGGAGATGACGTGGTTCGGGACGAGGTCCGCGAGCTGGTCGAACCACCACAGGGAGAGCTGCGTCAGGACGCGGCCCTTGTCCGGGATCTCGGTGGGCAGGACCCAGTCGAAGGCGGAGATGCGGTCGCTGGCGACCATGACGAGGCGGCCGTCCTCGTCCTGGTAGAGGTCGCGCACCTTGCCGGTGTGGAGGTGGACGAGGCCCGGAACCTGAACCGGCTCGGGCTTTTCGACGAATCCGGACACGGGGTCTCCCTGTGGTTCTGTATGAAGCGCACCCCGATTCTCGCGCACCGGCGTCCCCTCCCAAGACAAGGGGTGCGTGCGCCGGGGCCCGCGGGCCGCCTCCGGGCCGCCCCTGGGGCGCTCGCGGGGCGTGTGTCAGTCGCGCTTGCAGATCCGGTCGAGGAGGTTGGCCGTGGCCCGCTGCACGCGCTCGTCGACATGCCCGGGGCGGTCGAGGGCCGGGGACCAGGCGAAGGTGCCGGAGGCGAAGACCAGCGCCCCGCTGGGCGCCCGGTAGAGGGAGGTCTCCTGATGGCGGCGCTGGCCCTCGCTGTCGAGGTACGGGGAGTGCGCGAGCAGGATCCGGTCCTCGTGCTCGGGGAGCTGGGTGCGCGGGAAGTACCGGTCGGCCTCGCCCGCGACCAGGCCGGGCAGCTCGTCGTTCTCGCCGGCGCCGGTGGCTTCCCACAGCCAGTGCCCGGCATTGCGCACGATCATCGGCGCGGGCTCGGGGACCCGGCCCGCGTACTGGATGCCGAGCAGCTGCTGCTCCGGGCGGTCGACCTCGCGCCAGAGGCTGGGGCGGCCCGGTCCGCGGCGTTTTCGGCAGGTGAGCAGCCGGTCGGCCACCCCGGAGGGCGAGGGGGCCAGCTCGACCTGCCAGTACATGGTGTTCGCGGAGAGGAACACGAGCGAGGTCCCGTGGCCGCGGGCGCGCTCGACGGTGCGGCGCATCGGCGCCGACCAGTACTCGTCGTGGCCGGGGAAGACCAGGCCCCGGTACCGGGTGGGGTCGACGCGGCCGGCGTGCAGGTCGCGGGTGTCGGCGTAGGCGATGTCGTAGCCGTAGCGCTCGGCCCAGCGGATGAAGTCGTAGGCGTGACCGACGTGGAGGGGCAGTCCGGCGCCCGCGTAGGGGCGGTCGAAGGACACGGTGACGGCCGCGTCCTGCTCGCCGAGGAGGCGGCCCGCCTCGTCCCAGGCGTGGTAAAGGCTGGCGCCGGTCCGGCCGTCCTCCGGGTAGAGGTTGTACGCCTGCCAGGTGATGTCGGGGAGCAGCAGCAGGAGGTCGGCGGGATGGTCGTCGCGGACCGTGAAGGGGATGTGCGAACGGTAGCCGTCGACGGTGGTGAGGACGGCGACGTACGCGCCGACGCTCCAGTACGACGGGACCTGCAGGCGCCAGGACAGCCACCAGTGGTGGCAGGAGACGGTGCGGTCCGCGGCGAGGGGGGCGGGCTGGACGATGCCGGAGAGCCGGGGGCTGGTGGTGATCTTCGAGGCGCCGTCGCCGCCGTAGTGGCCGATCCGGTACACGTCGACGGAGAACTGCTGGGGCGGGTCGACGGTGATGTGGAAGTCGATGGCCTCGCCCGGGGCGACGGCGCCGTCGGAGGCGAAACCCTTGATCTGGCGGTGAACGTCGTCGGCCGTGCGGGGGCCGCCGTTGACGCGGGCCCGGGGGATCTGGCCGGTGCCGGCGGCCGCCGCGGCCGGGTCCACGTACCAGGGGACGACCTGCCCGGTGTCGTCGAAGTAGAGCTCGCTGCCCCGGAACCAGGGCAGGGGGCCCTGTCCGAAGGGGTCGTTCACCGCGTGCGCGAGCGCACCCGACTCCCAACGCCGGATCTGGTCCGTACCCATGACCGCTCCCCTCCCTCGCTCCCCCGGCCGGCGTGCTCCGCCTCGGTGCGTTGCGCCGGTTGCGCGGCGCGCGCGTGGTGCCGGTTTCGTGGCGCCGGTTGCGTCACGCCGGTGCGCCGCTTCTCGGACATCCGCTTCGGGGCATCCAGCCGCGACCGGTCCCAGCACATCACATTACGCACGCACTCCGTCACCGTTCGTCGTGAATTGGCGCGACCGGACGTCTCAGGCGAGGCGGACCGGCTCCTCCGTACGGACGCCCAGGGCCGACAGCCACTCCCTCAGGGGCTCCGGGTCCCCGTCCTCGACCAGGCAGAGCACACGGGGCGCCAGATCGGTCCGGCGGTCGCCGTCGACCAGCAGGACCGGGCCGTCGAGCCAGTCCATGCCGGGTGCGGCCCCGGCCGAGTCCACGGCGGCGCAGCAGACCATCGCCGTCACGTGGTCGGCCAGCAGGTCCCGGCCGCTGCGGGGCGGCTGGAGCGGGAACAGCGGTACGGCGTCCGCGCCACGGGCCTTGCCCGCGGCGCCACCGGCCCGCTCCTCGCGGGCGAGGTCGGCGCTGAGCCGGCCGGCCAGCGCCTCACCGAGCGCCCCGTCCCCCGAGGCGTTCGCGAGACAGTCCAGCACCCGCTCCAGGGTGGGCCCGGCGAAGCCGTCCGCGATGGGATGCGCGGCCCCGGCGGCCTCGATCGTGGCCGGTCCCGCCGCGCCCGAGGGACCCGACGGGGCGGCCGAGCCGGCGGCAGCGGCGGGACCTCCCGAGGCGGCGGAACCGGCGCCGGCCGGGCTCGCGGAGCCTGCCGACGCGGCGGGTCCGGCGGAGCCGTGCGGCCCGGTGGGGCCTGCGGACCCGGCGGGGCGGACCGCCGGGCCGGCGAGGGCGTCCAGTGCGGCGTGCAGGCGGGCCGCCTCGGCACGCCATGTGCGGTCCACGACCTCCTCCGGATAGGCCGCCCACTCCACCGGCGACCAGTCCGGTCCGGCCTCGGCCGGGCCTCCGTGGAAGAGCCGGGCCGCCAGCAGCGAGGTCTCCTCGTCGATCACGCCGGGCTGCTCCAGCAGGTCGCAGGCGGGCCGCTCGCCGAGCCGCGAGGTGAAACCGTCGGCCAGCCGGTCCCGCCTCGACAGCTCGGTCAGCGCCGAGACCACCCCGGCGTCCAGGTGGGCAGGCCAGCGTCCCATCCGCCAGGCGGGCAGCGCCACCCGGGTCAGCAGCCGGTCCCACCCCGCATAAGCGAGGCCGACCTGCTCCTGCGCGACGATGCGCAGCCCGTAGTCCACGTCCTGTGCGCGGTCCGACGCGGCGGCGGCCACCCCGCGCTCCATCTCGGCGGCGTCCGTCCTGCACAGCCTCAGCAGCAGCCGGGCCGGCGCGGCGATCCAGCCGAGGCCCCGTCGCCCGCCGACGTCCACGGCCGCGTCCAGGCCCCGCACGAAGCCGCGCGCGTCGGCTATGTCCGGGTGCGCGGAGGGCCCCGTACCGGCGACGACCGGGGCGAGCACCGCCCGCAGCTCCGCGACCCGCATCCACCACAGGAACGGCGAGCCGATCACCAGCACGGGGGCCGCACCCGGCGCGGACTGGGGGCCGCCGGCTATGCCGCCCCGGCGGTGGGCCGCATGGGCGCGGTCCTCCAGCCAGCTGTCGCAGTCCGGCGTCAGGGCTATGGCGGAGGGCGGCGGCACGTCCATCCGCTCGGCCAGGTCCCGCACGAGGCGGTAGAGATCGGGGGCGGCCGCCTCGGACAGCGGCACCGTCGGCGTCACCGCCGGGCTCGCCCGCAGCACCACCGCGGCGAAGATCCCGGCGAGGAGCAGCACCAGTGCGGCGACAGCGCACACCACGAGCGTCACGGCGGCCCAGGGCTCGCCGGACAGCCGGCCCGTCGCCCTGGCGGTCACCAGGACCACGGCGAGGGCGGCGGGCAGCAGCGCCGCGGCCAGGGCCCGGCTGCGCACGCGCAGCACGGCGAGAGCGCGGGACCGCGCGGACGGAACGCCCGCCTCCATGGTCGAACCGAATCCGGACACGGCCGGTCTCACCCCCTCTGCCCTGCGGCTGCGTTGCTCACTCCCCCACTGTGACACCCGCCACTGACATCGCAAGGTCGGTGGGCCAAGTGCCGGAATGCTTGCGCCGCACCCTAGTTGGGGCACGCCCGGCCGTCAGGCAGACGAGGTGACGATCACCCGATGGAATGGCTTTGGGTAAAGCTGGGTGCGTTCGAACGAGGCCGGATGCAGTCGCACGCGCACACGCCCGCGGGCCCGGGCGCGAGAGGTGCGCACCGGGCCCGCGGGGCTGTCGAACCGCTGCTCAGCCGAGGCCGGCCGCCTTGGCGGCGATGTCCGTACGGTGCTGCGAGCCGTCCAGCCGGATGCGCGCGACCGCCCTATACGCCTTCTCCCGCGCCTGCGCCAGATCGGAACCGGTCGCCGTCACCGACAGCACGCGGCCGCCCGCGCTGACGACGGCGTCGCCCTCGCGCCGGGTCCCCGCGTGCAGCACGTACGCGTCGGGCGCGTCCTCGGCGGCCACCTCGGCCAGGCCCTCGATCGGGTCGCCGGTCCGGGGGGTGTCGGGGTAGTTGTGCGAGGCGATCACGACCGTGACGGCCGCGTCCTCGCGCCACACCAGCGGCGGCTCGTCGGCCAGGGTGCCCTTGGCGGCGTGCAGGAGCACCCGCGCCAGGGGGGTGCGCAGCCGGGCCAGGACCACCTGGGTCTCCGGGTCGCCGAACCGGGCGTTGAACTCGATGACCCGGGTCCCGCGGCTGGTGATCGCCAGGCCCGCGTAGAGCAGCCCGGAGAAGGGGGTGCCGCGGCGGCGCAGCTCGTCGACGGTCGGCTGGAGCACGAGCTCCATGACCTCGTCGACCAGCTTCGGGTCGGCCCAGGGCAGCGGGGAGTAGGCGCCCATGCCGCCGGTGTTGGGGCCCTGGTCGCCGTCCAGGGCGCGCTTGAAGTCCTGCGCGGGCTGGAGCGGGACCACGGTCACGCCGTCGGTGACGGCGAAGAGGGAGACCTCGGGCCCGTCGAGGTACTCCTCGATGACCACGCGGTCGCAGGCCAGCGCGTGGGCGCGGGCCGCGGCGAGGTCCTCGGTGACCACGACGCCCTTGCCGGCCGCCAGACCGTCGTCCTTGACGACGTAGGGGGCGCCGAAGGCGTCGAGGGCCGCGTCCACCTCCTCCGGGGTGGTGCAGACGTAGCTGCGCGCGGTCGGGACCCCGGCCGCCGCCATCACGTCCTTGGCGAAGGCCTTGGAGCCTTCGAGCTGCGCCGCTTCGGCGGACGGGCCGAAGACCGGGATGCCCGCGGCGCGCACGGCGTCGGCGACGCCGGCGACCAGCGGGGCCTCCGGGCCGACGACGACCAGCTCGGCGCCGAGGTCGGTCGCGAGAGCGGCGACGGCTTCGCCGTCGAGGGCGTCGACCGGGCGGAGCTCGGCCACCTCGGCGATGCCGGCGTTGCCGGGAGCGCAGTACAGCGCGGAGACGTCGGGGTCGAGGGACAGAGAGCGGCACAGGGCGTGTTCGCGGGCGCCGCCGCCGATGACGAGGACCTTCACGCTGCTCAGCCTAGCCCGGACGGCGGGGCGGGATTCGTGCGGCCACCCAATCCGGACGGCCTACTCGTTCGTGTATTCCTCCACAACGGTGGCTCCGAGCTCCCGCACGATCAGGTCGTGTCCGGTCAGCGCGCTCTCGACGAGGTCGGGGTCGTCGTCCTCCGCGAAGTCGTCCTCGGGAGCCACCGGCGGGGGCGCCTGCTGTACGGGCGGCGGCGGCGCGGCGACCGACTGCCGGGGCTGCTGGGACTGCTGCTGCGGCGGCGTGGACGGAGCCTGTGGGGCCTGCGCCTGCTGCGGCGGGGCGGGCGGCGGGCTGTAGGCGGGCGGGCTGTAGGCCGGCGCGGGCGCTGAGGGCGCTCCGTACGCCGGGCCCGGGCCGCCCGCCGGAGCGGGGGAGCCGCCGCCCACGACGGCGTCGATCTTCCAGTTGACCTGGAACTGCTCGGCCAGGACCGCCTTGAGCACGTCCTCACTGCCGCTGCTCGCGAAGTTGTCGCGGGCTCCGGCGTTGGGGAAGCCGAGCTGGAGGGTGGTCCCGTCGAAGCCGGTGACCTGGGCGTTCTGGCTGAGGAGGATCCAGGTGAAGCGGCGGCGGTTCTTGACGGCCTCCAAGACGCCGGGCCACATCGCCTGGACCTGTCCGGCACCGGCCGCCATGCCGGGTGAGGGCGCGGGCGCTGCCGCCGGGGCGGGAGCCGCCGGGGCCTCGGTGGCCGGAACGTGCGCGGGTACGGGCGCACCCTGCCCGGGGGCGGCCGCGCTGGGCCACGCGCCGGGTGCGGGGGCACCGGCGGCGGGCCGGGTGGCAGCCGGGGCCCCGCTGCCGGGCTGCGCGGCTCCGGGCCACGCGCCGGGCACGGGGGCGGCCGGGGCAGGAGCGGGCGGGGCGGCGGGCGCGGCCTGTGGCTGCGCCGGGGGAGCCGCGGCCGGCGCAACCGCCTGGACGGGGGCCTGGACGGCGGCGACCGGCGCCGCGGGAGCCGGCGCGGAGATCGCGGCGGCAGCGGCGGCCCGCGCGGCGGCGGGCCCTCCGCCGGGCCCGGCGGGCGCCATGGTGTGCGCCTCGGGCCCGGGGACATAGCCCATCGCGGGGGCCACGGCCGGCGGCCCGGCGGCGAAGGCGGCGGCTCCGCCGCGCTCCAGGCGGTCCAGACGGGCCTGGAAGGACCGCTCGTCGTCGAAGGCGGCGGGAAGCAGCACGCGGGCGCAGATCAGCTCCAGCTGGAGCCGGGGCGAGGTCGCGCCCCGCATCTCGGTCAGGCCGGCATTGACCAGGTCGGCGGCGCGCGACAGCTCGGCCGCGCCGAACACCGACGCCTGGGCCTGCATCCGCTCCACGACATCGGCGGGGGCGTCGATCAGCCCCTTCTCCCCGGCGTCGGGCACGGCGGCGAGGATGACCAGGTCGCGCAGCCGCTCCAGCAGGTCGGCGACGAACCGGCGCGGGTCGTTCCCGCCCTCGACGACGCGGTCGACGACCTCGAAGGCGGCCGCGCCGTCCCCGGAGGCGAAGGCGTCGACGACGGAGTCGAGCAGCGAGCCCTCGGTGTAGCCGAGCAGGGAGGTGGCCATGGCATACGTCACACCCTCCTCGCCGGCGCCGGCGAGGAGCTGGTCCATGACGGACATCGAGTCACGCACGGAACCCGCGCCGGCGCGCACGACGAGCGGCAGCACACCGTCCTCGACCCGGGCGCCCTCCCGGCCGCAGACCTCGCCCAGGTACTCGCGGAGGGTCCCGGGCGGGACCAGCCGGAAGGGGTAGTGGTGCGTCCGCGACCGGATGGTCCCGATCACCTTCTCCGGCTCGGTGGTGGCGAAGATGAACTTGAGGTGCTCCGGCGGCTCCTCGACCACCTTCAGCAGGGCGTTGAAGCCCGCCGAGGTGACCATGTGGGCCTCGTCGATGATGTAGATCTTGTAGCGGCTGGACGCCGGACCGAAGAAGGCCTTCTCGCGCAGGTCGCGGGCGTCGTCCACACCACCGTGCGAGGCCGCGTCGATCTCGATGACGTCGATGGACCCCGGCCCGTTCCTGGCGAGGTCGCGGCAGGACTGGCACTCCCCGCAGGGAGTCGGGGTGGGACCCTGCTCACAGTTCAGGCACCGGGCGAGGATGCGCGCGCTGGTGGTCTTTCCACACCCGCGCGGCCCGCTGAACAGGTACGCGTGATTGACCCGGTTGTTCCGCAGGGCCTGCATCAGGGGTGCAGTGACATGCTCCTGACCGATGACCTCGGCGAACGACTCGGGGCGGTAGCGGCGGTACAGCGCAAGGGACGACACGTCTACGAGGTTATCCGGGCCCACCGACAACAGCGGCCCGCCGACGCCACCGGGCCCGGAGGGCTGCACCCCGGGCCCTCCGCGCAAGGCCCCGGGAACGCAAAGGGCCCCCCACGCACCCGCCAGAGCCCACTTACCCTTGCTGCCTTCCGGCCCTGGGGGAGTTGGGTGAGATAGCGCCACGTGAGGGGCTGGGCCCCACCCTAGCGGATCCGCACCCCCGGAATCGACCCCGCCCCCGTCCCGGCACCCGCGCCGCCCCCGCCGGATCCCCTCCGGACGATCACGTTCGCGAGCACCCCTCCGCGTCTTGTATTGTTTGCGGCGGAGGATTCGCCTAGAGGCCTAGGGCGCACGCTTGGAAAGCGTGTTGGGGGCAACCCCTCACGAGTTCGAATCTCGTATCCTCCGCAGCCGCCTGAAGAGGCGAACCGAAGGTCCCGACCGCTCAGCGGCCGGGACCTTCGTCGTTCCGTGGTTGCATGCCGACGTGAATCCATGACATCGATGAACCACGAGAGATATACTTGTTTCCATAGTTGATATACGGAGGTGCGCATGAGCCGGACAGTCATAGACCTCGATGACGAGCTGCTGGCAGACGTAGCCAAAGCCCTGGGCACCAGTACCAAGAAGGAGACGGTCAACACAGCCTTGCGCGAGGTACTGGAGAACAGGCGGCGGGCGCTGGCCCTGACCCGCCTGCGCGCCGCGGCCGACGAAGGCGCGTTCGATCTGACGCTCTTCGAGGACAAGCGGAACTACCGACGGTGAACGCCGCGCTCTACCTGATCGACACCAGCGCCCTCGCCCGGTTCATGCGGGGCGACGCGGAGCAGTACGGCTGGGACCAGGCAGCGGCCGCCGGCCTGATCGCCACGTGCCCGATCACGGAGCTGGAGTTCTTCTACAGCGCCCGATCGGCCGCCGACCGGGCACACGGCATCGAGGACATACGGCTGCTCTTCGGCTGGGTCCCCGTCGACGACCGCGCTTACGACCGGGCCTGGCAGGTCCAGGAGGCCCTCACCAAGCAGGGCAGGCACCGCAGCGCAGGCGCAGTCGATCTCGTCGTCGCAGCGACCGCCGAGCTGCAGGGGCTTACCCTCCTGCACTGCGACCACGACTTCGAAGGCATCGCCGCACTAACCGGCCAGCCCCTCCAGTGGTACGGCCCGGAGGGGCGTAAGTAGTCGAGCAGTGGTTTGCAGTCCTGGTTGCATCCGCCTCCGTCCGTCTGCCTCCGTCCGGGGCCGTCCGGAAGGAGGCGGTGCACGAACTCCGCCGCAGGTCAGGACGGGCATGACCCGCCAGACGGGCGTACCGCGGCGAACCGAACCGCCGGGTGTCCGTGCCCGGAAAGGGGGGTCCTTTCCGGAACGGCATCTGCGGGTCCCGGCGGCGGGACATCCTGGAAGCCTGCGGCGAGCCCGCACACTGCCACGGTCCCGACCCCGCGAGGTACGACAGCATGAAGTCCCAGTCGGCGCTCACGACATGGCTCGCCAGCCTCGACAGCCGCCGTCTGGAACGGGTGCTGGAGACGCGGAGGGATGCCATGGGCGCCCCGGAGCCGCGCTCGCTGGGAGAGCTGGCCGACCGCCTTCAGCGCCCGGCATCGGTGGCGCTCGCCCTGCCGTGGCTCGCGCTGCCGCACCTCCAGGTCGCCGAAGCCCTGGCGGCGCTGCCCGCGCCCGCGTCGCGCGGCGCCCTCGCGAAGCTGCTGAGGGTGGCCGGCGACGACGCCGACCGGGCGCTGGCGGCCGTGCTGGAGGCGCTGGCCGATCGTGCGCTGGTCTGGCCGGACGACGCGGCCGGACTCCACACGGCCGGACCCCTGCGGCAGGCGTGGGACGCACCCCTGGGACTGGACGCACCGCTGGAGGAACTGCTCGCGGACACGACCTCCGACGAACTGCGCGGCATCCTGCTGACCTTGGGCGTCGAGCCGCCGGACGGCGCGGCACAGCGTCTGGTGGCCCTGGTGGAGCACCACAGCGCCCCCGAGAGGATCCTCGCCCTGACCGCCAGGGCTCCTGCGGTGACCCGGAAGCTGCTCGAAGCCCGAGCGGGCGCCGGGCCGGCGGAGCCCGCGCAGTTCGCCGTCTTCGGGAGCCGGGGCGCCGACCTCGAAGCGGGCGCCCGCTGGGCCGTGGATCGGGGGCTCCTGGTCCCGGACCTCTACGGCTACGGCCCGGCCCGTATGCCCGCCGAGGTGACGCTCGCGCTGCGCGGGCCCGGCCGGCACGCGCCGTTCCAACCCCTCCCGCCGTCCCCCCGAACGGTGTACGTCACCCCGCGAGAGGTGGACCGCGAGGCTTCGGCCGCGGCCGCGGCGTTCGCCGCCCACGCCGCCTCGATCCTGGCCGCCTGCTCCACGACCCCGCCGGCCAGGCTGAAGTCCGGTGGAGTCGGTACGCGCGAACTGGCCAGGCTGGGCAAGGCGGCCCAGGCCGGCGACGCCGTCGTACGCCTCACTCTGGAGACGGCGCATGCCGCCGGGCTGCTGGCCGCGGACGGCGACCGCGTGCCTCCCACCGAGGCGTACGACGCCTGGGCCGAGCAGGAGCCGCCGGAGCAGTTCGCCGTACTGCTCCAGGCATGGCGGAACCTGCCGCTCACCCCCACCCAGGCGCGCGACGGGGACGGCAAGGCTCTGCCCGCACTCGCCGGCGCGCCGCCGTGCAGCGGCTGTCTACAGGCCCGGCAGGGACTGCTCGACGCCGCCGCGGCCCTCCCGGCGGCGCAGGGTGTGGAGGTCGCGTCGGATCTGGGGCCGCTGATCGCCTGGCATCGGCCCCTCGCCGACCCGTCGCCGGACGGGACGCCGTTCGCCACCCTGATCCGGGAGGCCGAAATCCTCGGCGTCATCGCCCGCGGCGCCCTGTCCGCCCACGGCATCCACCTGCAGACCGGCGACGAGGAGGGGGTCGAGGTCGAGTGCCGTCGGCTGCTGCCCCGAGCCACGGCGACGGCCCGGATCGGCGCCGACCTCACCGCCGTCGTCACCGGCACACCGTCCGCGCGGCTGGCCTCCCTCCTGGACTCGGTCGCGGACCGGGAGACCAGCGGCACGGCGTCGGTGTGGCGGTTCAGCGCCCGCAGTGTCCGCCGGGCCCTGGACGCGGGCCGTGCTCCCGAGGACATCACGGCCGGCCTGGCCGACGTCGCGGCCGGACCGCTGCCGCAGCCGCTGTCGTATCTGATCGCCGACACGGCACGCGGTCACGGGCGGGTACGCATCGCCCCCGCCGCCTGCGTCCTCCACGGCGGCGAGCCCGCGCTCCTCGCCGAACTCGCCGCCCACCGCGGACTGGCCAAGCTGGGGCTACGGCAGTTGGCGCCGACCGTGCTGGTCAGCCGGAGCCCGCTCGACACGACGCTGTCCGCGCTCCGGGCCGCGGGATACGCCCCCGTCGCCGAGACGGCCGAGGGCACGCTGCGCATCGAGAAAGACCGGCCGACCCGGGCCGCCGCCGTACCGGCCCCGCGCGGCCGCGGCCAGGGCAGCGGCGGCCGGACAGCCGCCGCGCACCCGGCGCGGGAAACCCCCGGCCTCGGCCCGGCGGCGTTGGCGGCACGGCTGCTGGCCGCCCCGGCCACGCTCCCCGATCCGGCACCGTTCACGGGAGGACCGCCCTTCGGCACGGACACCGAGGAGATCGTCTCAGGGTGGGCGAAGCTCCTGACGTACAGCGACGTCCGCCAGCTCGCCCACGCCGTCGACACCGGTGGCGCCGTCACCGTCGAGTACGTCGCGGCCTCGGGCAACCGGACCGTGCGCACCCTCAGCGACCTCGAACTCGATCCGCCGTACCTCGAAGCCTGGTGCCACCTGCGCAGCGACGAACGCGTCTTCACCCTCTCCCGCATCCACGGCGTCATGCCCGCGTAGCCGGACCGTCCCGCAGAGCCTGCCGGGTCGTGCCGTGGCGGCGCGGCCCGGTGGCTCGGGGCGGGTCAGCCGAAGGTGGGCATCTCGCCGACCGTCGTCGACATGTCGATCACCGCGAAGGCCGCGCCCTGCGGGTCCGTGACCGCCGCGAAGCGGCCGAACGGGCTGTCCATCGGTCCGAAGTGCAGCTTCCCGCCGTGCTTCTGGGTCTTCGACACCGCCTCGTCGCAGTCCGGGACCGCGAAGTAGACCTGGATGTACGGCGGCAGCTCCGGCGGGAAGTCGTCGTCCATCTTCATCCGGCCCAGCACCGGGCGCCCCGGCGCGCCGACGCTGAAGACCTTGAAGTCCACGTCGGCCATCTCCGGGTCGTCGCCCGGGTCCATCTGCTCCGCGGCGTACGGGAAGACCTTCGTCAGGAAGGCGTCCGGCTTGGCCGGCTCCCGGGTGAAGACCTCCGCCCAGGCGTAGGAACCCGGCTCGCCCATCTTGTCGAAGCCCTTGTGCTCACCCGGCTGCCACACACCGAAGACGGCGCCGCTCGGCTCCTTCGCGATGAGCATCGTGCCGAAGGCGCCGACCTGCATCGGGCCCATCAGGACCTCACCGCCGTTGGCGGTCACCTTCCCGGCGGTGGCCGCCGCGTCGGGCGATGCGAGGTACAGGCACCACTGGGAGGGGGCCTCGACCCCGGGCATCGGCGGTACGACGGCCGCGACGGCCTTGCCGTCCGAGTAGGCCTGCGTGTAGTTGCCGTACTCGGTGCTGGACTCGCCGAAGGTCCAGCCCAGCACGTCGCCGTAGAAGGTCTTGGCGCCCTCCACGTCCGTGAACATCGCGTCCACCCAGCACGGCGCGCCTTCGGGGAACTCCTGCATGATCGATCGACTCCTCGGCTCGTTCGCTGATGTCGTCGTACTCACGCTAGGCGCGTGGTGTGCCGACCGCGCGGGGAGCGCGCCCGCGCGGGACGCTGGAGCCATGGACAAGGACATCACCATCCGGCTGGCGCAGCAGCCCGAGGCCGACGCGCTCCTCGGCCGGAGCCCGCTCGCCGCGCTCGTCGGAATGCTGCTGGACCAGCAGGTGCCGATGGAGTGGGCGTTCTCGGGGCCCTGGACGATCGCCCGGCGGATGGGCGCGGACGACCTCGACGCGCACGCCATCGCCGCGTACGACCCGGAGGCCTTCGCGGCCCTGCTCTCCGAGAAGCCGGCCGTGCACCGGTACCCGGGCTCGATGGCGACGCGGATCCAGCGGCTGTGCGCCTACCTGGTGGAGCACTACGGCGGGAGCGCCGAAGCCGTGTGGGCCGACGCCGCGACGGGGCGGGACCTGCTGGCGCGCCTCAAGGCGCTGCCCGGCTTCGGGGAGCAGAAGGCACAGATCTTCCTCGCCCTGCTCGGCAAGCGCTTCGGGGTGCGGCCGAGCGGGTGGCGGGAGGCCGCGGGCGGCTACGGCCAGGCGAACGTCTACCGTTCGGCGGCCGACATCACCGGGCCGGAGTCCCTGGCCAAGGTGCGGGCGCACAAGCAGGAGATGAAGGCGGCGGCCAAAGCCGCCGCCGCCAAGGCCCCGAAGGGGTGACCGACCGGCCCCACACGGTCCTGATCGAGCCCTGATCGCGGTCGATCAGGGCCGTAGGTTGGGGACATGACACAGATCGCGACCCGCGCCGCCACCGCCGAAACCGTCCGGGACGCCCCCGGCAGCCTCATCACCCTCCTGACCGACACCGCCGAACTGACCTGCAACACCGCCTCCTTCGAGGAGGGCGCGGCAGGCGCCCCGGTGCACTTCCACACCAGGGCCACGGAGTTCTTCCACGTCACCGCCGGACGCCTCGACGTCCTGGTCGGCGACGAGGTCCAGACCCTGGAGGCCGGCGACTTCATCGCGATCCCGCCGGGCGTCAAGCACGCGTTCGCCCCCGCCGCCGGCCACACGGCGAGCGTCTTCGTCGGCTTCACCCCCGGCATGGGCCGCTTCGACTACTACCGCCTCCTCGGACGGGTCCACGCGGGCGAGGCCACCGTCCAGGACATCAGGGACAGCTCGGCGACCTACGACAACCACTACGCCGAGAGCCCCGCCTGGGCCGGCCGCCGCCGCAGCGCGGAGCCGTAGACCACGTCCGCGTCGAGGCGGCGCAGCTCCTCCGCGATCAGTTCGGCGCCGCTGCGGACCTTCAGGGCCACCCTGCGGTCGGGGCTGCCCGGCAGGATCAACGTGGCCAGCGCGCCCGCGGGCCGGTCCACCCGGATCTCCCCGCCCGTGGTGCGCAGCACCACGCCGGTGACGACCGGGCCCGCGGTCGCGACCCGGTCCACCGGCACCCCGAGCCGGTCCTCCAGCCAGCGCGCCAGCAGCTCGGCGCTCGCGTTGTCCGGCTCGCTCTCCACCGCCGCACCGGTCACCGGCAGCGGCTTCTGGTCCAGGGCGGCGGCGAGCAGGGCCCGCCACGGCGTCAGCCGGGTCCAGGCCAGGTCGGTGTCGCCGGGCTGGTAGCCGGCGGCCCGCTCGTCGAGCACGCCCACCGGGTCGACAGCGGCGGCCGCGTCGGTGATGCGGCGCTGCGCGAGCGCGCCCAGCGGGTCCCGTGCCAGGTCGGCGGGGGCGTCGCCGGGCCACCAGGCCACCACCGGCGCGTCCGGCACCAGCAGCGGCAGTACGACCGACCCGGCCTGCTCGGTCAGCGCCCCGTGCAGGCGCAGCAGTACGAGTTCGCCGGTCCCGGCGTCCGACCCGACCCGCAGTTCGGCGTCGACCCGGCTGGCGCGAAGCTTGTGCGGGCCGCGCGAGACCCGCTTGATGACCGCGATGATGCGGCAGGGATGCTCGCGCGAGGCCTCGGAGGCCGCGCGTACGGCGTCGTAGGCGTTCTCCTCGTCGGTGACGACGACGAGCGTCAGCACCAGCCCCATGGTGGGGCTGCCTATCGCCCGGCGTGCTGCGAGCAGGGCCCGGTTGACCTTGCTGGACGTGGTGTCGGTGAGTTCAGTCCGCATGGGGCGAGTCTGTCACCGCGTCATCTGCGCCTGCGCGCCGTACCGAAGACGGAGCGCGAGATCTCCCGGCCCAGCTGGGTACCGACAGAGCGGGCCAGCGAGCGGAACAGCCCGCTGCCCACCACCTGCTCGGCCAGCGAGGGCTCCTCCCTCGGCGCGCCGCGTCCGGCCGCCCGCGCGTGCTCCTTCTGCGCCGCCTCGGCGTGCTTCCGCGCCGCCTCCGCCTCCTTCTCGGCCTCGGCCGCCGTGGCGGCCGCCTCCGCCCGGGCCTCCGCCGCGGCCTGCTCGGCGCTGATCTTCTCGTACGCCGACTCGCGGTCGACGGGCTGCGCGTAGCGCGGCCAGAGGGGCGAGGCATGCACGGCCCGCTCCAGGCCGGCGGCCCCGATGGGGCCCATCAGCGACTGCGGGGCGCGCAGCCGGGTCGCGGCGACCGGGGTGGGGGCGCCGTTCTCGCTGAGCACGGTGACGACCGCCTCGCCGGTCCCCAGTCCGGTGAGCAGTTCCTCAAGGTCGTAGGCGGAGTGCGGGAAGGTCTTCACCGTCGCCTTCAGCGCCTTGGCGTCGTCGGGGGTGAAGGCGCGCAGGGCGTGCTGCACGCGGTTGCCGAGCTGGCCGAGCACGTCGGCCGGAACGTCCTTGGGGGTCTGGGTCACGAAAAAGACGCCGACGCCCTTGGACCGGATCAGCCGGACGGTCTGGGTGACCGACTGGAGGAAGGCCTTCGAAGCCCCGTCGAAGAGCAGGTGGGCCTCGTCGAAGAAGAAGACGAGCTTGGGCCTGTCCAGGTCGCCGACCTCGGGCAGGTCGTTGTAGAGGTCGGCGAGCAGCCACATCAGGAAGGTGGAGAAGAGCTGCGGCTTGTCCTGGACCGCCGGGAGCTCCAGTACGGAGACCACCCCGCGTCCGTCGGCGGCGGTACGCAGGAGCTCGCCGGTGTCGAACTCGGGCTCGCCGAAGAACTCCGTGGCGCCCTGGGCCTCGAAGGCGGTCAGCGCCCGCAGGATCACCCCCGCGGTCACGGTGGACAGGCCGCCGATGCCCTTGAGTTCCGCCTTGCCCTGGTCGGAGACGAGGAAGGCGACGACGGCGCGCAGGTCCTTGAGGTCGACCAGCTCCAGGCCCTTGGTGTCGGCGTAGTGGAAGATCAGGCCCAGGGACTGTTCCTGCGTCTGGTTGAGCTGGAGCACCTTCGACATCAGCACCGGGCCGAAGGCGGTGACGGTCGACCGGACCGGGATGCCGGGGCCGATCCCGCCCAGAGAGTAGAACTCGCCCGGGAATCCGGTGGGCTCCCAGTTCTGGGCCACCTGCCGGGCCCGTTCGCCGACCCGTTCGCCGGGCGTGCCGGGGGCCGTGATGCCCGAGACGTCGCCCTTGACGTCGGCGAGGAAGACGGGGACGCCGTTGGCCGACAGCTGCTCGGCGATGAGCTGGAGCGTCTTGGTCTTGCCGGTGCCGGTGGCACCCGCGACCAGTCCGTGCCGGTTGAGCATGGACAGGGGGATGCGGATCTGGCGGTCGGGCAGGCACGTGCCGTCCCAGAGGAGGGCTCCCAGATCGAGCGCGGGCCCGGTGAAGGCGTAGCCGGCGGCGATCCGCGCCGCGGGGTCCGCCGGATCTGTCGCGTCCACCTTGGTCGCCCGGTCCGGCTTGTCCGCCGGGTCCGTCCTGGCCGCCTCAGCGGCGGTGTCGTCGGTGCTCTCGCTCATGGATCACTCCCCATATGGCAGTGTTCACCACTTTTGCACCGCCCTTGCGAGGCTGCGCCCGCAGGCGCGGGCCCGGTAGGCTTTCCGTGTGATCTTCAAGCGCATCGGAAGCGGGCGGCCGTACCCCGACCACGGCAGGGAAACCACCCGGCAGTGGGCGGACGTCGCGCCGCGCCCGGTCCGGCTCGACCAGCTCGTGACGACCAAGGGCCAGCTGGACCTCGAAACGCTGCTCGCCGAGGACTCGACGTTCTACGGCGACCTCTTCGCCCACGTCGTGAAGTGGCAGGGCGACCTCTACCTGGAGGACGGGCTGCACCGCGCCGTCCGCGCGGCCCTGCAGCAGCGCCAGGTGCTGCACGCCCGCGTCCTCGAAATGGACTGAGCGCTTCGCGTAGATTGCGCCTTTCGGGTCACCATTGACCTATCAGCAGATCATTTAGTAGGCATCGCCACCGGGTCGCATTACGCTGCGCCCATGAGCATGCTCACTCCCCCCGGCATGGGCGGAAAGTACCGCGTCACGGGGACCGCCTACCCCCGCATGAGCCGTAAGCGGAGCCGACGACGGATCGTCCTCGGCGTGCTCGGCTCGGTCCTCGCGCTTGCCCTGGTCGGCTACGGGGCACTGCAGCTCATCGACGTGTTCCAGGGCGACAGCCCGAAACGGAACACGGCTGCCGGTGCCAAGGACTGCCCTACGAAGTCACCCGAGGCCGCTGCCAAGGGGGGCGGCGCGCCCGCGGCCGCCGCCACGGCGTCCGCCCCGGCCAAACCGGCGGTCGTACTCCCGCCGCCCGGCGAGATCACGGTCAACGTCTACAACGCGACCCCGCGCGCGGGGCTGGCCAAGGCCGTCGGCGACGAGCTCGCCAAACGCGGCTTCGTCGTCGGCAGCGTCGGCAACGCCCCGGCCGACTTCGACAAGAAGGTCCCCGGAACGGGGATACTGCTGGGCTCCCCGACGACCGACAAGGCCGTCTTCGCCGTCCTCGGCACCCAGCTCGCCGGCACCACCCTGCAGACCGACACCCGCGAGACCGCGGACGTCGACCTGATCCTGGGCGACGCCTTCACGGAGCTCAGCACGAAGGAGAACGCGGACAAGGCGCTGGTCCTGCTGGCCAACCCCGTGCCCGCGCCCGCCAAGAACTGCTGAGCCGCCGACGACCGGATGTACGGCCCGGCCGGGGACCGACCCCGCCGAGCCGTACGCCCGGCCGGGGACTACTCCGCCGAGCCGTACATCCGGTCGCCGGCGTCGCCGAGGCCCGGCACGATGTAGCCGTGCTCGTTGAGCCGCTCGTCCACCGCGGCCGTCACCACCGTCACCGGCGTGCCCGCCAGGTCGCGCTCCATGACCGCGACGCCCTCCGGCGCCGCCAGCAGCACCACGGCCGTGACGTCGTCGGCGCCGCGCTTGATCAGCTCCTGGATCGCCGCGACCAGGGTGCCGCCGGTGGCGAGCATCGGGTCGACGACGTAGACCTGCCGTCCCGAGAGGTCCTCGGGCATGCGGGTCGCGTACGTGGAGGCCTCCAGGGTCTCCTCGTTGCGGACCATGCCCATGAAGCCCACCTCGGCGGTCGGCAGCAGCCGCACCATGCCGTCGAGCATGCCGAGGCCGGCCCGCAGGATCGGGACGATCAGCGGCCGCGGGGCCGAGAGCTTCACGCCGGTGGTCGGGGCCACCGGGGTCTCGATGTCGGCCTGCTCGGTGCGCACGTCGCGGGTGGCCTCGTACGCGAGCAGGGTCACCAGCTCGTCCGCGAGCCGCCGGAACGTGGCGGAGTCGGTGCGCTTGTCGCGCAGGGTGGTGAGTTTGTGCGCCACCAAGGGGTGATCGACGACCTGCAAACGCACAACATCCTCCAAAACTCAGCCTGCGACCTGCAAAAACGGCCGCCCGACGCGACCTGCACCCAAAAGGCTACGCGCTGACGCGGCCCGTTCGCGTCCGAAGCGGCGGCCACGCCCCCGAAGGCCTGCGGATGCGGCCCGCGCGGAGGCCCAGCACGCTGGACGGATGAGCCACGCACCGGTGATCGCAGCCGTCGACGGGTCCGAGCACAGCCTCAAGGCCCTCCAGTGGGCGCGGGGCGCCGCCCTGCGGCACGGTACCGGGCTGCTCGTCGCACATGTACTGCCCGACCACGCCCAGTTGTACGCCGGCCGCCGGGCGTCGCTGCACGACTCCTCCGCGCCGGACGCCTACCCCGACCCCGTGCACGACTGGGTCCGCGGCGAGCTGGGCGGGAGCGCCGCGCTTCCCGACGGGATCCGCTACGAGTCGCTGGAGGGCTCCGTCCCCGAGGCGCTGCGGGTGATCGGAGCGGCCGCCCTGATGCTCGTCATGGGTTCGCGGGGGCGCGGCGGCTTCGCCAGCCTGCTCCTCGGATCGAACAGCAGGGCGGTGGCCTCGACCGCCCCGTGCCCCGTGGTGGTGGTCCCGCACGCCGCACGCGACGCGGGCCACGACACCGGCCACGGCACCGGCGCGGCCGCCACCGGGGAATCCGGCTCCGGGCAGTCCGGCTCCCGGCAGTCCGCGGGGCGCGTGGTACTCGGGCTGCACGCCGCCGAGACCCCCGACGATGTACTCTCCTTCGCCTTCGAGGAGGCGTCCGTGCGGGGGACCACCGTCCAGGTGGTCTCCGCGTACACCGTCCCGCCCTCGCCGGCCCTCGTGATCGACAGGCCCTTCGAGGTGATCCCCCCGGAAGGACTCGCCGACGACGGGGACGGCGGCGTACCGGCCGAACGGGAGATGCTCCGCTCCCAGACCCGGCGCCTGGAACCGCTGCGCACGCGCTACCCGGACGTCCCCGTGGAACAGGCCGCGGTCCCCGGCGACCCCGCCGGCCGGCTGGTCGACGCGTCCCGGTCGGCGGCCCTGGTGGTGGTCGGCAGGCACCACCCGCGGCGTACCGCCATGTCGCTCCAGATCGGCTCGGTGGCCCATGCCGTACTGCACCACGCGCACGGTCCGGTCGCGATCGTCCCGACCCTCAAGGACGACCTCTGACCTGCACAGGGGTGGCATCAACCGCCCGGTCCGGGGGAAGGTGGGTGCAGGGGGAACCGACCGACCAGCCCAGGGTGGTGGCCGATGCCCGACACGCAGCCGAGCGACGACGCTCCGGAGACGGCGGCGCAGCGCCGCGCACGCCGCGCGCAGTTCCTGCGTGACCTGATGGAGGCCCGCGCCCTGCGCGATCGCGTGCAGCCCCGCCGCGCCCGTGCGGCGCGTATGCGCCAGCAGATGCGCATGCGTACGTTCCGCTGGTGAACCGGGTGTGCTCCGGCGCGGACCGGGTGTGCTCGGGCGCGACACGAGCGGCCCGTCGGGCAACCGGCGGGACCCCCGCCGACCCCGCAACGCCCCGGCGCCGCAACCCCGCACCGGCCCCGGCGGGGCACGGCGCGGCACGACGCAAGCGCGGAAGACCTCTCGCGGAGCCGCTGTTTCTGCCACGATGCCGATTGGGCGGGGCGGGGCGGCGAGCAGCACGGCCGCTTCCGTCCCAACCTCCGGCCGGGGGGACTCCAACCGGCACGCCTAAGACCAGTGGGAGAGTCACGGTGTATTTCGCCGCACTGCTCGCGCGCACCGAAGACGGGTGGGAAGCGAGCGACATGGAACTCGACGACGTCGAGTCCCTCAGTGATCTGATCGATCTCGCCCGGTCCGCCGCTGTCGACGACGACACGGTGGTCGCCCTCATCGAGGAGGAGGATGCCTGGTTCGGCGTCGTCCGCGTGGACGGCGAGGAGGACCCGCGGTATTTCGTGTCGAACGCCGCCGCGGCCGCCCGCAGCTCCTACGGCTCGATGCTGACCAAAGAGCTGCTGGGCAGCGACGAGGAGGACGACGAACTCGACGAGCTGGACCTGGACGGCACCGAGGACGGCGAGGAGGACTCCGTCACCGCGTTCACGGACGACGACTCCGACGGGGACGGGGAGCGCGGGGCCGGCTCCGAGCCGGTACCGGCCGGGCCGCTCGGCGATCCCCGGCTGCTGGACGACCTCGGCGTGACCAACAAGCAACTGATGACCCTCGACGGAGACGCCCTCTCGGAGATCGCCGAATCCCTCGGCGCCACCGAGGTCCTGGAGGCCGTCCGCTAGTGCTCACCGCGAACACCACCGATCCCGTCGACCCCGTACGGGACCCGTGGCGGGACTCCATGCGCCTGGCGCTCCAGGAGGCCGCCCGGGCGGTGCCGGCCGGCGACGTGCCGGTCGGCGCCGTCGTGCTGGGCCCGGACGGGGAACTCCTCGCCACCGGGCACAACGAGCGCGAGGCGAGCGGCGACCCCACGGCACACGCCGAGGTCCTGGCACTGCGCAGGGCCGCCGCCAAGCTCGGGGAGTGGCGGCTTCCCGGGTGCACCCTCGTGGTCACCCTGGAGCCGTGCGTGATGTGCGCCGGCGCGCTCGTGCAGTCGCGCGTCGCCCGCGTCGTCTACGGCGCGGACGACGACAAGGCGGGCGCCGCCGGGTCGCTGTGGGACCTCGTACGGGACCGCAGGCTCAACCACCGGCCGGAAGTGGTGCGCGGTGTGCTCGGCGACGAGTGCGCACGGCAGCTGACGGACTTCTTCCGCGACCTGTGACCGGGCTTGCGTTTGAGGCCCGTGTCGAAGCCCGTGTCGAGGCCCGTGGGGGACTCGCGGCGGGGCGCGCGCATACCGATTTCAGCGGATGGGGTTCCTTAGGCTAGGATCCATCTCGGTAGTGTGTCCGAGTGGCCGAAGGAGCTCGCCTCGAAAGCGAGTATGGGGCAACCCATCGGGGGTTCAAATCCCTCCACTACCGCTCCGATCGAGAGCCCCGCCCCGTAAAGGGTCGGGGCTCTCGGCGTGTCCGGCGCTCCGTACGGCGCTCCGTCCGACGGGCGGCCGATCGGCTCTCCGGAGGACGGCGGCGTGACCGCCCGCCCCGTAGGCCGTTGTCACGGCATGACCAAGACCCAGCGCATCCTCGCCGCCTTCGCCCTCGCGGGGGCCGCCGCGGGCCTCGCCGCACCCGCCGCCTCCGCGGACACGGCCCCGACCTCCCCGCTCACCCTGCCGGACGTGCCGATCCCCGCGCCCGGCATGCCCGCCGGGGCCCAGCCCGCCTCCGTCCAGGAGGTCGTCGGGAAGGTCGCCGCCGGCGCGAACGGGCTCAACGCGCTGACCGACCTGCCCAACCAGCTGGCACCCGTGATCGCTCCCGTACAGCCCCTCACCGACCTGGCCGGCGCCATCCAGTGACCACCGCTCCCCGGCTACACGCGGAGAAGGCCCCGACCGGGTCGGGGCCTTCTCCGCGCGGGACGGGGGAAGCGGCATCGGGGGTACAGGCCGCTTCCCCCGACGAGGACGGGACCTGCCGGTCCGGGCCGCGGTCAGGGGGAAGCTCGCAGCCCGGGCCCCGCCTGTGAGGCCCTGTCCCTCACCCACCGGTTTCCTGCCAGAACCGGCGGGTTCACAGCAATCCTCCGCCCGCCGCGACCGCCGGCCGCCCGGCAAAGGGCCCGGAGTACCGGGTCATTGGTCCTTAAAGGACAGGTGAGTGCCCAAACCTGACCGGTTAGACTCACCCGACTTGCAAGGACCGGTTGGGGAGGCCGCCCGCACGTGGACACCAAGAAGCTCATCACAGGTGCCCTCACCGTATTCGCCCTCTTCGTGATCATCACCCAGCCGAAGCGAGCCGCCGAGATCGTGGAAATAGGGTTCCAGGGGATATCGGATGCCGCCTCCGGCATCGGCGAGTTCATAACCGAACTGGTGCGCTGACCCGTACGCCGAAGCGGTTCCCGGACTTCCGGCCCCCCACTCGACGGGTGGGGGGCTTTTGCGTACCCACCGCCAGGCATAATGCCCGGATATGCCCAACTTGCCGCCAACACGGAGATATACGGTGCTTGCACACAGTGCACATCTCTTGTGATGCTATGACCGCTTTTGACGGATGAGTTGACTGAAGGGGTGGCGTGACCGTGCCGGCCAGTACTGCGCCTCAAGTGCCACCCCGACAGGACCCCCAAGTACCGCCCCAGCAGGAGCCCCGGTCGGGAACCCTCCAGGCGCAGCCGCCCGAGGAGCCGCCGGCGGGCCGCCCCGGGGCCTCTACGGCCCCTGTGATCCCCGCGGCCCAACCAACCCCAGGGGCCCCCGCAGCACCAGGGATCCCGCCAGACCCCGGGACCCCGGGAGCCCCTTCGTCCCCGGGAGCCCCGGAGGCCCCTGCGGCTCCGAGACCGGCCGGCCGCGGTGCGGACACCCGAGCCCTCACCCAGGTCCTGTTCGGCCAGCTGAAGGGCCTCCAGCCGGGCACCGGCGAGCACGCGCGGATCCGCGGAGCCCTGATCGAGGCGAACCTCCCGCTGGTCCGGTACGCGGCCGCCCGCTTCCGCAGCCGCAACGAGCCGATGGAGGACGTGGTCCAGGTCGGCACCATCGGACTGATCAACGCCATCGACCGCTTCGACCCCGACCGCGGCGTGCAGTTCCCGACCTTCGCCATGCCGACGGTCGTGGGCGAGATCAAGCGGTACTTCCGCGACAACGTCCGCACCGTCCACGTCCCGCGCCGCCTCCACGAGCTGTGGGTGCAGGTCAACGCCGCCACGGAGGACCTCACCACCCTGCACGGCCGCACCCCTACCACCGCCGAGATCGCCGAGCGGCTGCGCATCGGCGAGGACGAGGTGCTGTCCTGCATCGAAGCCGGGCGCAGCTACCACGCGACCTCGCTGGAGGCGGCCCAGGAGGGTGACGGCATGCCCGGGCTGCTGGACCGCCTCGGCTACGAGGACCCGGAGCTGGCCGGGGTCGAGCACCGCGACCTCGTCCGCCACCTCCTCGTACAACTGCCCGAGCGCGAACAACGGATCCTGCTCCTGCGGTACTACAACAACCTGACGCAGTCACAGATCAGCGCCGAGCTGGGGGTGTCGCAGATGCACGTCTCCCGGCTGCTCGCGCGCAGCTTCGCCCGACTGAGATCCGCAAACAGGATCGAGGCGTAACCGGAACGGGTGGAGATCATTCGCACGTTTCCCGACAGAACGGGCTGATCACGTTCTGCCCCCTTCTGTCACCGGAGCCATATGTCGACATGGCGCTACAGCGTGTTGCCGACATGTGACATTCTGCTTGAACCGCGTTTGCCGCGGCCCCGCCTCCGGTATTCAGGTGGAAGCTGCGTTCCTCTGACGGGCGCGCCGTACGCGACCGTCCGCGACCTCAAGGGGGTGGCATGTCCGTAGACCAGGGCAGCTCCAAGGTGCTCACGCTCGTAAAGCCCGTGACGCCGCCGGCAGTCTCCGAACGCTCGGAAGCCATCGACACCCGCACCCTCTCCCGCTCGCTCTTCCAGCGACTCGCCACCCTGGACGCGGACAGCCCTGAACGGGCGTACGTACGCGACACCCTGATCGAGCTGAACCTGCCCCTCGTGCGGTACGCCGCCGCCCGCTTCCGCAGCCGCAACGAGCCGATGGAGGACATCGTCCAGGTCGGCACGATCGGGCTGATCAAGGCGATCGACCGGTTCGACTGCGAACGCGGCGTGGAGTTCCCGACGTTCGCCATGCCGACCGTCGTGGGCGAGATCAAACGATTCTTTAGGGACACCTCCTGGTCCGTGCGCGTCCCGCGCCGACTCCAGGAGCTGCGCCTGGCGCTGACCAAGGCCAGTGACGAGCTCGCCCAGAAGCTGGACCGCTCGCCGACCGTCCCGGAACTCGCCGCCGTGCTCGGCGTCTCGGAGGAGGACGTCGTCGACGGCCTCGCCGTCGGGAACGCCTACACGGCCTCCTCGCTCGACTCGCCCTCCCCCGAGGACGAGGGCGGCGAGGGCTCGCTCGCGGACCGCCTCGGCTACGAGGACACCGCGCTCGAAGGCGTCGAGTACCGCGAGTCGCTCAAGCCGCTGCTGGCCAAACTCCCGCCCCGGGAACGCCAGATCATCATGCTGCGCTTCTTCGCGAACATGACGCAGTCGCAGATCGGCGAGGAGGTCGGCATCTCCCAGATGCACGTCTCCCGCCTGCTGACGCGCACGCTCGCGCAGCTGCGCGTGGGCCTGATCGGGGACTGACGCAAGGGGACCGGATCGCCCGGTGGGGCGATCCGGTGCCGGACCGTCGGGTCCGGACACGTCCGCACCACACCTTCCCAATTGACGGAACGTCAGGAAAACTGGCGCGATGCGAAAGGGATCGCGGGCGGCCACCGCCCTGCTCGCACTGTGCTGCACGACCGCCGCCGGCCTCACCGGCTGCGGCGGCGCGGCGCGCGAGGGCTTCTCCGCCGTGGGCGCCGCCGCCCCGGGCCCGGAACGGGGCGCGGGAGAGAAGGTCGCACCGCAGGGTGGAGTGGAGTTCCAGCAGCTCGGCGACCCGTCCACGACGGGCGGATCCCCCGAGTCGTCCGGTACGTCGGCCGGCTCCCCGGGATCCGCGGGCGAGGCCGGTTCCACTCCGGGCGGAGCCACGAGCGGCGGACCCGGCGGCTCCGGAAGCGCCCCGGGCGTCTCAGGCGGTCCGGGCCGCATCACCACGCCCCCCGGCACCCCCGAACGGCCGTCGACCCCCGCGAGCCCCACCGGCCCAGCGAGCCCCACGGGGCCGACGGGCCCCACAGGGCCGACGAGCCCCACCGGCTCTCCCGGCAGGCCCGGCACCCCACCGGCGCCGCCGCCCCCGGCCACCCCGGCACAGCTGACGCTGTCCGCGCCGGCCCGGTCCGCGGCGCCCGACCGCTGGTGCGAGCGGGTCACCGTGACCTTCACCAACACGGGCACCACCCCGGCCCGCTCGGGCACGGTCAGCTTCGCCACGCACGTCATCGGCGCCCTCGGCATCGACTGGGCCACCATCACCACGACCCAGCCGCTGCCCGCGCCCATCGCGGGCGGAACTTCGAGGACGCAGACCTACACGGTGTGCCTGGAGGCCTGGCGGGTGCCGCTGGGCATGCACGTGGACACACGGAAGGTCACCGCGACCTGGAACTGACCGCGGCGGACCCCCGGCCGCGTCAGCGCAGCAGGAACCAGGCGGCCGCGCCGATCACGAGCACGAGTGCGACGAGCAGCCCCGCCTTCACCGCCTGGCCCGAGGACCCGGACGCCCCCTGCTCGGCACGGCGCTGCTGGCGCGCCCCCGGTCCCGCCTGTCGTGCCGGTGCGGCCTCCTCGACGAAGGCCCGGAACATCTGGGTGCTGCCCGCCGGGTCGTAGTTGCCCTCGGGGACCTGTGAGTTGTGGTTCTCAGCCATGGAGCAGGACCCTAGCCGGTTTTCCGATTCCTTTACCGCCCCCACCCCCCGATTCATTTGCCTGTAGCAACCATCCGCTCTTATGGTTGCCTCAAGCAACAAGATAGGGGGCCAGGTGTCGGCACACGCAACGCGGACAACGCGGACGGAACGGACGGCGCGGCCGACTCCGCACGAGGAGCTGGCCGGCCGGCTGACCGGCATCGGCGCGGTCAAGCGCGAGCTCGCCCGCAACCTGCCCGCCGACTGCCCGCCCGGAGCCGCCGCCGTGCTCACCGTCCTCGACCGCCACGGCGAGATGCGGCTGAGCCGGCTGGCCGACCTGATGGCCGTCGACATCTCGGTCACCAGCCGGCACGTCACCCACATCGCCGACCGCGGCTGGATCGAGCGCGAGCCGGACCCCGGCGACGGGCGCTGCCGCATCCTTCGGCTCACGCCGGCGGGCCGGGCACTGCTCGCCGAGATCGGCGCCCGGTACACGGCCGCCCTGGAGAGAGCGCTACACGACTGGTCCGCCCAGGACATCGACGTACTCAACACCCTGCTGGCCCGACTCCGATCGAGCTTCTAGCGGAAGGAAAGAAATGGCCCAGTCGGAGACGACGACCACCCCCGTGTCCCCATCCGTGGACATGACCCATCCCCAGATCATGAAGGCGCTGTCCGGGCTCATGCTCGGCATGTTCGTGGCGATCCTGTCCTCCACGATCGTCTCCAACGCCCTTCCCCAGATCATCAGCGACCTCGGCGGCACCCAGTCCTCGTACACCTGGGTGGTCACCGCCGCCCTGCTGTCCATGACGGCGGCCACCCCCCTGTGGGGGAAGCTGTCCGACCTCTTCAGCAAGAAGCTGCTGGTCCAGATATCCCTGGTGATCTACGTCCTCGGCTCCGTGGTCGCGGGCATGTCCCAGAACACCGGCACGCTCATCGCCTGCCGCGTGGTCCAGGGCATCGGCGTGGGCGGCCTTTCGGCCCTGGCCCAGATCGTCATGGCCGCGATGATCTCGCCCCGCGAGCGCGGCCGGTACAGCGGCTACCTCGGCGCCGTCTTCGCCGTCGCCACCGTCGGCGGTCCGCTGCTGGGCGGCGTCATCACCGACACCGAGTGGCTGGGCTGGCGCTGGTGCTTCTACGTCGGCGTGCCGTTCGCGGTCATCGCGCTGGTCGTCCTGCAGAAGACGCTGCGGCTGCCGGTGGTCCGGCGCGACGTCAAGGTCGACTGGCTCGGTGCTTTCCTGATCAGCGCCGCCGTCTCGCTGCTGCTGATCTGGGTCACCCAGGCCGGCGACTCCTACGCGTGGATCTCCTGGCAGACCTGGGCCATGACCGGCGGCTCCGTGCTCCTCGGTCTGCTCTTCGTCCTCGCCGAGTCCCGGGCGAGCGACCCGATCATCCCGCTGCGGCTCTTCCGCAACAAGACCATCACCCTCGCCTCCGCCGCCTCGCTCTTCGTGGGCATCGCGATGTTCTCGGGGACCGTGTTTTTCAGCCAGTTCTTCCAGTTGGCCCGTGGCGAGTCCCCCACGATGTCCGGAATCCTCACGATTCCGATGATCGGCGGGCTGTTCGTCTCCTCCACGCTTTCCGGTCAGGTGATCACCAAGACCGGTAGGTGGAAGGCCTGGCTCGTCTCCGGGGGCGTGCTGCTGACGGCCGGTATGGGCCTGCTCGGCACCCTGCGCCACGACACCCCGTACTGGCACATCGCGGTCTACATGGCGGTGATGGGCCTCGGTCTCGGCATGATGATGCAGAACCTGGTCCTCGCCACGCAGAACCAAGTGGCTCCCGAGGACCTGGGCGCTGCCAGCTCGGTCGTCACCTTCTTCCGCTCCCTCGGCGGCGCCATGGGCGTCTCCGCGTTGGGCGCGGTCATGGCCCACCGGGTCACGCACTACGTCCAGGACGGGCTCACCGCCCTCGGCCCGAAGGCCGCGGCCATGGGCAGCAGCGGTGCCGCCGGCGGCGGGATCCCCGACCTCGACAAGCTGCCCGCGCCCATCCGCGAGGTCATCGAGTCGGCGTACGGCCACGGCGTCGGCGACGTCTTCCTGTACGCCGCCCCCTTCGCGCTCCTCGGACTGGTGCTGGTGGTCTTCATCAAGGAGGTCGCCCTGAAGTCGAAGCCCGCGCTCCACAGCCCTGCGGCGGCTTCGCAGGAGTCGTCGGCCGCCGAGGTCACGGACGCCGCCGTCAAGGCCTGACCCCCGCGGCCGGTACCGGGAGCAGGCACCGGCCGCGTGAGGCGCGCAGCGGAGCGCCACCGGAGTCGTCCGGCAGCCCTCCGCTGCGCTCAGGCGGTGGATCAGGGCAGCGGGGCCGTCAGGTCGTAGAAGACGGCTCCACCGACCGTGGTCTCCTCGAACGTGGCTTCCACCCAGTTCTCGATCTCCGAGCTGGTGCCGCCGCCCGGCCCTGCGGGGCCGCCCCCGCCCCGGCGTCCGGCGTCCCCGCCCACTCCGGCGGCGGTTCCGGTGCCCGTGCTTGTGCCCGTGCCCGTGCCCGTGCCCGTGCCCGTGCCTGTGCCCGTGCCTGTGCTGCCGCCCTGGCCGATGAACCAGTGGATCCTCCCGTCCCGGACGTACTCCTTGAACTGCTCCAGGGTCGGCGAGGGGTCACTGCCGTTGAAGCCGCCGACGGGCATGACGGGGACACCGGAGGCCAGCTGATAACTGGCCGCGTTCTGCGAGCCGATGGCCGCCGCCGCCCATGTGTAGGCATCGGCGTCGGCGATGAGGGCCGCCTTCGCCTCGGCGCTGACCCGGGCCCCGTTGAGCAGACCGCCGACGCCGCCGGGGCCGCGGCCCGGCTGCTGCGCGCCGCCCGGACCTCCTGCACGCCCCACGCCGCCCTGGCGCAGTTCACCGAAGCCGCCGGGACCACCGGGGCCGCCCGGGCCACCGGGGCCGCCCGGCATCCCACCGGGGCCGCCCGGCATCGCACCGGGGCCGCCCCGGCCCGCCGTCACCGCCGGACCGGCGGTCACGATGGACCCGGTGTGCCCCGTACTCACGGTGGTCAGGCAGTACGCGAACGGCCCTGCCAGGGCCGCCGCCACCCCGAGCCCCGCCGTGGCCCGCAGCATCCGCCGCCCGGCACGCCCCGCGTACGGGAGCGCGACCGCGGCGAGCAGCCCCGCCGCCGGCACCGCCCAGCGCAGCCACGGCAGGTAGCCGGGGGTGCGGCCGAGCAGTACGTACGACCAGAGCGCGGTGAGCGCGAGCGTGCCGGAGAGGGTGACGGCGGCCGCCCTGCCACCCCGCTCCTCCCACAGCACGGCGGCGCCCATGCCGATCAGCGCGGCCACGAAGGGCGCCAGTGCCACGGTGTAGTACTCGTGGAAGATGCCCTGCATCCAGCTGAAGACGATCGCGGTGACCAGCAGCGAGCCGCCCCAGGCGAGGAAGGCCGCGCGCGCCATGCCGTCCACCGAGTCGGTGGTCCGGCGGGCCCTCCAGGTGATCACCAGGCCGGCCACGAGGAGGACCAGAGCCGCCGGTAGCAGCCAGGAGATCTGTCCGCCGACATTGCCGGAGAACAGCCGGTCGATCCCGCTCTCTCCCCAGCGTCCGCCGCCGCCTGCCCCGCCCGGGCCGCCCGCACCGCCGCCGCCGACGCTGCCGGTCTCGTTGCCGTTGATCCGGCCGAGCCCGTTGTAGCCGAGGGTCAGCTCCAGAAAGGAGTTGGTCTGCGAGCCGCCGATGTAGGGGCGGGAGGAGGCGGGCCACAGCTCGACCACCGCGACCCACCAGCCACCCGCCACCACCATGGCGCCCCCGGCCAGCAGCAGCTGCCCGAACCGGCGGCGCAGCCCGGTGGGCGCGCAGACGGCGTACAGGACTGCGAGCGGCGGCAGGATGACGAAGGCCTGCAGCGTCTTGGTCAGGAAGGCGAAACCGACCGCGACCCCGGCCCAGAGCAGCCAGCGGGTGTGCGCCCCTTCCAGGGCCCGCAGCAGGCAGTAGACGGTGACGGTCAGCAGCAGGGTCAGCAGCGCGTCGGGGTTGTTGAAGCGGAACATCAGGGCGGCGACAGGCGTCAGCGCGAAGGCGGCGCCGCTCAGCAACGCGGCTCCCGGACCGAACTGGCGGCGCACGGAGGCGTACAGCACCCCGGTGGCCGCCACCCCCATCAGTGCCTGCGGGACGAGGATCTGCCAGGAGCCCAGCCCGAAGAGCCGGACCGAGAGCATCATCGGCCACAAGGCGGCGGGGGGTTTGTCGACGGTGATGGAGTTACCGGCGTCGGAGGAGCCGAAGAAGAAGGCCTTCCAGCTCTCGCTGCCGGCCTGAACGGCGGCGGAATAGAAGGAGTTGGCGTATCCGGAGGCGCCCAGGTCCCACAGGAGCAGGGCCGCGGTGGCGAACAGCAGCCCGGCGAGGGCGGGCCGTTCCCACCGCGGGCGGGCGGTGGCGGCCCCGGCCACGGCGGCCGGGTGGATCGGGAGTGCTGCCGTGGTCATCGGCCCTCCTGGTGAGTGGACGGGTGGGAACCGGTGCCGCGCCGCTCGGGGAAGACCCAGGCCCGCAGGAGCAGGAAGCGCACGACGGTGGCCGCGAGGTTCGCGGTGATCAGGACCGCCAGTTCGGTGCCGTGCGCGGGCTCGGGCGCGGCCGCCGCGAGGGCGGCGAGGGAGCCGCTGGTGAGGGCCAGGCCGACGCCGAAGACCACCAGCCCCTGGGCCTGGTGGCGGACGGCGCGCTCCCTGCCGCGGACGCCGAAGGTGAGGCGCCGGTTGGCCGCCGTGTTGGCCACGGCGGAGAGCAGCAGGGCGGCGCCGTTGGCGAGCTGGGGGCCGGTCCCGCCCCGGAAGGCGGAGTACAGCACCAGGTAGAGCAGGGTGGAGAGGACTCCGACGGTGCAGAAGCCGATGAGCTGGCGGGCCAGTCCGCCGTCCACGCCCGGCAGCGCGGTGCGGTCGCGGGGGTCGTCGCCGAACGGGCGGGCGAGCCGGTCGAGCGGGAGCGCCCCGACGGCCAGCGCCCGGCCCACCCGCCAGACGCCCTTGAGGTCGTCGGTGGCGGTCCTGACGAGGTGCACGGTGGAGTGCGGGTCGTCGACCCAGTCCACGGGCACTTCGTGGATCCGCAGCCCGGCCCGCTCGGCGAGTACGAGCAGTTCGGTGTCGAAGAACCAGCCGGTGTCCTCCACCAGCGGCAGCAGCCGCTCGGCCACCTCCCTCCGGATGGCCTTGAAGCCGCACTGGGCATCGCTGAACCGGGCGGCGAGGGAGGACCGCAGCAGGAGGTTGTAGGCGCGGGAGACGAACTCCCGCTTGGCTCCCCGCACGACCCGTGAGGACCGCGCCAGACGGGTGCCGATGGCGAGGTCGGAGTGACCGGAGATCAGGGGCGCTACGAGCGGCAGCAGCGCGTTCAGGTCGGTGGAGAGGTCCACGTCCATGTAGGCGAGGACGGGAGCGTCGGAACCGGACCAGACAGTGTGCAGGGCCCTGCCCCGGCCCTTCTCCTCCAGCCGGGTGCTGCGTACGCCGTCCAGTCCAGCGGCGAGCCGGGCCGCGACCTCGGGGGTGCGGTCGGTGCTCGCGTTGTCGGCGACCGTGATCCGGAAGGGGTAGGGGAAGGTCCGTGTCAGGTGCTCGTGCAGCCGGAGGACGCACGGCCCGAGGTCCTTCTCCTCGTTGAAGACCGGAATCACCACGTCGAGGACGGGCTCGCCCGGTACGGGGGCGAGGGGCGCCCGTACCGGAAGAGCCCCGGGAGAGGTGTCGGTTGACATGCTCCGACCCTGCTGGAGCCGCCTGTCACATCGGTGTGCTGAGCCTGTGGCCTGTCTGTGAGTGCGGTTCCGCCGCTGCGGGGGCCCCGGCGAGCGGCAGGACGACCTCGAAGCAGGTCCGCCCCGGCTTGCTCCGTACGCCGACGGTGCCGCCGTGGGCCGTGACCACCGCGTGGACGATGGCCAGCCCCAGACCCGTGGAACCGGCGGAGCGGGACCGGGAGGCGTCACCGCGGACGAAGCGCTCGAAGACTCGGGGGAGCAGTTCGGGTGCGATGCCGGGGCCGTCGTCCTCGACGCGCAGCCGGACGGCAGATGTTTCACGTGAAACATGGGCGGTGACGGTGGTGCCGGGCGGTGTGTGCGTACGGGCGTTGGCCAGCAGGTTCACCAGCACCTGCTGGATGCGGGCCGCGTCGGCGCGTACGGGCGCCGGCTCGTCGGGCAGGTTCAGCCGCCAGTGGTGGTCGGGCCCGGCGGCGCGGGCGTCGCTGACGGCGTCGACGACGAGCGGGGCGAGGTCGGTGTCGGTGTGGCCGGTGCGGTCGGTGTCGGTGCGGTCGGGGGTGGTGTGGCCGGTGTCGGTGGGGCCGGTACCGGTGGGGCCGGTACCGGTGGGGCCGGTACCGGTGTGGTCGGGGGAGGGCGGGCGGCCGGCGTCGAGTCGGGCCAGCAGGAGCAGGTCCTCGACCAGGCCGGTCATCCGGGTGGCCTCGGATTCGATCCGGCCCAAGGCGTGCCGGGTGTCGGGGCCCGGCTCCTCGCGGCCCCGGCGGGTGAGTTCGGCATAGCCGCGGATGGAGGCGAGCGGCGTGCGCAGCTCGTGACTGGCGTCGGCGACGAACTGCCGTACCCGCGTCTCGCTCTGCTGGCGCGCTGTGAGGGCGGCGGAGACATGGCCGAGCATCCGGTTGATGGCGGCTCCGACCTGCCCCACCTCGGTGCGGGGGTCGGCCTCGGCGTCCGGGACCCGTTCGTGGAGGGCGGGCTCGCCTCTGTGCAGAGGGAGTTCGGAGACCCGGGTGGCGGTGGCCGCGACCCGGCGCAGCGGGCGCAGGGCGACCCCGACCAGGGCCTGCCCGGCGAGCGAGGCGGCGATCAGCCCTGCCAGGGTGACGCAGACCTCGACCCCGACCAGGGTGCTCACCGTGGAGTCGACCTCGCGGAGCGGGAAGGCGAAGACGAGACCGCGGTCGGGGGAGGCGAGCACCCGGTAGGCCCCGAGGCCCGGCAGGTCCGCACTCACCGCCTGCCCGGGTGCCGTCTGTGCGCCTTCGAGGGCGGACCGGGTGAGGGCCCTGCTCTGGGCGTCGGTGAGGGCCGGCGGTGCCTGGTCGGGCGCCCAGCCCTCGCCGCGGGTGTAGCGGGCGCTTCCGAGGACCGCCCCGCCCGGGTCCAGGCGGAGCGCGGCGGCGTCCAGCGGGCTGCCGGGCGGCATGGCGAAGCCGCCG
Organism: Streptomyces sp. TN58; assembly: GCF_001941845.1. Lineage (NCBI taxonomy): Bacteria > Bacillati > Actinomycetota > Actinomycetes > Kitasatosporales > Streptomycetaceae > Streptomyces > Streptomyces sp. TN58. The sequence continues at coordinate 4,070,501 of NZ_CP018870.1, read as the reverse complement.
CTCTCGCGGGCCGCTTTCCCGCCGGGCGCCCGGGCGGCCATCCGCAGCGACGAGGCGAGCTGTTCGTCGAGCTGCGTGACCAGGTACGAGCGCAGCGCGAGGGTGGTGACGGTGCCGATGGCCGCACCCACCACGGCGATCAGCGCCACCGCCGAGACGACGAGCCGGGTCCGCAGCGACCAGGGACGGCGGCCACGCGAGCGCCGGCTCCCGCGCGGGGCCACTACTCGGCCGGCTTGATCAGATATCCGGCCCCGCGCCGGGTGTGGATCATCGAGGGCAGGCCGAGGCCGCTCTCCAGCTTGCGGCGCAGGTAGGAGATGTAGAGCTCGACCACGTTGGCCTGGCCGCCGAAGTCGTAGGACCAGACCCGGTCCAGGATCTGCGCCTTGCTCAGCACGCGCCGCGGGTTGCGCATCAGGTAGCGCAGCAGCTCGAACTCGGTGGCGGTGAGATGCACCTCCCGGCCGTCCCGGACCACCTCGTGGCTGTCCTCGTCGAGGCGCAGGTCCCCGACGGTCAGGACCGAGCCGCCGCGCGCCGCCTGTGCCGCCCCCGAACGCCGCACCAGGCCGCGCAGCCGGGCCACGACCTCCTCCAGGCTGAAGGGCTTGGTGACGTAGTCGTCGCCGCCGGCGGTGAGACCGGCGATCCGGTCCTCCACGGAGTCCTTGGCAGTCAGGAACAGCACGGGGACCTGGGGGATCTCCCGGCGCAGCTGCCCGAGGACGGCGAGGCCGTCCATATCGGGGAGCATGACGTCGAGGACCACCACGTCCGGGCGGAAGCCGCGTGCGGCCCGCAAGGCCCCGGCCCCGTCGCCGGCGCTGCGGACCTCGCAGCCTTCGTAGCGCAGGGCCATGGACAGCAGCTCGGAGAGCGAGGCCTCGTCGTCGACGACGAGCACCCGGCAGGGCTCGCCGTCCGGCCGTACCAGGGCCGTGTGGTTTCCGGTGGACGTGGACGCGGGGGAGGTGGTCGTCGCAGTCATACGGACACGCTCCCCAGCGCCTCTGAGAGCGTTCTTGCCCCAACCTGTGAATTGCCTGAGAAAGGCGGGTCAGGCGTCGAGGCCGAACAGGCGGGCGGCGTTGTCGTGGCAGACCGCCCGCAGCCAGCCGTCTCCGAGGCCCAGCCGTTCGAGGGCGGCGAGCTGGTGCTCGTACGGGTACGGGATGTTCGGGAAGTCGGTGCCCAGGAGAATCCGGTCGCCGAGGTCCGCGAGCCGTCCGAGATCCCCGGGCGGGAATCCGTTCAGCCGTTCCGAGAAGTCGGTGAAGGCCATGGTCGTGTCGAGACGCACCGCCGTGTGGCGGTCGGCGAGGTCGAGGAAGTCCGTGTACTCGGGCATGCCCATGTGGGCGATGATCAGCGGCAGCCGCGGATGGCGGGCCAGCAGCCGGGCGATCGGGGCGGGGCCCGTGTACGCGCCGGGCGCCGGACCGGAGCCACAGTGGATCACGGTGGGGATCCCGGCCTCGGCCAGCATCCCCCACACGGGGTCGAGCAGGCCGTCGTTCGGGTCGTAGCCGCCGACCTGGAGGTGTGCCTTGAAGACCCGGGCGCCGGCGGTGACGGCCCGGCGGACGTAGTCGGCCACGTCTTCCTCCGGGTAGAAGGTCGCCGTGTGCAGGCAGTCGGGGGTGCGGGCCGCGAAATCGGCGGACCAGGCGTTGAGCCAGGCCGCCATCCCGGGTTTGTGCGGGTAGAGCATGGCGGTGAAGGCCCGCACCCCGAACTCCCGCAGGAGCGCGACGCGCTGCTCCTCCTCGTGGCGGTAGGTGATGGGCCACGCGACTCCGGTCAGCGGGCCGACCGCGTCGAAGTAGTCCCACACCTTCTCCATGACCCGCTCGGGCATGAAGTGCGTGTGGACGTCGACCAGTCCGGGCAGCCGGAGCCGCTCCCGGAAGGCGCGCACCGCATCAGTCGTTGCGGACAAAACCGTGGCTCCGCTCGACGGTGGCGACATGCAGGGTGTAGCTCTCGTACCAGTCGGCACGGCCCTTGTTCATCGCCGCCTGGTGCTCCGCGTCCTCGCGCCACACCCTGAGGGCCTCGTGGTCCCGGAAGTAGGCGACGGTGATGCCCAGGCCGCCCGGATTGCGCGCGGACTCGTAGCCGAGATAGCCCGGGATCGTCTGGACGATCTCCTCCATCCGGTCGTTGCGCTCGTCGAACCCGGTGTCGTCCGCGGTCCGGATGCTGGTGAAAACGGCCATGACATAGGGCGGTTCGAAGGCCGCCACCGGCTGAGTGGTCATGCCCACCACCCTCGGGGGAGGGCCCCCGGCATGTCCACCCGGATCAGCCCCGGACGGCCAAAGGGATCCAAGTCTTGACCTGGCGCGCGGGCCGCGCACGCACCGCGTGGACGGGCATGGTCCCTCGCCGTCGGCGGCGTCCGCAACGTCAGAACAGCCCGTCCTGCTCGGCGGGCGGGGCCGCAGCGGCCGGGATCGGCGCCACCGGCACCGAGGTCACGGCCCCCTCGCCGGGGACGGCCAGCTCCCATCCGGCCAGCAGCCGGGTGTCGACCACGAGCCCGTCCTCGAAGTGCAGGTCGGGTCCGGCAGCGCCGACCAGCCGCCCCACCACGGCCCCGTCGGCCGCCATCTCCACGACGACCCGGTCGGGTGCGGCGAGTCCCGTCCAGCCGTGCATCCCGAACGCTGCCGCATGGTCAATGACTTCGCATCCCAGTTGCCGCAGGGACTCCGGCCACCCGGCCAGCGCCGCCGCGCGGCCGTGCAGCTCGGCGACCTCCCGCGCCCGCTCCGGCGCATCCGGCAGGTGCGCCCGCAGGACGCGCTTGCGGGCGTACGGGATCCGGTCGGGCACCCCGAGCGCCGCCCGCAGCAGCTCCTCGGTGCGCCGGGCGGCCATCAGCGGCCCCCGCCCCAGCCAGGTCCACGACACGGCCCCCTGCTCCAGCAGCCGGGCGGAGCCGCGCTCCTCGGCGGTGATACCGACCTTGACCATGCCGGGCCCGAACCAGGCCAGATAGACCCGGTAGGTCCGCGGGTCGGCCGCGTTGGTGTCGGCCGCCACGGAGAACGACCGGTCGAGACGGGCGCATTCGGGGCACTGCGCGCTCCCGCCGCGGCCGGGCACGATGGCGGAAGTGGGGCAGGGCGTCCGCTTCCCGGCCCTCCGCACACCGAGGCAGTGCCGTTGCCCGTGTGCGGCGAAGGCCAGCCGCTGCCCGTACGCGAGCGCGCTCACCCGCTCGCCGCGCTCACGGTCGTACCACCCGATCCCGGGGCCGGAGTCCCTCCACCGGATCCCGGTGCACCACCAGGTCACAGCGGCAGCGGCCGCTCGAAGAAGGTGTCCAGGACGACGGTCGCGTGCGTACCGCTGACACCGTCGATGGCGTAGAGCCGGCGCAGGACGTCCTGCAGCTGCCCGGTCGAGGCCGTGCGCACCTTCACCAGCACCGACGCGCTGCCCGCGATGATGTGCGCCTCCTGGATCTCCGGGATGGCGGCGAAGGCGTCCGCCGACTCGCCCATCCACGCGTTGGAGTCGACCATCACGTAGGCGAGGACCCCGCTGCCGACCGCCGCCGGGTCGACGTCGACGGTGGTCCGCCGGATCACCCCGCGCTCGCGCAGTTTGCGTACGCGCTCGTGGGTGGCCCCGGCCGAAAGCCCGACAGCCGTACCGAGAGCCGCATAGGACTGCCCGGCGTCCTGCTGCAGGCGCAGGACGAGCGCCCGGTCGATGTCGTCCACGCAATCTTCCTCTCATGGGCCTGAGAACCCTTGCGAAGACGGTACCTGATCCTGCAATCTCACCATCGGACCGAACAAAATTCGGCAACTTTCTTCCAGGGGGAATCATGTCTGCCATAGCCGACCTCACCTTGTACGAGATTCTGGACGAGCGCTTCAAAACCGGCCGCTGCGCCAACGGTGACGCCCGACTGGACCGGCTCTACGGCGACTGCCGCTGGGCCGAAGGCCCGCTGTACCTGCCGGCCTGGCGGCAACTGGTGTGGAGCGACATCCCCAACGACCGGATGCTGCGCTGGGACGAGGCGACCGGGGCCGTCTCCGTCTTCCGCTCACCCGCCGGCCACTCCAACGGCAACACCCTCGACCGCACAGGCCGCCTGATCTCCTGTGAACAGGGCAACCGCCGCGTGACCCGCACCGAGCCCGACGGCAGCATCACCGTGATCGCCGACCGCTTCGAGGGCAAGCGGCTCAACAGCCCGAACGATGCGGTGGTCCGCTCGGACGGCTCCATCTGGTTCTCCGACCCGGACTTCGGCATCACCAGCGACTACGAGGGCCACCGCGCGTCCGGCGAGATCGGCGCCTGCAACCTCTACCGGGCCGACCCCTCGACCGGGGAGGTCCGCATGGCCGCCGACGGCTTCCTCGGCCCCAACGGCGTCGTCTTCTCCCCCGACGAGAGCGAGCTGTACGCGGCGGACACCAGGGCCGGCCACATCCGAGCCTTCAAGGTCGCTGACGACAGCACCCTCACCGACGACCGGGTCTTCGCGACCTGTCCCGGCGTCGACAACATCCGCTTCGACGACGAGGGCCGGCTGTGGGCGGCCGCCATGGAGAACGGCGTCCAGTGCTACGCCGCGGACGGCACCCTGATCGGCCGCCTGCGCGTCCCCGAGCCCGTCTCGAACATCGCCTTCGGCGGACCCAAGAACAACCGGCTCTTCATCACCGCGACCACGTCCCTCTACTCGCTGGTCATGTCGGTGACCGGCCTCCCCCGAGTCCTCTGAGGACGGCAGGACGTCCCTACCGGGCGACGAACTGCGTCAGGATCGCCTGCACCTCGTAGATGTCGACGCCTTTGGTGAAGGTCTTCTCGATCGGCGTCGAGCTGCCGGATATCCAGATCTTCAGCTCGGCGTCGAGATCGAAGTGACCGGCGGTCTCCACCGAGAAGTGGGTGATGCTCCGGTAGGGGATCGAGTGGTACTCCACCTTCTTGCCTGTGATCCCCTGCTTGTCGACGAGCACCAGCCGCCGGTCGGTGAACAGGATCGTGTCGCGGATCAGCAGGTAGGCGGCATGCACCCGCTCCCCCTGCCCCAGCAGCCGCGCGTAGTCCCGCTGCGCCGACACGGGGTCGACGGTGTGCGCGTTCCCGAACAGTCCCATGAGTGCCCCCGTTTTCCAGCTTCGGACGATCTTCAAGAACCGTACCGAGGCCACCGGGTAGCCGACGTCCCCCGCCGGAGCCATCCCGCCCCTGACATCTTCCGGGGGACGCCTCCCCAACAAGGAGGAGAGCCCCACCGGCACACCTGGCACATCCCGGGCATACGGCAGAGGCCCCGGACTTTCGTCCGGGGCCTCTGCCCTGCTGTGCACTCGGCAGGATTCGAACCTGCAACCTTCTGATCCGTAGTCAGATGCTCTATCCGTTAAGCTACGAGTGCTTGGGCTTCCCGGGGTTTTTCGCCCCGTTGGCCTTGCGAGAACAACAATACATGGACCTCGCCGGGACGCGAAATCCATTACCCAAACCACTCCTGACCTGCGGAAACGCTCAGGATGAAGATCGTCGGCGCGACTTCGCGCAAGAGGCGGGCCGGGCCGGAACACCCCGACGGCCACGTGCGCTCGGGCCGGCGGCAACGCCTCGGCGCACAAGCCCTGGAACGCGTCGAAGCCCCGGTCCTGATGGACCGGGGCTTCGACGAACTGCGGAGGCGGAGGGATTTGAACCCTCGATGGGTGGTAAGACCCAAACCGCATTAGCAGTGCGGCGCCATAGACCGGACTAGGCGACGCCTCCAGCACACCCTCGGCTACGAAGGTGCGTGCAGATGATGACACAGGCGCAGGGCCCCTCACCAATCCGCTCCCACGGTACTAGGCGGAACGGGCCGAGGGCAAAGCCTTAACGGCCCCGCCGCACGCAACATCAGCGCGCCCGCGTCGTTGGTCAGGCGTATGCCGTACGCACGACCTGGAGTGCCCCATGCTGCGTCTCGCCGCCTTCGCCGCCACCTCGGCCCTGGCCACCGCGGCCGCCGGGCCGCTGCCCCCTCTGCCCTTGGGACAGCTGCTGGCCCCGCCCGACCGGCTGACCATGGCCATGACCGACACCGGCAACCGCCAGCTGGACCGCGAGTACAGGCTCGAATGCGGCCCCGTCGGCGGTGACCACCCGGAGGCCGAGGGCGCCTGCGCACGACTGGACCAGCTCGCAAAGGAGGGCCGCGACCCCTTCGCTCCCGTCCCCCCGGACCAGATCTGCACCAAGCAGTACGGAGGACCCGCGACCGCGCGCGTCACCGGCACATGGAACGGACACAAGGTGAACGCCACGTTCCGCCGGACGGACGGATGCGAAATCAAGCGCTGGGACGAGTTGGAACCTGTGCTTCCGAGTGGGCGTTCCTGACCTGGGAGGATGCCCGGGCGGGGCGTGGCCGGCCCCACATCGGCCACCCCGCCGCGAGCCTGTGGCCTTAGACTCCTCCCGTGACTTGCCGGTAGTCGTTGGTCAGGGAGGAAGCTCGTCGTGAGCAGCAGGCCATCCCGAGGCGCTGCTCGCCTCGCAGCAATACTCGACGCCCTTCCTGACGCGCTGTTGCTCGTCAACGCCAACGGCACGGTCGTCAACGCCAATTCGATCGCGCTTGAGATCATGGAGAGCCCCGGCACCGGGCTCGTCGGCCGGGGCGTGCTCGACCTCCTGCCCGAGTTCGACTCCAAGCTGATCCCCGGCTCCATGCGCCGGCCCGGCGACGACGAAGGCGGCCGGACCAAACCCAAGCGGATGGTCGCCCGCCGCACCGACGGGTCGGAGTTCCCCGTCGAGGTCACCAGCGCCCACCTCGACGGCCGCGACGCCTACCGCGAGCCGCAACCCGCCTACACCGGTGACGAGCTGCTGATGCTCGTGGTCCGGGACCTCTCGCAGACCGTCGACACCGAGGCCGAGCTGGCCCGCTCCCAGCGGCAGACCGAGATGATCCTGCGCGCCGCCGCCGAGGGCGTCGTGGGCACCGACACCGACGGACGGGTGGTGCTCGTCAATCCGGCCGCCGCCCAGATCCTCGGCTACCGCGCCACCGACCTCGGCAACCGCCAACTCCACGGCCTGGTCCAGCACTCCCGCGCCGACGGCTCGCCCTTCCCCTTCGAGGAGTCCCCGCTCGCCGACACCCTGCGCAGCGGGCGCAAGCACCGCGTACGCGGACAGGTCCTGTGGAACAAGGCCGGACAGCCGGTCGCCGTCGACCTGACCACCTCTCCCGTACGGGACGGGGAGCAGCTCGTGGGCGCCGTCATGACCTTCACGGACCGCCGCCCCTACGACGCCCTGGCCGCCCGGCACGCACAGCTGCTCGCCGTCCTCGGGGACTCCCTGCGCGGCCCGCTGGACGAGCTGCGCGGAGAGCTGGCGACCCTGGCCGCCGACGACGCCGGGCAGCTGTGGCCCGAGGCCAACCAGCTGCTGCACCACCTGGCCGCCGGCTACTCGCGGATGACCACCCTGGTGGACAACGTGCTCGGCTTCCAGCGCCTGGACGCCGGCCGCGAGAAGCTCGCCAAGAAGAAGGTCCTGATCAACGGTGTGGTCACGGCCGGCGTCGACGGCGCGGTCGAGCTGATCGGGCCCGGTCGCGTGCAGTTCGCCGTCCACGCACCGACCATCGAGGCCGAGGTGGACGGAGCGCGGATCGCGACCGCCCTCGCGCACCTGGTCGCGGACGTCGCCGGCGTGGACGCCACCGGCAAGACCCGTCAGGGCAGCGGATACAGCGACTCGACGATCGTGGTGGCCGCGGCACAGCGCGGCGATGTCGTACGGATCGAGGTGCGCGGCCCCTACGAGGGTGGCAACCCGGTCCACGAGCCGATCGTCCGGGGCATCGTGGCCGCGCACGGCGGCGTGCTGCAGACGGTGGAGGTCCCGGGCGCGCCCGGCGGGGCCTACGTGCTGGAGCTGCCGCTCGGCTCGGGTGCCGGCACGGTGACGCTGCCCGAACCCGCGGAGCCCCCGGCGAACCCGGGCCCGGACGGCGCCGGGACGGCCTCGGGTGCCGCTCCCGGCAAGGTCTCCGGCGGTCGGCGGGGCCGGCGCGGAGTGGACGCCTTCCTGGAGGACGAGAACGCCGCGCCCCAGGCCGCGCAGGCCGGCCAGGGCGGAGGCGCGCTGGCGCTGCCGTCGGGCCGGCGGCGGGCTGGCGAGGCCGGACCGCCGGCGGGGCCCGAGCTCGCGCAGTCCCCGGTGAACCCCGCGGGTCTGGGAACCGGACGCAGGCGCGGCCGGGCCGGTGACGACGGTGGGAGCGGCGGTGCCGAGGGCCAGGGCGGCCCTGGTCTCCCTCAGCAGCCGCAGGGCTCCGCCATGCCCGCGCTCCCGCCCGTGCCCGCTGTGCCGGTGACCGAGCACCCGGCCGGCCGGCGACGGGCGCTGGGTACGGCCGGTCCGGTACAGCCCGGCGGTCCCGTCCAGCCGGGCGGCCCCGTACCGGCGACGGGTCTCGGACCGACGCCCGCCCCGGCACGGCCCATCGCCCCGGAAGGCGGCTTCGCGCTGCCCGCCGGCCCCGCTCCCGTCGCTCCTGCTCCGACCGCCGTCGCGGGCCCCGGTGCCGCGGTCTCCGAGGGGAAGGCGGGCCCCGGCGCCGAAGTACCGGCCGGCCGGCGTGGCCGCCGTGCGCTGGGCGCCCCCGCGGCCGAGCCCGAGGCGCCGGACGGGCCCTCGGACGCTCCCGCCGAGAACCCGACGGGGCGGCGGCGTGCGCTGTCCAACGCTCCCGCGTGGCCGGTTCCGGCAGCCCGTACGGCTTCCGAGGACGACGGGGCCAGCGGCCAGGTCGCGGTCCCCGGAGCACGCCGGTCGCAGGACTCCTCCGCGCAGGGCCAGGCCGCGCAGCCGATCAGTGTGCGCGCGCTGGGCACCCTCGGCCAGGGAATCGCCGTCGACCCCGCCGCCGCGGCCCCGCCCGCGGCTTCCGGGTCCGGCCGGCGCCGCCGGCTCGCCGAGCCCAGCCCGCAGGGCCGGGCCTTCGCCATAGGCGCCCCCGAGGCGGGCGCCGCCGAGGGTCCCGAGCCGCTGGACGGTCCGGGCGGTGCGGTCGAGGTGGTCAACCGGCCCGTGCCGCAGCCCGTGGACGACGAACTCCCGCCGGAGCCCCTGGACAATCCGCGTCGGCTCCTGGTGTGGCCTGCCCCCGATGTGCAGACGCAGCAGGCGCTCAGCGACCGGGGCTACCGGCCGGTGGTCGTGCACTCCCGTGAGGAGGTGGACGCGCAGATCGCGGCGTTCCCCGCCGCACTGTTCGTCGACCCGCTGACCGGGCCGATCACCCGGACCGCCTTGCAGTCGCTGCGGCAGGCCGCCGTGGCCGCCGAGGTGCCCGTACTGGTCACGGCCGGGCTGGGGCACACCACGCGCGAGGCGGCGTACGGAGCCGATCCGGCCGTGCTGCTCAAGGCGCTGGCGCCGCGTGACAGCGAGCAGCATCCGTCGCGGGTCCTGCTGATCGAGGAGCACGACGAGATCGCGACCGCGCTGACCGCGGCCCTGGAGCGGCGCGGCATGCAGGTCGCCCGGGCGGGCGCGGACACCGATGCGGTGGAACTGGCCACGCGGATGCGGCCGAACCTGGTGGTCATGGACCTGATGCAGGTGCGCCGCCGGCGGGCCGGCATCGTGGACTGGCTCCGGGCGAACGGGCAGCTGAACCGGACTCCGCTGGTGGTCTACACGGCGACCGGCATCGATCCGGCCGAACTGCCGCGCCTGGCCTCGGGCGAGAGCGTGCTCTTCCTCGCGGAGCGGGCCACCACGACGGACGTGCAGGGCCGCATCGTGGACCTGCTGGCCAAGATCGGCACCAACTAGCGATCCTGGCCCGATGGCCCTCACCGATTCGACCGAGCACACCGTCCCCGCCGACAACGGGGAGGTGAACCTGCTCATCGCGCGGCAGGTGGACCCTGGCCACGAGGAGACGTTCGAGGCCTGGGCCCACGGCATCCTGGAGACGGCCGCCGGTTTCCCGGACCACTTGGGTTACGGGCTCTTCCGGCCGGCGACGCAGGGCGGACCGTGGTTCCTGGTCCACCGCTTCCGCGACCAGGCCGCCTTGCAGCGCTGGCAGGAGTCCCCGGAGCGGGCGCAGTGGTTCGCCAACTGCCTGGGCCACCACCACACGGAGATAGCCCGGCGGGAACTGCACGGCATGGAGACCTGGTTCGCCAAGCCGGGGACGACCCGGCCCGCGCCGCCACGGTGGAAGATGGCGATCAGCTCGGGGCTGGCCATCTTTCCGATCTCACTCGTCGGCAACGCGGTGCTCGGGCCGTACCTAATGGATCTGCACTTCGTCCTGCGGACGGCTGTCTTCGCCGTCGTGTTCAGCACGCTGATGACCTATGTGGCCATGCCCGCCGTCAGCAGGCTGCTGCGGCCATGGCTCACGCGGGGGTAGACGCGGGGCGTCAGGCGAGCTTGGTGACGTCCAGGGTGCCGTCCGCGTACCGCTGGCGGATCACCTTCTTGTCGAACTTGCCGACGCTGGTCTTCGGCACGGCCTCGATGAGCGTCCAGCGCTCCGGCAGCTGCCACTTGGCGATCGACTGCGAGAGGAAGTCACGCAGCCCCGCGTAGTCCACGGTCGCGCCGTCCTTGAGGACGACCGTAGCCAGCGGCCGCTCGCCCCACTTCTCGTCGGGTACGGCGACCACCGCGGCCTCCGCGACCTCGGGGTGCGCCATCAGCGCGTTCTCCAGCTCGACGCTGGAGATCCACTCGCCGCCGGACTTGATGACGTCCTTGGCCCGGTCGGTGAGGGTCAGGTATCCGTCGGGGCTGATGACACCCACGTCCCCGGTCTTGAGCCAGCCGTCGGCGCTGAACTTGTCCTCGGGCGTGAAGGGCTCGCCGGACGCGCCGCCGTAGTAGGCACTCGCGATCCAGTTGCCGCGCACCTCAAGCTCGCCGGCCGACGTTCCGTCCCAGGGCAGCAGGTCGCCGCCGGGGCCGACGAGACGCGCTTCGACGCCTGCGGGGAAGCGGCCCTGCGTGATCCGGTAGGGCCACTCCTCCTCGGCGCTCAGGCCGGCCGGCGGGTGCGCCATCGTGCCGAGCGGGGAGGTCTCCGTCATGCCCCACGCGTGGCAGACACGGACCCCGAGCTTGTCGTAGGCCTCCATCAGGGAGGGCGGACAGGCCGCGCCGCCGATGGTGACCTGCTTCATCGAGCTCAGGTCGCGCGGGTTGGCGGTGACCTCGGCCAGCAGCCCCTGCCAGATGGTGGGAACGGCCGCGGCGTGCGAGGGCTTCTCCCGCTCGATCATCTCGGCGAGCGGGGCGGGCTGCAGGAAGCGGTCCGGCATCAGCATGTTGATGCCGGTCATGAAGGTGGCGTGCGGCAGGCCCCAGGCGTTCACGTGGAACTGCGGAACGACCACCAAGGTGGTGTCCTTGTCGGTCAGCCCCATCGACTCGGCCATGTTGACCTGCATGGAGTGCAGGTAGAGCGAGCGGTGGGAGTAGACGACGCCCTTCGGGTCCCCGGTGGTGCCGGAGGTGTAGCACATCGCGGCCGCCTGGCGCTCGTCCAGCTCGGGCCAGTCGAAGCTGTCGGAGCGGCCTTCGAGGAGCTCCTCGTACTCGTGTACCCGCACGTTCAGGCCGTCGAGCACCGAACGGTCTCCGATGCCGGTCACGACGACGTGCTCGATGGTCGGCAGGTGCGGCAGCAGCGGTGCGAGCAGCGGGAGCAGCGTGCCGTTGACCAGGACGACCCGGTCGGCGGCGTGGTTGACGATGAAGACCAGCTGCTCCGGGGGCAGCCGCAGGTTCAGCGTGTGCAGGACGGCGCCCATGGAGGGGATCGCGAAGTACGCCTCGACATGCTCGGCGTTGTTCCACATGAGGGTCGCGACCCGGTCGTCCTGCCGCACTCCGAGTTCGTCGCGCAGGGCGCCGGCGAGGCGGGTGGCCCGGGCGCCGATCTCGGCGAAACTCCTGCGGTGCGGCTCGGCCTCTCCGGTCCAGGTCGTGACCTGGGACTTCCCGTGGATCGTCATCCCGTGACGAAGTATGCGGGTGACGAGGAGCGGTACGTCCTGCATGGTGCTGAGCAATGCGTCCTCCCGGTGAGCGCTGCTGCGCCGCGGCGGCTACGGATGCTGCCGATTCTGCGCACGTACCGATCGGTCTGTCACTACCCGAGGGTAGAAACCGCCTCGTGTTTCACGTGAAACATCCCCACGTTTCACGTGAAACACCGCCCGTCTCAGCGGACGGGGGTGAGCTCCGGGTCCTCGCGAAGCTTGCCCAGCGCACGGGAGACGGCGCTCTTGACCGTTCCGACCGAGACTCCCAGCAGCTCGGCGGTCTGCACCTCGCTCATGTCCTCGTAGTAGCGCAGGACGACCATGGCGCGCTGCCGGTCGGGCAGCCGGGCCACCGCACGCCACATCGCGTCGCGCAGCGCCTGGGCCTCGGCGGGGTCGGAGGAGGGAGCCGGCTCGGTCTCCGGGAGCTCGTCGCATACAAACTCGTCGACCTTGCGCTTGCGCCACTGGGAGGTACGGGTGTTGACCAGGGTCCTCCGGACGTAGCCGTCCAGTGCGCGGTGGTCCTCGATGCGGTCCCAGGCCGCGTACGTCTTCGCGAGGGCGGTCTGGAGCAGGTCCTCCGCGTCGCAGGGGTTGGCCGTGAGGGAGCGCGCGGTGCGCAGCAGGACCGTGCCGCGGGTACGGACGTACGCCGAGAACGACGGGTACGGCGTCGGATTCGAGGCGAGCGTGCACACAGGCGGGGTCATGTCTCCACGCTAGGAGCGCCCGCCACCCGTGGAATCGGCCGCAGGTGCCGATGGGGGATCCATCTCAGGTTGTAGTAGTAGGGCCATCCCCACCCCCTGAAGGTGGAGGGGGCGGGGGCGCGGCACGGACCTGGGTCTCAGCTGTCGGCGCCGAGGATCAGCCCGGACGTCGGCACCCCGGTGCCGGCGGTGACAAGTGCGTGCGCGGCTCCCGCCACCTGGTTGACGGAGGTGCCGCGCAACTGGCGGACGGCCTCGGCGATGCCGTTCATGCCGTGCAGGTACGCCTCCCCGAGCTGGCCGCCATGGGTGTTGAGCGCGAGTGCGTCAGCGGCCACGAAGTCGGCGGCCTCGCCCGGCCGGCAGAAGCCGAACTCCTCCAGCTGCATCAGGACGAAGGGGGTGAAGTGGTCGTAGAGGATGCCGACGTCGATGTCGGAGGGCCGCAGCCCGCTGGTGCGCCACAGCTGCCGCGCGACCACGTTCATCTCCGGCAGGCCGGTCAGGTCGTCGCGGTAGAAGGAGGTCATGCCCTCCTGGCGGCGCCCGGCTCCCTGCGCCGCCGCGGTGATCACGGCGGGCGCGTTGCGCAGGGTGCGGGCCCGTTCGGTCGTGGTGACGACGAGGGCCTGGCCGCCGTCGGTCTCCTGGCAGCAGTCCAGCAGGCGCAGCGGTTCGACGATCCAGCGTGAGGAGGCGTGGTCGGCGAGGGTGATCGGCTTGCCGTGGAAATAGGCGGCCGGGTTGTTGGCGGCGTGCCGGCGGTCGGTGACCGCGACGTGCCCGAAGGCTTCGGGAGTGAGGTTGTAGGTGTGCAGGTAGCGCTGGGCGGCCATGGCCACCCATGACGCGGGGGTCAGCAGCCCCCAGGGCAGTGACCACCCGAGCGCCGCGCCCTCGGCCGAGGGCTCGCGCTGCTGGACGCCGGAGCCGAAGCGGCGTCCGGAGCGCTCGTTGAACGCGCGGTAGCAGACCACGACCTCCGCGACCCCCGTGGCGACGGCGAGGGCGGCCTGCTGGACAGTGGCGCAGGCCGCGCCGCCGCCGTAGTGGACGCGGGAGAAGAAGGACAGCTCCCGGACGCCCACCGCCTGCGCGACGGTGATCTCGGGGCTGGTGTCCATGGTGAAGGTGACCATGCCGTCGACATCGGCCGGGGTGAGCCCGGCGTCGTCGAGGGCCGCGTGCACGGCCTCGACGGCGAGCTTGAGCTCGCTGCGGCCGGAGTCCTTGGAGAACTCGGTCGCGCCGATACCGGCGATCGCGGCCCGGCCTCCGAGCCGGTCCCGGGTACGGACGCTCATGCCGCCACCTCCGCGGTGACCGTTCCCGTCACGTGGCGGCCGATGCCGTTGGCTCCGACGACCCGGATCTCGACGGTGTTGCCGAGCACGGCGGTGACGGTACCGGTGAGGGTCATGGTGTCCCCCGGGTGGTTGGGGGCGCCGAGGCGGATGGCCACCTTGCGCAGGACGGCCCGCGGTCCGAGATGGTCGGTGATGTAGCGGCCGACCAGTCCGTTGGTGGTCAGGATGTTCATGAAGATGTCCGGGGAGCCCTTCTCCCGTGCCAGCGCCGTGTCGTGGTGCACGTCCTGGTAGTCGCGGGAGGCGATCGCGCCCGCCACGATCAGGGTGCGGGTGACCGCGATCTCCAGCGGCGGCAGGGTGTCGCCGACGTTCATGCCCGTCCTCCCTCGGCTATGCGGGCTCCCAGCTCGGCCAGCAGCTCGCTGCCGCAGCCCAGGTAGGCGTCGAGTTGACGTCCCCAGAGGAAGTGCCGGTGGACGGGGTGGTCCAGGTCCGCCCCCGTGCCGCCGTGCAGGTGCTGGCCCGTGTGCACCACCCGCTTGCCTGCCTCCGAGGCCCACCAGGCCGCCGTCAGCACCTGCTCGCGCGCCGGGAGCCCCTGGTCGATGCGCCATGCCGCTTCGTAGGCGGTCACCCGGATCGCCTCGGTGTCCATGTACGCGTCGGCCGCGCGCAGCATGACCCCCTGGTTGGTGGAGAGCGGCCGGCCGAACTGCTCGCGGGTGGAGGTGTACTCCACCGCGCGGGCAAGCGAGCCCGCGCAGACGCCCGCCTGGAGCCCGGCGAAGGCGGTGCGCGCGGCGGCGAGGGTGTGCTCGTAGGCGCCGTCGGAGCCGACGCGTTCGGCGGCGGCCCCGCTCAGGACCAGGCGGCCCGCCGACCAGGGGGCGGTGGTCTCGACGGGGGACGTCCGCACACCGGGCGCGTCGGTCCGTACGAGCCACAGGGCCCGCTCGGCGTCGGGGACCAGTACGTGCGTGGCGTCGCGCAGCCAGGGGACGACGGGGGCGGTGCCGGTCAGCCGGCCGCCCCCGGCGGTGATCCGGCCGCGGGCCGGGAGGGCTCCGGTGGCGACCGCGTCCCCGCTGCCCAGCGCGGGCAGGAGGCGGGCGCGTTGCTCCGCGCTGCCGTGGGCGGCCACGGGGAGGATCCCGTAGGCGCAGGTGGCGGCGTAGGGGACCTGCGCGGTGCTGCGCCCCTGTTCCTCCAGCAGCAGGACCAGTCCGAGCAGGCCGATCTCCTCGACGGCGGCGATGAGCCCGGCGGAGGTGAGGGCCTTCCACAGTTCGGCGTCGCTGCCGGTCCCGGCGGCGGTGAGGCGCTCGTGGGTGGCGAGGTCGGAGAAGATCCGGGCGGCGAGGCCGGCAGCAGCGGCCTGTTCCTCGGTGGGGTGGAAGTCCATCAGCCCTCACTCCCGCGGAAGACGGGGAGTTCGAGGTCGTCGTCGACGCGTAGGAACTCCAGTTGGACGGGCATGCCGATGCGGACCTTGTCGTACGGGACCCCGGTGATGTTGCTGATCATGCGGACCCCTTCGGCGAGTTCGACGAGCGCCACCGCGTAGGGCGGGTCGAAGGCCGGGAAGGGCGGGTGGTGCATGACGACGTAGCTGAAGACGGTGCCGGCGCCGGAGGCCTCGACCGTGTCCCAGTCAGGGCTCGTGCAGGTGTTGCAGCCGGGGAGCCAGGGGAAGCGGAGGGCGGTGCAGGAGGTGCAGCGCTGCATCAACAGCCTGTGCTCCCGTACCCCGTCCCAGAACCCCTCGTTGTCGCGGTTGACCACGGGGCGCGGGCGAACGGCCGCGGTCTTCGGGCGGGGCGCGGGGTCCTTCGCCGGCCTGCCGGCGGGTGCGTACTTGAGGATCCGGAAGCGGTGGGTTCCAACGGGCTGCCCGCCTGCCCGGACATCCATCCGGGTGGTCACGAAGTGGCCGGTGCCCAGCTTGGTGGTCTTGCGCGGCGACACCGACTCGATGACGGCGTCGAAGGTGATCGTGTCGCCGGGGCGCAGCGGGCGCAGGTACTCCTGCTCGCAGTCGGTGGCGACGACGGAGGTGAAGCCGGCGCCGTCGAGGAGCGCGAAGAGTTCGTCGTAGGCGGAGGAGCGGTCGGTGTGACCGGAGAGGCCTCCCATGGTCCAGGCCTGGAGCATGGTGGGGGGAGCGATGGCGTCCGGCCCGCGGTAGGCGGGGTTGTCGTCGCCCATCGCCTCGCACCAGTGGCGGATCATCGGCTCGTTGACCGCGTCCTTGCCCCGGCCGGCTGTGGCGGCCGGCCGCCCCTCGAAAGCCGCCAGCCTCCTGTGGAAGCGGGCCGCCTCCTCGGCCGTGCCGGCTGCGTCCGCCGTCATCGCTTCCTCCCCTTCATGCCGAGCCGCATCATGGCGACGATCTCCCGCTGGACCTCGCTCACCCCGCCGCCGAAGGTGTTGATCTGCGCGGCCCGGTTCATCCGTTCGAGCTCGCCGCCCGCGAACGCCTCCGGCCCCCGTACGAGCGCGTCCTCCCCCACCACCTCCTGGCACATCCGGTACACCTCGACGGCGGACTCGGTGCCGAGGAACTTCACGCCGCTGGCGTCGCCGGGGGCGAGGCTGCCGCTGCCCACGTCCTGTACGAGGCGCCAGTTGAGGAGGCGTACGGCGGCCAGCCGGGCGTGGGCCTCGGCGAGGCGGGACCGCACCCAGGGCAGATCGGCGGGCCGCCCCCCGGTGGCCGGGTCCGGGGTGCGGGCGTGCCGGAGCGCGTGCTCGTAGAAGTCCTCGGCCTGCATGCCGATGGCGGCGAGGGCCACCCGTTCGTGGTTCAGCTGGTTGGTGATCAGTCCCCAGCCTCCGTGCTCGGGGCCGACGAGGTTGCCGGCGGGCACGCGGACCCGGTCGTAGTACGTGGCCGTGGTCGTCAGCCCGCCCACCGTGTCGATCGGGGTCCACGAGAACCCGGGGTCGTCGGTGGGGACGAGGATGATCGAGATGCCCTTGTGCTTCGGGGCCTGGGGGTCCGTCCGGCAGGCGAGCCAGATCCAGTCCGCGTTCTGGGCGTTGGAGGTGAAGATCTTCTGCCCGTCGATCAGCCAGTCGGCTCCGTCACGGAGCGCCCGGGTACGCAGTGAGGCGAGGTCGGTGCCCGCCTCGGGCTCGGAGTAGCCGATGGCGAACACGATCTCGCCCGCGAGGATCCGGGGGAGGAAGTAGTCCTTCTGCTCCCGGGTCCCGTACTTCATCAGGGTCGGGCCGACCGTGTTCAGCGTGACCATGGACACGGGGGCGCCTGCCCGGTAAGCCTCGTCGAAGAAGACGAACTGCTCGTCCGCGCCGCGGCCCTGCCCGCCGTACTCGACGGGCCAGCCGAGGCCGAGCAGTCCGTCGGCGCCGATGCGGCGCAGGAGTGCGCGCTGGTGGTCCGGATCCTGGGGGACCCCGTCGGGCAGGAGTTCCCTGAAGTACGCGCGCAGTTCGGCACGGAGCCGCAACTGGCCTTCGGTCGGGGCGAGGTGCACGGCGCAGGCCTCCCGGCATCACATCATCGAGTAACTGACTGTCCGTCAGATATACCCATGGTGTCAAGGTCGGGACGGGCTGAGGGGACCGGCCGCATGCAAGGGTGCCGGGACATGCCGAATGGGCCGCGCTGTCCGGGAACCCCACCGTCTCCCGGGCCTGCGGCCCTGCCATGCCGAACTCACGCCCCTGGCACGCTCCCCGGCGTACGCCGGGTGATCCATTCGTGCCCCGCTGGGGGCACCGTGTGGCGCGATCCGCGGTCACTGCCGACCGGGCTCCAGCGCCTGCCACGCTCCTGCTCGCGCGTGCCTTGCGTCCGTCTGTGGTGCTGCTTCTGCCGAGTACGGGGTGCTGCCGACTGCGGTCCTGCTCCGTTCGTCCGGACTGCCCGTACGGGGCTACGCGGCGAGGGCCAGCGTCTCGCGGGCGGCGGCGGATGCCGTGGCAGGGGCAAGGGCGCGGGTGGCGGGCTGTGCGGCAGAGGCCGTGACGCGGGCGGCGGTTCCCGGTGTGGCACCCATGGCCGCGGCGGTGGTCGAGCGGCGAACACCGGGAGTCTTGCCGTGGGCCTCGGCCCGGATGCGCTGCTTCAGGGTCGGCGGGAGCGAACCGCCCCGCATCATCTCCCGCCAGCTCCGCGGGGCCCTGGCGACCGGCCGGCGCGTGGGGGCGGTGACGGCTGCGGCGGCGGCGCCACCGGCGGGGGAGGCGGCGGCCGGGGCCGCCTTGCCGCCGAAGCCGAGGGCGGAGAGCACAGCCACGAGGGCGGCGAGGACGGAGGTCCAGATCGACGAGAGGATGGTGCGGTCAGTCATGACGGGGTGCCTCGATTCGCGATGTTCCGACGGGCGGATCTGAATACATTCGTCATGATGTGGGGGCAACCGCACCGCGTTCATCACACGCGCCGATCTTCCGACTAACACCACTCGGAAGAACCAATCGGGCCTTTCGCACCTCCTCTCAACCCCTGGGGGGCGGCGCCCCCGGAGCCCGCCGGCACCGGGCCCCACCTGCGCTGTGGCCTCCGGCACACCGGCGCCCGGCCCGCAATCCGGGATTTCCCCGGCACGCCTTACCCCGGTGGTGTCCCCGGACACGAAAGCGGCCCCTGCCCGGTTGCACCGGTCAGGGGCCGCTCATCTGCGGTGGGTGTGGGATTTGAACCCACGGTGACTCGCGCCACGACGGTTTTCAAGACCGTTCCCTTAGGCCGCTCGGGCAACCCACCTGGCCGGTACAGAGTACCGGCCGGGCGGGGGTGGCGGGCGACCGTGAGGTCAGGAGGCCTGGGCCTTGTCGTAGGCGGCCTTCGCCTCGTTCCCGAGGTACGGGCCGTACATCCGGTTCGGCAGGAAGGTGTAGCCGAAGCTGTTCACCGATACCTGGGTGCCCAGGCCCGTGGCCTCGTTGAAGTCCTGGAACCAGGGGCCGCCGCTGGAGCCGCCGGTCATGTTGCAGCCCAGGCTGTGGTCCTTGGTGAGGAGGAAGTCCTTGCCGCTGTTGCCGCTGCAGTAGACCAGCTTCGTTCCGTCGTACGGGGCCGCCGCGGGGAATCCGAAGGAGTACATCCTCTTGTTGTAGCCGCCGTTGAAGAGGACACCCTGGGCGCCGACGGCCTGGCTGAGGGTCTGGCCGTTCAGCGGGGCGACGACGGCGAGGCCTACGTCCATGTTCATGTCCTCGCTCGCCGCCCACTGGTCGGTGGCGAAGGTCTTGGTGGCCGACCACTGGCCGTAGGGCGCCGACCCGTTGTCGTAGGCGGGGACGAAGACCCAGTTCGTATGCCATGCGCCCTGGTACTTCACGCAGTGGCCGGCCGTCATCACCGTGCTGCCGTTGGCGCTGGTGATCGAGTTGCCGGAACAGGAGGCGGTACGGCTGCCCATGGTGAAGAAGACGCGGCCCGAGGTCTTCACGACGGCGCCGCCGCCCGTCCATGCCCCGCCCGCCTGCGGGAACGCCGTGGGTGATGCTGCGGGCGCGGCGGCGGTGGGGGCGATGGCGGTGGGGGTCGAGGAGCCGGCCACCGGGGTGCGGGCGGCGCCGGGGACCGCCGTCACGTCGAGCGGAATGGCCTCCCGCATCCGCTCGGCTGTCCAGAAGCCCTGGGTGTGCTGCTGGCGGAAGGACGCCGGGGCGTCCGCCGCGATCGAGGGGGTGGCTGCCGTCAGGACGCCCGCGACCAGGGCGCCCGCCGAGAGCAGGACGGACAAGGCCGTGCGATGACGATTCACGCATGACTCCTTCTGCCGTGCCCGGACCGGTCGGAGCCGGGCAGGGTGGGGGTGAAGAGCGGTCGGTGCGGATCGGCTGTGCGTCGTGCGTCGTACGTGGTGCGGCTTGCGGGGGCAGAGTGGCACGGCCCCGCGTCAAAGTCAGCGGACAGTCAGAACGTTCGGTCGGTTTCGGCCAGGAAATGGCCAACTACCAGCCGGTGCAGCGTCATACGGTGAGCATCACGCCGGCATACGAAACGCCGGCGACGACCACCCACGCGCCGAGCCCGAGCGCCGCCGCCCGCCCTCCGGTCCGCGCCAGCGTCGGCAGGTGGACCGCGCTCCCCAGGCCGAAGAGCGCCGCCGCCAGCAGTGCCTCCTGAGCGGTGCGCGCCCATTCCAGCGCCACGTCGGGCAGCACACCGGTGGCGCGCAACGCGGCCGCGGCCAGGAACCCCGCCACGAACAGCGGAATCGGAGCCGGCCGGCGGCCCGTGGAGGTGCGCACCCCGCGCCGCCGAGCCCGTACCGAGAAGGCGACCGCCGCCACCAGCGGAGCAAGCAGGGCCACCCGCATCAGCTTGACCAGCACCGCCTCGCCGAGGGCGTCCTGGCCGGCCGTCTGCGCCGTCGCCACCACCTGTCCGACATCGTGGACACCGGCGCCCACCCACCGCCCGAACGCCGGATCGGACAGGGCCAAAGGGGCCTGGAGCAGGGGGAGTACGGCGATGGCCAGGGTCCCGCAGAGGGTGACCAGTGCCACCGAAGCCGCGACGTCCTCCTCGTCGCTTCCGGAAACCTCACTCACCGCGCCGATCGCCGAGGCCCCGCAGATCGAGTATCCGGTGGCGATCAGCAACGGCTGATCGCCGGGAAGCCCGAGCCGGCGCCCCAGCCAGAGGGTGCCGAAGAAGGTGGCCGCGACCACCCCGACCACCATGGCCACCGTGGCCCAGCCCAGCCGGAGCACCTGGTCCAGCCCCAGGCCGAGGCCCAGCAGGACGATGCCGATCCGCATGAGCCGTCGACCGGCCAGGGAGAGACCGGCGCGCGCGGCTCCTCGTACGAAGGTCCGCGGCCCGGGAACGTGCGCCGCCGCGATGCCCAGCACCACCGACGCGGTCAGCATCGGCACGGCAGGTACGAGTCGGTGGATGCACCAGGCGGTCAGAGCTCCGCCCGCAGCCAGTGCCAACCCGGGCCAGGGGGTGGATGTTTCACGTGAAACAGGCCGAACTGCCGTTCCCTGTGGGCGGTGGAGGAGTGCCATCAGTCGACGGGGAGCTTGTAGACGCGACGGATGCTGGTTCCCAGCCGGGAGACGTCGGCGCCGTACACGTGCACCGATATCGCTTTGGCGGCACAGGAGTTGCGGACCTTGTGAATGTCACCGGGCGGCGCGAAACCGCAGACCTCGCCCTGGGTGTTGACCACGTCCTCGGTCGCCACCAGGCGTGCGGGGCCGACCCCGGGTGCGAGCCGGAAGCGGCGTTCGCTCTCCTCGCCCTGGTGCACCCCGGCGACGCACCACGACACGTGGTCGTGGATGCAGGTCTCCTGCCCGGGGAGCCACACCAGTGCCACCACGGAGAAACTGCCGTCGGACTCCGCGTGCAGGATGTGCTGCCGGTAGCGCTCCGGGTCGCCCTCCTGCTGCGTCGGCGTCAGCAGGTCGGGCTCCCCCAGATGAGGGGCGAGTCGTTCGCCCACCAGGTAGGCGGTGAGGTCGGGAGCCAGCCCCCGCTCCACGACCGTGCGGATCTCACTGACGAGGGCGGCCATCCTCGTGGTGGTACGGGCCGGTGTGGTGGTGGTCATACGGGCAGCGTGCGGGCGTCGTTCGATTCCGTCCAACGACAGTTGTGACCGGAAATCCCAAGCAGCGCTTATGGATCGGTCAGCAGCCGACCCGGTTGGCGGCCACCTGCTGCAGCGCGTTGAGAACCACTCCTGTCGCCGGGATCCGCAGATGGTCCCGGTAGACGTAAGCGGCGATGTGCCGGCGCGCGGCGGGCTGGAGGGCCCTTCCGCAGACCCGGTTCAGCGAGAGCGAGGGCAGGACCAGCGCGGGCATCATCGCGACGCCCAGGCCTTGGGCCACGAGGCTCTGGACCACCAGGTTGTCGTCGGTGGCGAAGCGGATGTCGGGCACGAAGCCCAGCTCGGCGCACTCGTGCAGCAGGTTCGCCCGGCAGCGCGGGCAGCCCGCGATCCACCGTTCCTCGGCGAGGTCGGCCAGGTGCACGGCACGGCGCCGGGCCAGCGGGTGCCCTGTCGGCAGCAGCACCGTCAGCTGGTCCTCCAGCAGCCGGACCTCGGCGACCTCCTCCGGTATCTCCTCGTGCAGGCCGGGATAGGTGAAGGCCAGGGTGATGTCGCACTCGCCGCGTTCCAGGCGGCGCAGCGACTCCGGGGGCTCTCCCTCCAGCAGTTCCACCTGTACGCCGGGATGCTCCTTGGCCAGGCCGCTCAGGGCTTCCGGGACGAGGGTGACGTTGGCGCTGGGGAAGCCGCACAGCCTGACCCGGCCGGTGCGCAGGCGCGCGTACGCCCTCAGCTGGGCCTCGGCTGCGGAGAGGTTGCCCAGGATGGTCTCGGCGTGCCGGGAGAGGGACTCCCCGGCCTCGGTGAGCTGCATCCTGCGGCCCACGCGGGTGAACAGCGGGGTGCCGACGGCGCGTTCGAGCGCCTTCATCTGCTGGGTGATGGCGGGCTGGGTGTATCCCAGCACGCGAGCGGCCGCCGAGTACGAACCGGAGGCGACCACCGTGTGGAACGTCCGTATGTGCCGAGAATCGAACACCAGCGAAGCATAAGCGGACATTGGAGGGGCCGTGGGCGGAATCCCGCCCACGGCCCCTCGTCAGTCGCCCCTCGTCAGTCGCCAGTCGCCAGTCGCCGATCGTCAACGGGCCACTGCCGTGGCCGGCGGTGCTACTTGTCGCCGACGCGCGAGCCGAGCGTGATGTCGACGGTGGTCGGCTTGCCGTCCCGCAGGTAGGTCAGCTTCACCGTGTCGCCGGGCTTGTACGTCCAGATCATGCTGATCAGGGTCGGACCGCTGTCCACCGGCTTGCCGCCGAAGTCCGTGATGATGTCGCCCGGCTTGAGGCCCGCCTTGCCGGCCGGACCGTTGGGGTCGACGAGCTCGTTGGCGGCCGCGCCCTGCTCGGAGATCTTCGCGCCTTCGGCCTTGGCCTGGAGGTCCACGGAGACCGAGATCACCGGGTAGACCGGCTTGCCGGTCTTGATCAGGGATTCGGCCACGTTCTTGGCCTGGTTGATCGGGATGGCGAAGCCGAGGCCGATGGAGCCGGCCTGACCGCCGCCGAATCCGCCGTTCCCGGCCGACTGGATGGCGGAGTTGATGCCGATGACCGCCCCGCGGCCGTCGAGCAGCGGACCACCGGAGTTGCCCGGGTTGATCGAGGCGTCCGTCTGGAGGGCGCTCATGTACGAGTTCTTGCTGCCGGTGCCGTCACCGGAGGCGACCGGGCGGTTCTTGGCGCTGACGATGCCGGTGGTGACCGTGTTGGACAGGCCGAACGGTGCACCGATCGCAATCGTGGCGTCGCCGACCGCGACCTTGTCGGAGTCGCCGAGCGCCAGCGGCTTGAGGCCGGCCGGCGGGTTCTTCAGCTTGAGCACGGCGACGTCGTAGCCCTGGGCGCGGCCGACCACCTCGGCGTCGTACCGCTTGCCGTCGGAGAAGGTCGCGAAGAGCTTGCCGCCGTTCGCCGCGGAGGCCACGACGTGGTTGTTGGTGAGGATGTGGCCCTGCTGGTCGTAGACGAACCCGGTGCCGGTGCCCGCTTCGCCGTCGCCTGCCGAGGCCTCGATGGTGACCACGCTGGGCAGCGCGCTCGCGGCGAGTCCGGCGATGGAGCCGGCCTCGCGCTTGAGGTCCTTCGGGGTGTTGGTCGCGCTGATGGTGGTCGAGCCGCTGCCGTTGTTGCTGCGCTCGGCGGCCCAGTAGCCCACGCTGCCGCCGATGCCGCCCGCGAGCAGGGCCGCCACGAGCACGGCCGCGATCATCCCGCCCTTGCCCTTGGACCCCGGCCCGGGAACGCCGCCGGCCGTCGGGTGGGCACCCCAGACGGGGCCGCCTCCGGCGCCGCCCGCGCCGTACGCCGGCACGGTGGGCGGCGGGGGCGGCCAGCCCTCGGCCCCGTGCGCGGCCGGGGCGGCAGGCCGGCCGTAGGCGGGGTCCTGGGCGTACGCGGGGTCATGGCCGTAGGCGGGCGCCTGGGCCGCCGGCACGGGCGGGATCTGCCGCGTCGGCTCGGTGCCCGGTGCGGCTGTCGGAGGAAGCTGCTGGGTCACCTGCTCACCGGCGGCGGGCGAAGCCGCACCGGGTGCGGCAGGCGGGACGGCAGGCGCCGCCGGGGCACTCGGGGCGGCATCCCTCGGGGCGTGGTCCGACTGCGGGGCGGGTGCGGGCGCCGCCGCCGTCTCGGAGCCCTGAGCAGGGGTTACGGACGGGGCCGCGGGGGGCGTGGGGGCCGCGGTGCCCTCGTTCTCGGTGCTCACAGCTCTCTCTCCTCGTCACACACAGCTGCAGAATCTGGCGATACCGATCCGGCTGAACGTTCGACGTGCCGTACAAGTTCCAGGGCAAAGCCTTTCCCATGCCCCGTCAGAGCACTGTAAGCCGGACCTGTGCATCTCCCCCCATTCTTTATGTCCGGCATTCCGGGTGCACTCGCAGGGCCGGACCTGGACCGCCGAGGGGCTGACGGTGGCACCATGAGCCGGTGACCCACGCAATGCCGCGCACCATCCAGGTCGTCGCCCACCGCGGCGCTTCGGAGGACGCCCCCGAGCACACGCTGGCCGCCTACCGCAAGGCCATCGAGGACGGCGCCGACGCCCTCGAATGCGATGTCCGCCTCACCGCCGACGGCCATCTGGTCCTGGTCCACGACCGCCGGGTGAACCGCACCTCCAATGGCCGCGGCGCCGTCTCGGCGCTGGAGCTGGCCGATCTCGCCGCCCTCGACTTCGGCTCCTGGAAGGACCGCGAGGAGTCGCCGGACTGGGACGCCGACCCCGAACGCACCTCCGTCCTGACCCTGGAGCGCCTGCTGGAGCTGGTCTCGGACGCCGGACGGCCGGTACAGCTCGCGATCGAGACGAAGCACCCGACCCGCTGGGCCGGACAGGTGGAGGAGCGCCTCCTCTTCCTCCTGAAGCGCTTCGGCCTGGACGCCCCGCCGCCGGGCGGACCGCACCCGGTCCGCGTCATGAGCTTCTCCGCGCGTTCCCTGCACCGGGTGCGGGCCGCCGCGCCCACCATCCCGACCGTGTACCTGATGCAGTTCATCTCGCCGCGGATGCGCGACGGGCGGCTCCCGGCCGGGGTGACGATCGCCGGCCCCGGGATGCGGATCGTGCGCAATCATCCTGGCTACATCCGCAAGCTCCAGAGCGCCGGCCATTCCGTGCACGTATGGACAGTGAACGATCCGGAAGATGTTCAGCTCTGCGCTGACATGGGTGTCGAAGCAATCATCACGAACAGACCGCGACAAGTTCTGTCCCAACTGGGGCGCTGACGTACCCATTTGCGCGTGTGCCACCCCCACCCCGCCCGTCACATGGCGTGCTCCGGCGCATCCGCTCCGTATCCGGTCGGCGCGAATGCGCCAGAGCGGCCCGCTCCGGCGGTTTCCGGTCCAGGCCAAAGGGGCATCCAGACCATGCGTGGGGCTAAGGAGGTTCCGGGGGTGGCGTTGGTGGTGGCACAAGAAGTGCCCACGTCGTCGTACATGGATGTACGCCATGGTCCTGCGGGCGTGGGTGAGGCCAGGCACCGGATGCGCGATCAGTTGCGCATCAGCGGGGTGGCCGAATCGGTCGTGGACGATGCCGTACTGATCCTTTCCGAACTGCTCAGCAACGCCTGCCGACACGGCAGGCCCCTGGGCGCGCCGGAGGTCGGGGACGGGGAGATACGCGCCGCATGGCGCGTCGACAGGGCGGGGCGGCTGACGGTCGAGGTCACGGACGGGGGTGGGCCGACCCGGCCTGTTCCTTCCACGCCCTCGGTCACCGCACGCGGCGGCCGGGGGCTGAACATCATCAGCGCCCTTGCACAGGACTGGGGTGTCCGGGACGGAGCGGCGGGTGAGGTCACCGTCTGGGTGGTCGTCGCCTGCGGGCCCCGGCACGAGGATTTCGCTACGCGCGTTGCGCCCCCGGCGATCGACTTCAGCACGGCATTCGACGATCTCGGTGCCTGAACCCGCGGAACCGCGACCCGGGAAACCCCGGCAGCGGGACCCCTGACCGCACGACAGCTCAGCATCCGCACAGCAGTACCGGTCATCCGCACAGGCGGCCGTCCGGGAGCGCACGCCGACCGTGCTCCCGGCCGCACCCCACCGGTTCCGGCGGTACGAACGGCTAGGCTCGCGCCCAGACACGTCGCCGTACCGCCGCAACCGGGAGACACGCACGATGGCCAAGAAGCGCCCCGCAGCCAAGTCTGCAAAGCCGCAGCTCGACAACGGTGAGATCCCCGTCGTCGGCGCACGCGAGCCCTGCCCCTGCGGCTCGGGGCGCCGCTACAAGGCCTGCCACGGCGCGGCTGCCGCGCACGCCGTCACCGAGCACGTCCGGCGCCCCTTCGAGGGCCTGCCGGGCGAGTGCGACTGGGTCGCGCTGCGCGAGCTGGTGCCCGCGGCCACCATCCCGCTGTCGCTGAAGGGAGGCCTCCCCGAAGGCGTCCCCTCCGTCACGCTGGTGACCGTACTGCCCATGGCCTGGCCGGCGCTGCGTCGCGAGGACGGGTCCGTCCTGCTCGGCCTGCAGAACGAGACGTCCAGCGGGGACCTGAGCCGCGACATGGCCGACACCCTGGAGCGGGCGCTCGTCGCGGAGCCGGGAACCCCGGTCGCGGCCCGCCGGGTGCCCGCCGAGGGTCCCCGACTTCAGGATCTCCTGGACGCCGACGGCGGTTTCGAGCCGGTTGTGCACTCCGGCTTCGAATTCTGGATTCCGGAATCGGAGGGCGGGCAGAACGCGTCCCCGGAGATCGCCGCCTCGCTGGAGCGCGCCAACGCGGCCGCCATCCCCACCGTCAAGCTGACCGGCGTGGACGCCGCCTACTGGTGCGAGACCCCCGACAAGAACCACCTGCGCTGGGTCATGCCGCACCCCGAGGAGAAGCTGCTCGACGCCCTCGCCCGCCTGCACGCGGCCGGCACGTCCTCCCTGGGCGAGGGGACGAAGCTCGTCGGCTCCTTCCGCGCCCACGGGCTGATGGTCCCGGTCTGGGACCTGCCGACCGGTGTGACGGCCGACGACGTCGAGAAGCCGGCCGCGGAGTTCGCCGAGCGGCTGGCCAAGGCGCTGGCCACGGATGCTCCGCTGACCATGGAGGAGCGCCGGGCGCGCGGCGGTCTCACCAACCGCCAGGTGACCCTCAGCTGACGCCGCGCGCTCGCGCGGAGCGGTGACCGGAGTCACAACTCCCGCTAATCGTCTGCAAATCGGTGTCTGAATATCAGAGATCGAATTTGCGAACAGGCGATCTCTTGTTACCGTTCTTGTAGCCCGGTCGCTGGTGCATCCCCCGTCGCCAGCGACCGGGCCCTTCCATTTAAGGCGGTACTCAACCGTCACTCGGTCCCGGTGAGTTGCTCCCGGACCGCAGGAGCAGCTGCCCTTCATCATCCGGAACTGCAAACTCCGCAACTGCGGAGTAACTCTCCGGCTCCCCGGCCGAGTCCTCCTTGGGCGTCTCGCACAGGTCGGGTTCGTCACCGGCACCGACCTCGCAGGCGATCTGCACCGTGCGCCCGGCCGGCCCCATCAGCGTCAGCACGGCATCCAGTGCGCGACCACTCGTGTTCCGGTAGTAACTCCTGCCCCACGTCCGGCCTTCGGCCACCAACACGCACGTCTGCGCCTCCACTCCGTGGGGCGAGGACAGCTCGGGGCCACAACGGGAGTCCGTACGGGGCTGCTGCGCGGTGCCGGACGGCTCGGCCTCGGCGGGCGCCCCCGGGCGGGCACCCGGCGCGGGAGCGGTGCGAGCGGGCTCCGAAAGACCGAGGGTCCTGAACAGACCCCCGCCTTTTCCGTCATCCTGA
Source organism: Streptomyces sp. TN58 (assembly GCF_001941845.1). Classification (NCBI taxonomy): domain Bacteria; kingdom Bacillati; phylum Actinomycetota; class Actinomycetes; order Kitasatosporales; family Streptomycetaceae; genus Streptomyces; species Streptomyces sp. TN58. Next base: position 4,042,588 of record NZ_CP018870.1, on the reverse strand, counting down.
CCGGCAAAATCCGGCCCGGCGATCGCGCCGGCGAGCGGGAGCGACAAGATGACCAGCACACCGGCGCCGATACCGATCAGGCGGAGATTCATTCGCCGAAGATAGCGATGCGGGAAAGGGGCGCGGAGATCCCCGCGCCCAATTCCCTTGGAAACTCGTCCCGCTGGCACCCGTACGAGTGATCGCGCGGGACCGCGCAGGTCAGTACGCGAGCCGGCTTCCGCCGCCGGGTGCCCCGCTGCTCGCCTCGACCAGCGCGTCCACGACCGCCTCGACGTCGGGCAGCCAGAGTGTGTTGCCCGCGGCCTGTGAGGCCCGCCCCCCACCGGACTTCGGATCCGCCGGAACCGGAGGCAGCGGACGCGGTTCCCGCTCCCAGCGCACCTGGCCGCCACTGGACGCGGCGGACGGCGGCATCAGCAGGTAGCCCCCCTCGCCGTGGAACCGCAGGGAGGAGGGCACGTGGTCCTTCGCGTACAGGAGCTCCCCGAGCCGCTCCAGCGAGTACGGCGCCACGAGCAGCGCCCACCGGGTGGGCGTGGCGACGACCGGCCCGAGGCGCAGCCCTTGCGCGTCGAGTCGTACGAGGGCCCGCGCGGCCGCGCCGGCCGGGAGGCTCACCGCGCACGGGGCGGAGCCGCCGGTCGCCAGCAGGACGGGCGCGGTGGGCCGGTTGGTCCACCACCAGGCCACCATCCGGGGGTCGGTGGAGGCGGCGAGCAGACCCGGGTCGAAGGGATGGGCTCCCGGAACGGCGCAGTCCGGGTCGGGGCAGGCGCAGCGCGCGCCGTCCGTACCGGACCGGCCCACCCCGGGCAGGACGGGCCACTGGAACGTGGTGGCGCAGGTGAGCGCCGCTTCGAGGAGGGAGGAAGTGCCGCCGCTCTGTACCCGGTCGGGGCGTAGGGACTGAAAGCGATCGCGGAGCCGCTGGAGACGCCTTCCGAGGATCTCGCGCATGTGCGCTCGTTCCTTTCCGTTGAACGCCGAGGGCTGAACGCCGAAGGCCACATCACACCATGTAACCGCAGACTCACCACACGTACAGGTTGCGCGTCACGGTCCGCCAGAGGCAGGTTCACGCGGTTCGTGCAGTCCTCTTACGGGTCCGTCAAACGCCCGGCGGGGAGGGAGTGCGACCCGCCCGGACTGCCGAGACCGGCTGCCGCCGCTAAGGACGACCACCCGCGGTCGAGTGGTTCCCGGTACGCCAACTGGCCTCGCCCGCCACCGAGTACGTACCCGACCCCCTTGCGGAGCCCGCCCAGTCGACCTCAGAAACCGACCGCTTCCCGCTTTTTCCGGCCAAGTTCTAGCCTTGACCGGACGGTGAGTTGCCGCCTCACGGACACCAGGATTCCCACGTGGGCAATGCTGGACATGCATCCATGTGTGCGTGTAGATGTGGATTCCTTGATGGCGGCGCAGCACGATCTGGGGGTTTGCGATGCTATTCGGCGAATCGCACCAGGTGGAAAGGCGGACGCCATGAGCGCCCCGCATCTGCCGAAAGTGGCTGGAATCGACTCAGCAGTCACCGCGTCGCCGCACACTGCGGCGCCCGCGCCCGCCCGGACCACCCCCGCACCGGCGCCGCCGGCCGCGAGCAGCCTCATCCAGGACCGCCTGGCGGGCATGGTGTCCGACCTCACCACGCTGCACGAGCTCACCGAACGCCTCGCCCGCGCAGGCGACCTCGACACCTCCCTCCGCGAGCTCCTGCGCGCCGGAGCCTCACTCGTGGGCGCCCGCCGCGGCCTGATCGTCCTGGAGCCCTCCGACGGGCTCGGCCCCACCACCACGATCGGCCTCGGCCTCGGCCACGCCGAACTGGGCCACATCGAGACCGTCCCCCGCAGTGCGACGTCCTACGGGCGGATCCTCGACGGACTGCCCGGCGCCCAGGGCGGCTCCGAGTTCCTCCCCGAGCTGGACGCGCCCCCCGGCACCGGCGGATTCGCCGCCCCCGCGGACCCCCGGCACCGCGAGGTCGCCGCCCGCCTCGGGTACGCCGCCAGCTACGCGCTCCCGCTGACCGCCGAGGCCACCGGCCGGCTCGGCGCGGCCGTGTGGCTCTACGACGAGCAGGCCGAGCCGAACGACCGCCAGCGCGACCTGGCCGGACTGTACGTGCGGCACGCCGCCGAGCACCTGGCCCGGATGCTGGAGGTGGAACGATCCCGCACCCGCCTGGCCACCGTCGAGGAGGAGCTGCTGCCCAGCCGCCTCCCCCGGATCCCCGGGGTGCAGCTCGCGGCCCGCCACCACACGGGACCGCACGGCGGAGGCGACTGGTACGACGCGCTCCCACTGCCCGAGGGCGCCCTGGGACTGGCCGTCGGATCCGTCACCGGATCCGGTCCGAGCGCGGTCGCCGCCATGGGACGGCTGCGCGCGTCCCTGCGCGCCTACGCCGTCATGGAGGGCGAGGACCCCGTGGCCGTCCTCTCCGACCTGGAACTGCTGTTGCGGCTCACCGAGCCCGCCCGCTCGGCCACCGCGCTCTTCGCCTACTGCGAGCCCGCCGGAGGCCCCCAGTCCGGCGGCCAGGGCAGCAAGATCGTCCTGGCCGGGGCCGGGCACACCCCTCCCCTCCTCATCGGCGAGCACCGCACCGAGTACGTCGAGACCTCGCTCTCCGCTCCCCTGGGCATGCTGTCCTGCTGGGAGGCGCCGAGCATGGAGATCGAACCCGCACCAGGAGAAACGGTGCTGCTGTACACCGACGGGCTGCTGCGCCACACCGGCGACGCGATGGACCGGGCGTACTCGCGGCTGCACGCCGCGGCCGCAGCGGCGCCCCGCGCCGCCCGGGAGGACCCGGCGGCCCTGTGCGACCACATCCTGCGGACCGTGCTGCCCCACGGGGAGCCGGGCGACGCCCCGGAGGACATCGTGCTGCTGGCGGCCCGGTTCGAGTGATCGCCACGGGGTCCGGACCGTGACAACCCGCACGATCCGGGCCACGCCTTCCCCGCACACGCATACGATGGATGAGGTCCACACCCAGGTCCGTACCGTCGTAGCGGAGGAGAAGACGTGGCTGACGAGCTCACCCCGGAGACCCCGGAAGAAGAGCAGCCCAAGAAGACGCACAAGCAGCGCAAGAACGGTCTGTACCCGGGCGTCAGCGACGAACTCGCCGAGAACATGCGCACCGGCTGGGCCGACACCGAACTCCACGGCCTGGAGCCGATCCCGCAGGCCGCGCACACCGCCGCCCGCCGCGCCGCGCTGTCCGAGCGCTTCCCCGGCGAGCGCCTGGTCGTTCCGGCGGGCCGGCTGAAGACCCGCTCCAACGACACCGAGTACCCCTTCCGGGCTTCGACCGAGTACGCGTACCTCACCGGCGACCAGACCGAGAACGGCGTGCTGGTCCTGGAGCCGGCCGGCCCCACCGGCCACACCGCCACCATCTACCTGCTGCCGCGCTCCGACCGGGAGAACGGCGAGTTCTGGCTGTCCGGCCAGGGCGAGCTGTGGGTCGGCCGCCGCCACTCCCTCACCGAGGCCGAGCAGCTCCTGGGCATTCCCGCCAAGGACGTCCGCGACCTCGCCGAGGCCCTCGCAGAGGCCGAGGGCCCGGTGCGCAACGTGCGCGGCCACGACCCCGTCATCGAGACGGCCCTCACCGACAAGGTGACCAAGGAGCGCGACGAGGAGCTGCGCGTCTATCTCTCCGAGGCCCGCGCCGTGAAGGACGAGTTCGAGATCGGCGAGCTGCAGAAGGCCGTCGACTCCACCGTCCGCGGATTCGAGGACGTGGTGAAGGTCCTCGACAAGGCCGAGGCCACGTCCGAGCGCTACATCGAGGGCACCTTCTTCCTTCGCGCCCGCGTCGAGGGCAACGACGTCGGCTACGGCTCGATCTGCGCCGCCGGCGCGCACGCCTGCACCCTGCACTGGGTCCGCAACGACGGTGACGTCCGCTCCGGTGACCTGCTGCTGCTCGACGCCGGTGTGGAGACCCACTCCCTCTACACGGCCGACGTCACGCGCACGCTGCCGATCAGCGGCACGTACACCGACATCCAGCGCAAGATCTACGACGCGGTCTACGAGTCCCAGGAGGCCGGCATCGCCGCGGTGAAGCCGGGGGCGAAGTTCCGCGACTTCCACGACGCGTCCCAGCACGTGCTGGCCGAGAAGCTCGTCGAGTGGGGTCTGCTGGAGGGCCCGGTCGAGCGTGTCCTGGAGCTCGGCCTGCAGCGCCGCTGGACCCTGCACGGCACCGGCCACATGCTCGGCATGGACGTCCACGACTGCGCCGCCGCGCGCACCGAGGCGTACGTGGAGGGGACGCTGGAGCCGGGCATGTGCCTCACCGTCGAGCCGGGTCTCTACTTCCAGGCCGACGACCTGACCGTGCCCGAGGAGTATCGCGGCATCGGCGTCCGGATCGAGGACGACATCCTCGTCACCGAGGACGGCAACCGGAACCTGTCGGCGGGCCTGCCCCGCACCTCGGCCGACGTCGAGGCCTGGATGGCGCGCCTGAAGGGCTGAGGTGCTCGGGACCGGCCTCCCGGGGCCGACGTCCCATGACCGCAGTGCGTACCGGGGTATGTCGGTGGGCGGGATCCCGAACGGGTCCCGCCCACCGGCGTACTACGACCGGCCTCCTACGACACCTTCAGCACCGCGTCGTCGCGCCACTTCAGCACCTTGTCGAAGCTCACCACGGCGCCACGGCCCGGCCTGTTGCGGAAGCGGACGTGGTCGGAGAGCTCGGCGATCAGGTGCAGGCCCCGGCCGTGCTCGGCCAGGGCCGGTCTACGGCGGGCCACCGTGGCGGGCGGGAATCCCGGCCCGGAGTCCGTCACCTCGATGCGGCAGCAGTCCCCGTCCAGATAGGCCGTGACGTGGTAAGCCTCGGTCTCGTCCGGGGCACCGCCGCCCCCGCCGTGCTCCACCGCGTTCGCACAGGCTTCGCCCAGCGCGACCGAGAGGTCGAAGGAGATGTCCGGGTCCACCCCCGCGGTCTGCATCGTCCCCAGCAGCAGTCGCCTGGCGAGCGACACGCTCGCGGCTTCGCGCCTCAAGTGGAGAGACCACCAGATGCTCATACGGGTACCTATTGCCGCCCGCAGGGGACCGTAAGCGCCCCGGGGCCCGTCCGGGACGGCATTGCGCCCGTCCGGCGGATGCGGCCCGCCGGGAGGGCGGTGTATGCGGTGGGTGCGGCCCGGACCACGTCCACGGCCGCCCCCGACGTGGCGGACCTGTCGGGACCGGACCTGTCGGGACCGGACCTGTCGGGACCGGACCTGTGGGGACCGCCTTCGCAGAGTGGGCTCATGCGGACCTTCCGGACCTGCCGTATGGAGGCCGTCAGCGCAGTGCGATGATGACCCGGCCATGTCTGACCCCCACGCGACACACGCCGGAGCCGGCCTCCGGCTGATCCGGGCCGCGGTGTTCACCGCGGTCTGCGTCGTGCTGTCCGCGGCCGGGCACGCCCTGGCGTCCTGCGCCACCGTGCCGTGGTGGTCCCTGTGCATCGGCTTTCTCGCCGTCTTCGCGGTCGCGGCCCCGCTCGCGGGACGCCGCCGGACCCTGCCCGGCCTCGCCGTGGGGCTCGCCGTCGGCCAGCTCTCCCTCCACACGCTGTTCGGCCTCGGCCAGCACAGCACCGCTGCCGCGCAGGCACCCGGCGGCGCATCCGACGCCTCGCTCGCCGAACTCGCCGCCCGGCTGGTGTGCGGCGGCAACTCCGTGCCGCTGAGCCCGGCCGACGCCCGCCGGATCCTTCAGGCCGCGGGTCTGGACCCGGCAACCCTGGCAGCACAGGCCGGGCAGGCCGCCGAACAGGGCCACGAGGCACACGCCCACATGACCCGGGCCGCCGCCCTCGCACCCGAGGCCGGTCTGTTCAGCCCGGCCATGCTCCTCGGGCACCTGCTGGCCGCGCTCGTCGCCGGCTGGCTGCTCGGCCGCGGCGACGCCGCGCTCTTCCGGCTCGTCGAACTGTCCCGGCTCACCGCCGAGGCCGCCCCGGTACGCCCGCTGCGCACCGCACTGGCCCTGGTACGCGCCCTCGGCGCCGGACTCGGCGGCTCCGCCGCCCGCACCCCGCGGCCCGGCCGCCGGACCGAAACCGCCCCGGCGGCCTCCACGGGCCGGGAAGCACTCCAGCACACGGTGATCCGCCGCGGGCCGCCCGCAGCGCCGGCCCTCGCAGCCTGACGCGGCCTCCGCCCTCCCCGGACACATCGGGAGCACCGGTGCCGCGTACTCCGCGCGCGCCCGTGCGCGGAGCAACCGCCACCACAACTTCCGTGGAGTGTTCCCGCCATGAATACCTCTCGCGCCGCCTTCGCCGCCGCCCTCGCCGCCGGCTCCGTCCTCCTCCTCTCCGGCACCGCCTTCGCGCACGTGGGCGTGCAGCCCGTCGGCGAGGCCGCCAAGGGCGGGTACGCGACGCTCAACTTCAAGGTCCCCAACGAGCGCGACAACGCCTCGACGAACCAGCTCGAAGTCAACTTCCCGGTCGACCAGCCCCTCACGTCCGTCATGCCGCAGGACGTGCCCGGCTGGACCGTGAACGTCGAGAAGACCAAGCTCGACAAGCCGCTGACCGTGCACGGCAAGCAGGTGGCCGAGGTCGTCACCAAGGTGACCTGGTCCGGCGGAAAGATCGGGCCGGGCATGTTCCAGCAGTTCCCGGTCTCCGTCGGCAGGCTCCCCGAGAACGCCGACCAGATGGTCTTCAAGGCGATCCAGACCTATGACAACAACGAGGTCGTGCGCTGGATCGAGGAGGCCAAGGAGGGCGCCCCGGAGCCGCAGACCCCGGCACCGGTGCTGAAGCTGACCGCCGCCAAGGGCGACGACCACCACGCCGGCGCCAAGGGCGACGAGGCGAAGAACGCGGACAAGAACGCCGGACGGGACCACGACGAGGCCGCCGCCGACCCCGCACCCGACACCACCGCGCGCGCCCTCGGCATCGCCGGCATCGTCATCGGACTCGGCGGTGTCGCCTTCGGCGTCGCCTCGCGCCGCCGCTCCTCCTGACCTACCGGGTCCGGGGCGCTGTCGCCCCGTACCTCACCGGCATCCCCACACCCCTACATTCCCCGATCCCAGGGACATCTCCCCATGCGCACCACACGTGTGACGGCCGCCGCGCTCCTCGCCGCGGCCGTACTCACCCTCACCGCCTGCGGCGGTGGCGAACCCGCCAAGAGCAGCGGGGTCACCCAGATCGCCGGCGGCCAGAGCGGCGGCAAGGCCGCCACCGTTCTCGACCGCCCCTTCACCAAGCCGGAACTCGTCCTGACGGACACCACCGGCAAGCCGTGGAACCTCCGCGAGCAGACCAAGGGCAAGCCGACGCTCGTCTACTTCGGCTACACCAGCTGCCCCGACGTGTGCCCGCTGACGATGAGCAACATCGCCGTCGCCAAGAAGAACCTCCCCAAGGAGGACCAGGACAACCTCCGGGTCGTCTTCGTCACCACCGACCCCGAACGGGACACCCCTGAGTCCCTCGGCGCGTGGCTCAAGGCGCAGGACCCGTCCTTCACCGGGCTCACCGGGGACTTCGCGACCATCCAGGCCGCCGCCCGGACCCTCGGCATCGGCATCGACCCCGCCACGAAGGACGCCGGCGGCAACGTCGTCTCCATGCACGGCGCGCAGGTCATCGCGTTCTCGCCCAAGACCGACGAGGGCTACGTCCTCTACGGAGAGGGCACGACCGTCGACGACTACGCCAAGGACCTGCCGAAGCTCATCAAGGGGGAGAACCCGTGAACGTCCGCACCACCCGCATCCTCGCCGCCGCCCTCTCCCTGACGGCAGCGCTCGTCATATCCGGCTGCTCCGGCTCCGGCGGCAGCGAGCCGAAGATGACGGTCAGCGGCGCCTTCATGCCGCAGCCGGTCAACGACAAGATGGCCGGAGGATTCATGGTCATCGAGAACGGCTCCGGCACCGCCGACAAGCTCACCGGTGCCACCTCCCCGCTCTCCGACGATCTCCAGATCCACGAGACCAAGGACCAGAAGATGCAGCAGGTCCAGTCGATGGACGTGCCGGCGAACGGCGAGCTCCGGCTGGAGCGCGGCGGCAACCACATCATGTTCATGGGGTTGAAGAACACCCCCAAGATCGGCGACAAGGTCACCGTCGAGCTCCGCTTCGAGAAGGCCGGTGCCGTCAAGGTCGAGCTGGACGTGAAGGAACGCACGTACAACGCGCAGGCTCCGACATCCACGGCCCACAGCGGCCACTGACGGACCGAGGACTGACACTCCATGACGGCCACCGCCCCCACCCCCTCCACGGCCCGCGCCCGTGCCACGGCATCGCTGCCACGGCTCGCGCTGGTCCTCGCGGCCCTGCTGGCGATCCTGTTCACCGCGGCTTCCCCGGCCGCGGCACACGCCGCACTCACCGCGAGCGACCCCGCGGACGGGGCGGTGGTCGCCACGGCACCCGCCCAGGTCACCCTCTCCTTCTCGGAGCAGGTCGCCATGGGCGACGACTCGATCCGCGTCCTCGACCCCCAGGGCAGGCGGGTGGACACCGGTGAGCTGCGCGACATGTGCAGCGGGAACACCGTCCGCTACGGGACCGCCCTGCACTCCGGCCTGCCCCACGGCACCTACACCGTCGCCTGGCAGGCCGTATCGGCCGACAGCCACCCGATCTCCGGCGCGTTCACCTTCTCCATCGGTGCGCCCTCCGCCACCGAGGTCTCCCTCCCCGGCGCGACGGCGGGCGGCGGACCGGTCGGGATCGCCTACGGCATCGCCCGCTACGCCGCCTACGGCGGCTTCACCGTTCTGGTGGGAGGCGCGGCCTTCATCCTGCTGTGCTGGCGCCGGGGTGCCGCGGAGCGACCGCTCCAGAAGCTCGTCGTGCGGGCCTGGGTCACCCTGACCACCGCCACCCTCGCGATGCTGGTGCTGCGGAACCCGTACACGGGATCCGGCCGGTTCGCCGACGTCTTCGACCTGGACGGGCTCAGGGCGGTCCTGGAGACCAAGACGGGCGCGTCGCTGCTCTCCCGGCTGCTTCTGCTGGGCGCAGCCGCCCTCTTCGTCGCGGTCCTCTTCGGCGCGTACGCGCGCCGGGTGCGGGACACCGGCGGTCAGGAAGAGGACAAGGACACCAGCGACCTCACCTTCGGCCTGGCCATCGGCGGCGCCGTCGTCGCCGGCGGCATCGCTGCCACCTGGGCCCTGTCCGAGCACGCGTCCACCGGTCTCCAGCCCGGGCTCGCCATGCCCGCCGACATCCTGCACCTGCTCGCCGTCGCCACCTGGCTCGGCGGGCTTTCCGCCCTGCTCGTCGCCCTGTACAAGGCCCCCGGGATCGAGCGCTCGGCGGTGCGGCGGTTCTCCGGGGTCGCCTTCGTCAGCGTGGTGGTCCTGGCCGTCACCGGCGTGTACCAGGCCTGGCGGCAGACCGGCAGCTGGTCCGCCCTCACCGGCACGGACTACGGGCGGCTGCTGCTCCTCAAGGCCGCCCTGGTCGCCGTGCTCATCGGCGTCGCCTCCATGTCCCGGAAGTGGACCGCCCGGCTGGCGGAGGCTCCGGCCGTCCGCGATGCGGACGGGCGGGCCGCCGTAGCCGCAACCGCAACCGCAACCGCAGCGGACGATGTTTCACGTGAAACATCGTCCGTGGCCGCGCCCGCCGCCGTCCCCGCGGATCCGGAGCGCGTCGCCCAGCTGGCCCGGCAGCGTGCCGCACTGGAGAGCGCGCGAGAGAAGCGGGTACGGGACGCGGACCCGGACCGCGCCGGTCTGCGGCGCTCGGTGCTCGCCGAGGCTGCGATCGCCGTGATCGTGCTCCTGGTGACCACGATCCTCACGAGCACGGAGCCCGGGCGCACCGTAGAGCGGGAGGCGGCACGTGGCTCCGGTGCCACCGCGGTCCCCGACCGCCCCGTGAAGATCACCCTGCCGTTCGACACCGGCGGCCAGAACGGCAAGGGGTCGGTCCGGCTGGAACTCGATCCCGGCCGGGTCGGCGCCAACACGCTGCACCTGTGGGCGGACACCGGCGACGGCCGGCCCTTCGCCCTCCCCGAGGTCAAGGTCGCCTTCACCCTGCCGGCCAAGGACATCGGCCCCCTGCCGGTCGTGCCCGAACAGGCCGCCCCGGGTCACTGGACCGCGTCCGGCGTCCAACTGCCGCTCGCCGGCGAATGGCGCATCGACGTGACCGTCCGTACCTCCGACATCGACCAGACCACCATCCAGAAGACCGTGAAGATCGGCTGACCAGCGTGACCGAGAGCAACCCCGACATCGAGATCTCCCGGCGCCGGCTGCTGGGCACCGTCGGCGCCGCAGGCGCCGCCGGCCTGGCCCTCGGCGGCGCCGGAGGGGCCCTCGCGCACTCCGCACTCGCCGGATCCGGCAGCGGCTCCGCCGACGGAGCGGCGGGAAGCCTCTCCTCCCTCGGAGCCACCCAGGTGGCGTTCCACGGGGAACACCAGGCCGGCATCACCACGCCCCTGCAGGCCAAGGGGCACCTCGTCGCCTTCGATCTGGCCGCCGGAGCGGGCCGCACCGCGGCCGCGGCGCTGTTGCGGCGCTGGTCCGACACCGCGCGGCGGCTCATGGCGGGCGAGACCGCCCCGACCGCCGACAGCGGTATCGCCCTCGACGCCGGGCCGTCCTCCCTCACCGTCACCTTCGGCTTCGGATACTCCTTCTTCGAGCGCACGGGCCTCGGCGCCCGCCGTCCGACGGCGCTCGACCCGCTGCCCGACTTCTCCTCCGACCGGCTCGACGCCCAGCGCAGCAACGGCGACCTGTGGGTGCAGATCGGCGCGAACGACGGACTCGTCGCCTTCCATGCCCTGCGCGCACTCCAGAAGGATGCCGGTGACGCCGCGCGCGTCCGCTGGCAGATGAACGGCTTCAACCGGTCCCCCGGTGCCACCGGCACCCCGATGACCGCTCGCAACCTCATGGGGCAGGTCGACGGCACCGGCAACCCCAAGCTCTCCGAGCCCGACTTCGACCGGCGGGTCTTCGTACCCGCCACCGGACCGGGACCCGCGGAGCACGCCTGGATGGGCGGGGGCTCGTACGCCGTCGTGCGGCGCATCCGGATGCTGCTCGACGACTGGGACAAGCAGTCCCTCACACAGCAGGAGCAGGTCATCGGCCGGACCAAGGCCACCGGCGCCCCTCTGACAGGCGGCGGGGAGACCACCGAGATGGCGCTCGACAAGATCGGCGCCGACGGCAGGCCCGTCATCCCGTCCAACGCCCACGCCCGGATCTCGGCACCCGAGCAGAACGGCGGAGCCGCGATGCTGCGGCGCCCCTTCTCCTTCCACGACGGGATCAGCCCCGACGGCGCCCCCGACGCAGGGCTGCTGTTCATCTGCTGGCAGGCCGACCCGCTGCGCGGGTTCGTACCCGTACAGCGCAAGCTAGACCGCGGCGACGCGCTGTCGGCTTTCATCCGGCACGAGTCCAGCGGCCTGTACGCGGTTCCGCCCGGTCCGCGCAGCGGCGAGTACGTGGGCCAGCGGCTGCTCGAAGGGTGAACAGCACCACGGCCGCCGGCGCCCCGGCATTAGGCTGATCGCATGTCAGCCACCCGCTTCACGTATCTCGGTCCCGAGGGCACCTTCACGGAGGCCGCCCTGCGCACCCTGCCGGAAGCCGCGACCCGGGAGCTCGTCCCGATGGTGTCGGTCCCGGCTGCCCTGGACGCCGTGCGGGGCGGGGAGGCCGCTGCCGCGCTCGTCCCGATCGAGAACTCGGTCGAGGGCGGGGTGACGGCCACCCTCGACGAGCTGGCCTCGGGCGAACCGCTGATGATCTACCGCGAGGTACTGCTGCCCATCGCGTTCGCCCTGCTCGTACGGCCGGGGACCGCCCTGTCGGACGTGAAGACCGTCACCGGGCATCCGGTCGCCCAGCCGCAGGTACGCAACTGGCTGCGGGCCAACCTGCCCGACGCGGTGTGGGAGTCCGCGGCGTCGAACGCCGACGGCGCCCGGCTGGTCCAGGAGGGACGCTTCGACGCGGCCTTCGCCGGCGAGTTCGCCGCGGCCACCTACGGCCTCGTCCCTCTGGTCACCGAGATCCACGACGCGGAGAACGCCGAGACCCGGTTCGTGCTGGTCGGACGTCCCGCACGGCCGGCCGCGCCGACGGGCGCGGACAAGACGTCAGTGGTGCTGTGGCTGGGCGACGACCACCCCGGCGCGCTGCTGGAGCTCCTCCAGGAGTTCGCGGTACGCGGGGTGAACCTGATGCTGATCCAGTCCCGTCCGACCGGACAGGGGATCGGCAACTACTGCTTCGCGGTCGACGCGGAGGGCCATATCTCGGACCGGCGGGTCAGCGAGGCGCTCATGGGCCTCAAGCGAACCTGTCCGCAGGTCCGCTTCCTCGGCTCCTACCCTCGTGCCGGCGTCGCTCAGAGTGATGTCCGCTCTCCGCGGGCCGGGACCTCCGATGGCGACTTCACCGCCGCCTCCGACTGGCTGGCGCGCTGCCTCGACGGCCGGGCTTAGCGCCGCCTCTGTCCACAGGGTTATCCACAGGCGGCGGTGGAGGCCTGGGGACAAGTCGACACGCGAGCCCGACAAGGTCGACAAATCGGCTGTACGGCTCAGGTTTCGCGCAGGGAAGCGGTGGGTGAACGGCGTCACCTCCGTATCGCCGTTCAACTCTTTGGAGCGAGTCATTCCCACCCGAATGAGTGTGTGAGGGTGGTTTGAACCCTGATTCGCCTCCGCCATCCGCCGATCAGGAATGATCTATTCCTGTATCCACAGAGGCAGCACACAGCCTGTGGATAAGCTGCGGACGGTCACAATTCCTGTGGACAAGGCCCCCTCCGGCCCTGCTCAGGAGGCGCGTCACGATGCGGCATTGTGCCCCATTCCGGGGAATGGCCCCGCTTTATCGACCGCTCGGCAAGGGTCACTTCCGGTCGGCGATCAAGGCTTATCCATTCGTTGCAATTGGGGCATAGCGACACGCAGCGTGATATCGGTGTGATCCCAGGAAGCCCCGCCCGGTAGCCTGGAGGGGTGATTGACCTCCGGCTGCTCCGTGAAGACCCTGACCGTGTCCGCGCCTCGCAGCGCGCTCGTGGAGAGGACGTCGAACTCGTCGACGCCCTGCTCTCCGCGGACGAGCGCCGCAGGTCCTCTGGCATGCGCTTCGACGAACTGCGCAACGAGCAGAAGTCGCTCGGCAAGCTCATCCCGAAGGCCTCCCCGGAGGAGCGGGCGGAGCTCCTGAAGAAGGCCGAGCAGCTCAAGCAGGACGTCAAGTCCGCCGAGGCCGAGCAGAACGAGGCCGACGAAGCCGCCAAGCGCCTCCTTCTCCAGCTCGGCAACATCGTCCACGAGGACGTTCCGGTCGGCGGTGAAGAGGATTTCACCGTTCTGGAGACGCACGGCACCATCCGTGATTTCGCCGCCGAGGGCTTCGAGCCCAAGGACCACCTGGAACTCGGCGAACTGCTGGGCGCCATCGACGTCGAGCGCGGCGCCAAGGTGTCGGGCTCGCGTTTCTACTACCTGACCGGTGTGGGCGCGCTGCTGGAGCTCGCCCTGGTCAACGCCGCCATCGCCCAGGCCACCGAGGCCGGCTTCGTCCCGATGCTGACGCCGGCGCTGGTCCGCCCGCGCGCCATGGAGGGCACCGGATTCCTCGGCCAGGCCGCGGAGAACGTGTACCACCTGGAGAAGGACGACTACTACCTGGTCGGCACCTCCGAGGTCCCGCTCGCCGCGTACCACATGGACGAGATCATCGACGGCGACAAGCTGCCTCTGCGGTACGCCGGTTTCTCCCCGTGCTTCCGCCGTGAGGCCGGTACGTACGGCAAGGACACCCGCGGCATCTTCCGCGTCCACCAGTTCGACAAGGTCGAGATGTTCTCGTACGTCGCGCCGGAGGACGCCGAGGCCGAGCACCAGCGGCTGCTGGAATGGGAGAAGCAGTGGCTGACCAGCCTGGAGCTGCCGTTCCAGGTGATCGACGTCGCCACCGGTGACCTGGGCGCCTCCGCCTCGCGCAAGTTCGACTGCGAGGCGTGGATCCCGACCCAGGGCAAGTACCGCGAACTGACCTCCGCGTCGAACTGCGACAGCTTCCAGGCCCGCCGTCTGTCGATCCGGTACCGCGACGGCAAGAAGACCCAGCCGCTGTCCACGCTGAACGGCACGCTGTGCGCGGTGCCGCGCACGATCGTCGCGATCCTTGAGAACCACCAGCTGGCCGATGGTTCCGTGCGGGTGCCCCAGGCGCTCCGGCCGTACCTCGGTGGCCGCGAGGTCCTGGAGCCGATCACCAAGTGAGCCCGGCCCCGTTCCCGTACAAGCTCGTCGCGACCGACCTCGACGGCACGCTGCTGCGTGGCGACGACACCGTCTCGGAACGCACCCGTGAAGCGCTCGCCGCGGCCACCGCGGCGGGCGCGGCCCACATCATCGTCACCGGCCGCGCCGTGCCCTGGACCCGGCACGTGCTGGACGATCTCGGCTACAAGGGGATCGCGGTCTGCGGTCAGGGCGCCCAGGTCTACGACGCGGGGGCGCACCGGCTGCTGACCTCAGTGACGCTGGACCGGCAGCTCGCCGGGCTGGCGCTCTCGAAGCTGGAGGCCGAGGTCGGCCCGCTGGCCCTGGCCGCCAGCCGGGACGGGGTGGACGGCGAAGTCCTGTTCGGGCCCGGCTACCAGGTGCAGGAAGGCCTCCCGGCCCTCTACCTGGAGGACACCGCCGCCGTGTGGACGGCTCCGCTCAACAAGCTCTACATCCAGCACCCTGAGCTCGGCGACGACCAGCTCGTCAAGGCCGCCAGGGAGACCGTGGGCAGCCTGGTCGACGTCGTCCTGGCGGGCCCGGGGATAGTGGAGATCCTGCCGCTGGGCCTGACGAAGGCCACGGGCCTGTCGCTGGCCGCGCGCCGGCTCGGGGTGAAGGCTGCGGAGACGATCGCCTTCGGCGACATGCCGAACGACATCCCGATGTTCGGCTGGGCCGCTCGCGGGGTGGCCATGGCCAACGCGCATCCGGAGCTCACGGCGGTGGCCGACGAGGTGACGGCCTCCAACGAGGAGGACGGCATCGCGGTCGTGCTGGAGCGTCTGCTGGGCGCGGCGTAGTACGCAGCCGGGAGGACGGCAGGACACGAGAAGTCCGGGGCAGCCCGCGCCAGAAGGCGCGCTCGAAGTGGCTGCCCCGGACCTTTTGTTGCTCCCCGCACGACTCACTCTGCCCTTGCCCGAAGCCCCGTACCAGCGATTTTCCGCGTATCAGCCGTGAATCCGGCGGCGCCGCCAGTAGGCGAAGGTGAGCACGCCCAGCAGCGGCCCCCACAGCAGCAGCGGTGCGTAGGACAGGTTGAAGATCCACAGTGCGAGTCCGGTCGGCGCGTCTGGGTTGGCGGCGTTGACCTCGGTCCAGGTCGCGGCGCCGAGGCAGGTGATGCCGGTGAGCGCGAGCGCGCCCAGCGCCGCGGGGACCACTGCCACGAGCGGGTGGAGCCGACGCCCGCCCAGCCGGGGGATCCAACGTGGCAGCTCCTCGCCCCAGCGCCGCACCAGACCGAGGCTCAACAGCCCCAGGCCTTCCTGCAGGAGGGTGACGAGGACGAGAACCAGGGATTCCCGGCCCGGATAGTACGAGTGGTGAAGATCGCTGCCCGGGCCCCAGCCCATGGGTATGCCGGCCGCGATCGCGAGCCGCCACAGGCAGCTGGGGAGCACGGTCAGCGAGGCAAGCGTGGCGAGGCGGCGCAGGGCCGGAGAGACTCCGGGCACGGCGTCCGAGGCCCGTGCGAGAACGGCAGGGGTGGAAGTCATCGTCCAAGTCCCTTCACAGAGACGGGGTTTGATGGTTCGAGCCTTGTCGGCCTCGGTCCTCCGCACCATCCGCCGATCAGCAGGCCGACCGCGAGGTCAGAGTGCGCGGATCTGCCGGACGGCAGATGGCCGGGCGTCGGATCCCGCTCGTAGGGTCGGGTCATGACCGTCAAACTCCGGGTCGTATGGGCCCCCTTGCTGGCTTCGGCCGCCCTCGCAGGCCTCACGGCCACCGTCCTGGGCGCGCCCGCGAAGTGGCTGCTTGTATGGGCGGGCCTGTTGCTTGTGCTACTCGCCCTGGTGGCCCGCTGGTCACCGGTGCGTTCGGGGACCGTCGCGGGTGTGCTGGGTGTGGTCGCGGTCTCGGTCTGGCCGGTGCCGCTGGTGTGGGAGACGGGCTCATGGCTGGACTTCTGCGGTGTGGCGGGCTTCTGGGCCCTCCCCGCGCTCGGGGCGGCCCTGGCCGGCGGCTACCTGCGCCGGCAGAGTGCCCGGATGGCACAGGCTCTGCGGGACGCGCGGCGCGACCAGCAGCTGGAACTGGCCCGGGATCTGCATGACTTCGTGGCGCACGACGTGAGCGCCATCGTGGTGCAGGCGCAGGCCGCGAGGTTCGTGGCCGAGCAGGATTCCGAACTGGATTCCGGGCACGATTCCGGGCAGGGCGCCCGGCAGGTGGTCCGCGCCCTGGAGCGCATCGAGGCAGCGGGGCTGAGCGCGCTGGCGTCGATGGACCGCACCGTGCACGCACTCCAGGATGCCGCGGGGCCGACGACTCCCGTTCCGGGGCTGGCCCGACTGCCGGAGCTGGTGGAGCGGTTCGAGGGTGGAGCGCTGGACGCCGACGCCGTGGCCGTGAGCGAGCTGTCGCGGGAGGCGGACACCACCGCCTACCGGGTGGCCGTCGAGGCGCTGACGAACGTACGCCGGCACGCGCCGGGAGCGGCCGTGGTCCGGGTCGCCGTACGCCGGTCCGGCACGGGTACCGAGCTGACTGTGACCAACTCCGCGGCTCGGCGCAGCGGCGGGCGTCTGCCGCGTCGCAGACGGAGCGGTACCGGGCTGGCCGGGCTGCGCGCGCGGGTGGAGGCGGCGGGCGGAACCCTGTGGGCCGGAGCGGTCGAAGACGGCGGGTGGCGGGTTTCCGCCCTCTTCCCGGCGCAGGAGAACGCCGCCAGGTGATCATGGCGGCGTGACCACACGCATCCTGATAGCCGACGACCAAGAGGACATCCGCAGCGGATTCCGGCTGATCCTCGACTCGCAGCCGGACATGACCGTCGTGGGGGAGGCGGCGGACGGCGTGAGCGCGGTGGCGCTGGCCCGGCAGCTGCGGCCCGACGTGGTGCTCGCGGACATCCGGATGCCGCGGCTCGACGGGCTGGAGGTGACCCGGCTGCTGGCCCCCGAGACACGGGTGGTGGTGGTGACCACCTTCGACCTCGACGAGTACGTACACACCGCACTGCGCAACGGCGCCTGCGGATTTCTGCTGAAACGGTCCGGACCGGCGCTGCTGATCGAGGGCGTACGGGCCGCGATGGCGGGAGACACCCTGATCAGCCCGCAGATCACGGTACGGCTGCTGAGCCGGCTGACGCAGCCTGCTCCGGCCGCCCGGCCAGTGGACCATCCCCTGACGGCGCGGGAGCTGGACATCGTACGGCTGGTGGCGCGGGGGCTCACCAATGCCGAGATCGGCGCGGAGCTGTTCATCACCGCGGGCACCGCCAAGACCCACATCGCGAACATCCAGGCGAAGACCGGGGCCAGGAACCGGGTGGGCATCGCCGCCTGGGCGTGGGAGCACGGGATCGCGAACGCGGACACCCCCTAAGGGTGGCCCCGTTTCACGTGAAACGTCGGCGTTGTTTCACGTGAAACAACGCCGCGCGTAAGCGGCCAGGCCAGCAGTCCGACGGCCAGCGCGATGCCGTGTCCGAGGTCGGTGAAGGTCCCGCCGGTGACGAGGGGGATCCCGAAGAAGGCGATCGCTCCGGCGAGGTACACCCAGCGCCAGGGGTGGGGGAGCCGGTATGTGAGGACTCCGATGGAGGCCGCGAGCCCGTAGCTGACGCCGATGTCGACGACATGGGTCATGCTGCGCGGGGCGCGGTGGTCCTGGATGGCCGTCAGAAGGACCTTCTGGCTGATCAGGGTGGCGACCACATGGGCGGTGGCCACGATCACGAGCCAGCGCAGGGTTCCGAGCCAGCGTTCGACGGGGGCGTGGAACACCTCGAAGAGCACGGCGTAGAGGGCCAGTGAGGCGGGGTTGGCGATCCAGAACGCGCTGCTGATGAGTGCGCGGACGGGGTGCTGGACGAGCTGGTGGATGTTGCTGCTGTTGCGGTGCAGCAGGACGCGGTCCACCTGGTCGGGGGCTATCGCGACGATGACGCTGGTCACGGCGATGATCAGCAGCCAGATGTGCGTTCCGGGCGAGGAACGTATCCAGGACCGCAGGGGCCGGGAGGGCTCCGGGTCGGTTCGCTCGCTCATGCACCGATGATGACCCGCAAAGCTGTGCCCCGCCTGGCCGATGGGCCGGGCGGGGCACGGTCACGCGCGGTACGGCGGGCGGCTTACTCCTCGCCGGCCAGGGTGAGGCGGCGCAGCTTCTGGCCCGCGTAGACCGTCGCTCCGACGGTGACCACCACAAGGAGGACCGAGGCGGTGGGCAGGCCCACCGTGGCGTCGACGTAGCCCTGCCCGGCGACCTTCTCGGCGAGGGCCAGGGCCCACTGCTGGACGCTGAGGGTCTTGGCGCCCGAGACGAGGCTGCCGAAGAGCGACTCCCAGATGAGGGCGTACACCAGGCCGAAGACGACCGCGTGCCGGCTGACGGTGCCCAGCAGCAGGAACAGCGCGCTGTAGGCGATCGAGGCCACGAGTGCGGCGATCGTGTAGGCGATGGCGATCTGCTGGCCGTTGCCGTTGAGGATGTACCCGGCGATCAGGGTCGGGATCGC
Source organism: Streptomyces sp. TN58 (assembly GCF_001941845.1). Taxonomy (NCBI): domain Bacteria; kingdom Bacillati; phylum Actinomycetota; class Actinomycetes; order Kitasatosporales; family Streptomycetaceae; genus Streptomyces; species Streptomyces sp. TN58. The sequence goes on along the minus strand of NZ_CP018870.1, from coordinate 4,023,809 downwards.
GGAGAACGCCATGGTGACGGCGACGGCCACGATCAGCTTGGTCATGATGATCGTCGGGCGCTTCACCGGCTTCGCCAGCAGGTAGACGATGGAGCCGTCGTCGATCTCGGGGCCGATGGCGCCGGTGCCGGCGATCACGCCGATCAGCGGGACCATCGTGGCGAGGGCGAAGCCGCCGAGCAGGTCCGCCGCGACCTTGTCGTCCACACCCGTGAAGGCGCGGACGGCGACGGCGATGACGATCAGCAGCGCGGGAAGCGCGAAGAGGATCAGTGCGCGGCGCCGGCCGAGCAGGGCCCGGTAGGTGAGCCGGGCGACGGTGGGGTTGTACACGTACATGGGTGCCAGCTCCTTTCAGGCCGTGACGAGGTAGGAGAAGACCGACTCAAGGGACTCGTCCGAGGGCGAGACCGTCAGCAGCCGGATGCCGTGCTGTCGGGCCACGACGGGCAGCAGTTCCGTGAAGCGGCCGAAGTCGACGGCCTGGATGCGCAGCGCGCCCTCCTTCAGGTCGACCTCGATGCCGGCCGTGGAGGGGTCGGCGATGAGGGCCGCCGCGAGGGCCCGGTCGTCGGAGGAGCGGACGAGGTAGCGGTGCGGGCGGTCCGTCATCAGGCGGCGGATCTTGCGGAAGTCGCCGGAGGCGGCGTGCCGTCCGGCCACGACCACCTCGATGTGGGAGGCGAGCTGCTCGACCTCCTCCAGGATGTGGGAGGAGAACAGGACGGTGCGTCCTTCGTCTCCCATGCGGCGCAGCAGGTCCATCAGCTGCATGCGCTGACGGGGGTCCATCCCGTTGAACGGCTCGTCCAGGAGCAGCACGGACGGGTCGTGGACCAGGGCGGACGCCATCTTGACGCGCTGGCGCATGCCCTTGGAGTAGGTGGAGATCTTGCGGTCCTGCGCGTACTCCATCTCGACGGTGGCGAGTGCGCGCTGCGCGGCCGCGTCGTCGAGGCCGTGGAGCTCGGCGTTCGCGACGACGAACTCACGGCCGGTGAGGAAGTCGTACATCGCCTCGCGCTCGGGCACGACGCCCACCTGCTTGTAGATCTGCTCGTTGCGCCAGATCGGAGCACCGTCGAGGGTGACGGTGCCCGTGGAGGGGGCGAGGAAGCCGCCCATCATGTTGATGAGCGTGGACTTGCCCGCGCCGTTGGGGCCCAGCAGTCCCGTGACACCGGGGCCGATGCGCATCGTCACGTCGTTGACGGCGACGACGTTCCCGAACCAGCGGGAGGTGTGGTCGATGTCGATGGTGGTCACAGCCCGGCCTTCCGGTAGCGGGCCATCAGGGCGGCGTAGGAGCCGGCGATCAGGCCGAGGGCGACGAGCAGGTAGACGAAGCCGATGCCGGCCGAGGGGCCCTCTCCGCCGGGGAAGGCGGAGGTGGCGCCGAGGAACGCGGTCTGCACGCCGTCGATCAGGGTGATCGGGGAGAACAGGCCCAGCCAGTCGATGGATCCCGTGTTCCCGGTGCTGTAGGCGATGCCCTGTACCGCGGTGACCGCCCCGTAGGGGATCAGGAGCACCGCGATGATCGCCGCGACGCCGAAGCCGCGGCGCGGGGTGAGCGCGGCCATCACCAGGCCGATCCCGGAGAAGAGAAGCGACAGCAGCAGAACCGACACGAGTCCTTGCCCGAATCCCTTGGTCTGGTCGGCGAAGTCGAACTTCGCCAGGAGCGCGCCGATCCACATGATCAGCAGCGGGGTCGCGGTGAGGATGAACATGGCCGAGGCCATGGCCGCGTACTTGGCGACGACGTAGTCGACACGCTCGATGGGCCGCGAGAAGTAGAGCGGGACCGTCTTGAAGCGCAGGTCACGCGAGACGGACTGCGGCGCCTGGGAGGCGAGGTAGAGGCCGATGACCACCTGGGTGGTCAGGGCGTACGTCGTGTACTTGATCGGCAGGTCCGTAGAACCGGGCACGGCGATGGCCACCGCGACGATGATCAGCGCCGGGACGCACATCACCGCGAAGAGCAGCATCGGGAGGACCTTGGACTTGGCGGACCGGCCGAGCCCGTAGGCGCCGCGCAGGGACTGGGAGAAGAGCGACTTGCGGGCGTAGGCACGGCCGAGCCGCGGTCCGTCGTAGGACCGGTAGCCGATGTTGTGGATCTGCGTCGACGTCTCAGGCGCCATCGGAACCGGCTCCCTTCTGCTGAGCGGTGTACGGGGGCTGGTCGTTGTCGCGGAAGACCTCCGCGATGTGGTGGCGGCGCTGCTCCATGCGGACCAGGCCGATGCCCAGCTCGGCGACGGTGTCGCGGATGGTGTCGTAGGTGTGCTCGCCGGAAGCCTCGACGAGGAGGATGTGGCCGGCTCCGGGCAGGCCCTGCTCCTCGCCCGCGTGCAGGGTGAGTCCGGCCTCGGTGAGCGCCTTGCGCAGGGCGGCGGATCCGTCCGGGTGGGCGTCGGAGTCGGTGACCTCGACCGCCAGGGTCGCGGTGGTCTGGGTGAAGTCGCTGGTGGAGCTGGAGCGCAGCAGCTTGCCGCCGTCGACGACCACGACGTGGTCGCAGGTCCGCTCCAGCTCGCCGAGGAGGTGGGAGGTGACCAGGACGGAGATGCCGAAGTCGGTGTAGACGCGGCGGATCAAGCCGAGCATCTCGTCGCGCCCGACCGGGTCCAGACCGTTGGTCGGCTCGTCCAGGAGGACCAGCTGGGGGTCGTGGACGAGTGCCTGGGCGAGCTTGACGCGCTGCTTCATGCCCGTGGAGTACCCGCCGATGGGGCGGTAGCGCTCCTCGTACAGCCCGACGTGGCGCAGGGTGTCGGCGGTGCGCTCGCGGGCCGCGGTCGGCGGCAGTCCGGACATGCGCGCCATGTGGACGACGAACTCGGTGGCCGAGACGTCGGGTGGCAGGCAGTCGTGTTCGGGCATGTACCCGACGCGTTCACGAATGGCGCTGCCATGCGTATTGACGTCGAGGCCGAGCACGGCGGCGCTGCCCTCGGTGGCGGGGGACAGTCCCAGCAGAATCTTGATCAGCGTGGACTTGCCGGCTCCGTTGGCACCCACGAGCCCGGTCACGCCGGGGCCGATGTCCAGGGAGAGCCGGTCGAGGGCGGTCACTCGGGGGTACCGCTTGCTCAGGCTTTCGGTCGCGATGACAGTCACGGATCCGACGTTAGTGGTGTGGTTCTCGCCAGGCGTCAGACCTGGAGCTGGATCCGGTCTCCGCCTTACGGCGTACATACCCGTACTGGAGGCTGATGTGGACCGGACAACTTTGTCCACAGGACCCTGCACGGCCCTTGACGCGATCTCCGGTCATTGTCACATTCATCAGTGTCAACTTACGGGCGCGTACGGCTCTACGGATGGACGGCTGACATGGCTGGGGACACCAGGCAACGCACCGCACGACACCCGGGACGCTCCACCGGACGGATCACCGGACGGCCCGGCGCCGACCTCAGCGGGTTCAGAGAGGTGCAGCGCCTCGCGTACGAGTGCGCCGAGGCGGTCGCAGCCCAGCTGCGGCCCGGTGTGACCGAGCGCGAGGCCGCGCGGATGCAGCGGGAGTGGCTGCGCGCACGCGGCGTCCGGGACTGGTTCCACCTGCCGTTCGCCTGGTTCGGGGACCGGACCGCCTTCGCGAACTTCCGCATACCGCTGCAGTTCTTCCCCACCGGCCGGCGGCTGGAGCCGGGAATGCCGTTCATCCTCGACATGGCGCCCGTCTACAGGGGCTTCTCGGCGGACATCGGCTATTCGGGCAGCCTCGGCCTCAATCCGGTGCAGGACCGGCTCATGTCCGATCTCCGGGCGCACCGGGCGCTGATCCTGGAGCGGATACGGGAGCGCCGCTCCCTGCGCGGGATCTACGAGGACGTCGAGCGCCTGATGAACCGGCAGGGGTACGCCAACCGGCACCGCGCCTATCCCTTCGGCGTGATCGCCCACAAGATCGACCGGGTGAGGGAGCGGCGCTGGTCGCCGACGGCCTTCGGTTTCGGCACGCAGTCCCTCAAGGGGCTGGCCTCCGACGCCCTCCACGGGCACCGTGAGGGCTGGTCCCCGCTGTGGAGCCCCTACAGCTTCTCCGACCACCCGCCGCAGCCCGGCCTGTGGGCGGTGGAGCCGCACCTGGGCTTCCGGGGCACCGGCGCGAAGTTCGAGGAGATACTCGTGGTCACCGACTCCCGGGACCCCGAGGAGAGCGCGTTCTGGCTGGACGACGACCTGCCGCACGTGCGGCGCTGGGCCGAGGAGGAGAAGGCAGCATGAGCGGCGTGAGCGGAGCGGGAGCGGCGGAGCTCCCCGGTGCGCGGGAGCACTGGGTGCGCACCGGCGGGGTCGAGTTGTGCGTGGTCGAGCTCGGCGAGCGGGGCCGGCCGACCGTGCTGCTGGTGCACGGCTACCCGGACAGCAAGGAGGTCTGGACGGAGGTCGCCGAGCGGCTCGCGGCCCGCTTCCACGTGGTGCTCTACGACGTACGCGGCCACGGGCGCTCCACCGCGCCGCAGCCGCTGCGCGGCGGGTTCACCCTGGAGAAGCTGACGGACGACTTCCTGGCGGTGGCGGACGCCGTCAGTCCGGACCGGCCGGTGCACCTGGTGGGCCACGACTGGGGTTCTGTACAGGGCTGGGAGTTCGCGACGGTCGGCCGTACGGAGGGCCGGATCGCCTCCTTCACGTCGATGTCGGGCCCCTCCCTGGACCACTTCGGCCACTGGATCAAGAGGCGCATGTCGCGGCCGACCCCCCGGGCGGCGGCGCAGCTCCTCGGCCAGGGCGCCAAGTCCTGGTACGTCTACCTGCTGCACACTCCCGTGCTGCCGGAGCTCGCCTGGCGCGGCCCCCTCGGCAAGCGGTGGCCCACGATGCTGCAGCGGGTCGAGAAGGTGCCGGTCGGCTCCTACCCGACGGCCTCGCTGCGGTCGGACGCGGCGCACGGCGCCTGGCTCTACCGCGACAACGTGCGGCCGAGGCTGCGCCGGCCGCGCCCCGACGCCTACGCGCACGTGCCTGTGCAGCTGATCACTCCGACCGGGGACGCGTTCCTGTCCGAGCGGCTCTACGACGATCTTGAGCGCTGGGCTCCGGACCTGCTGCGGCGGACCCTGCCGGCCAAGCACTGGATCCCGCGCACCAGGCCCGACCAGCTGGCCTCCTGGATCGCCGAGTTCGTCGCCGCCCGGGAGGAGCCGGCCGCGCGGGCCCCTCGGCAGAAGGCGCCGGCACGGTACGCCGAACGCTTCGGGGGCCAGCTGGTCCTGGTCACCGGAGCGGCCAGCGGCATCGGCCGGGCCACCACATTCGCCTTCGCCGAGGCGGGAGCACGGGTGGTGGCGGTGGACCGCGACGGCGAGGGCGCGGCCCGCACGGCCGACATGGCCCGACTCGTCGGCGCCCCCGAGGCGTGGGCGGAATGCGTCGACGTCAGTGACGAGCAGGCGATGGAGAAACTGGCGGCGAAGGTCGCCGCCGAGTACGGAATCGTCGACGTCCTGGTCAACAACGCCGGCATCGGCCTGTCCGGAGCCTTCCTCGACACCACCGCCGAGGACTGGAAGAAGGTCCTGGACGTCAACCTGTGGGGCGTCATCCACGGCTGCCGCGTCTTCGGAAAGCAGATGGCCGACCGCGGCCAGGGCGGACACATCGTCAACACCGCGTCCGCCGCCGCCTATCTGCCCTCCCGCACCCTGCCCGCCTACAGCACCTCCAAGGCCGCGGTGCTGATGCTGTCGCAGTGCCTGCGTGCGGAACTCGCCTCGAAGTCCATCGGGGTCTCCGCGATCTGCCCGGGCATCGTCAACACCAACATCACCGCCACCTCGCGCTTCGCCGGAGTCGACGAGGCCGAGGAGAAACGCCGCCAGGAACGCTCCTCGCGGCTCTACGGCCTGCGCAACTTCCCTCCGGAGAAGGTGGCCGACGCGATCCTGCGCGCCGTGGTCCGCGACGAGGCGGTCGTACCGGTCACGCCCGAGTCCAAGGGCGCCCTGTGGATGTCCCGTTTCGCGCCGCGCGCCCTGCGGCGCATCGCACGGATCGAGCCGAAGCTGTGAGCGGGCACCGGTGTCCTGCCCCGCCCGGGGGGAGAGAGCCCGGCACGGCCATGTCCCGCTCCTTCCGGCGGTCGTACCATCCCTCGCAGGAGCGCTCGCCGTACAGGGCGGTCGAGTACCCCGCGGCCGTACCTGCCGCCCGGGCCGCGGCCGGCGCGGTCGGCGCGGCCGGGCGGGCCGCCATGTCGTAGGGAGCCGGGATTGTCCGATCAGGCGGTAGCCGAGTACCGGATCGAGGATCTGGCGCACCACAGCGGAGCGACGGTGCGCACGATCCGCGCGTACCAGGACCGCGGTCTGCTGCCCAAGCCGGAGCGGCGGGGCCGCTCCAACGTCTATCGGGACACGCATCTGGCGCGGCTGCGCCAGATCGCCGACCTGCTGGACCGGGGCTACACCCTGGCCTCCATCAAGGAGCTGCTGGAGGCATGGGACGCGGGGCGCGGCCTGGGCGGCGTACTGGGGCTGGTCGCCGAGGTGCACGGGCCGTGGACCGACGAGGAGGCTGCCCGGATCAGCCGGGACGAGCTGAACGAACGGTTCGGCGGCCTGCCGGACGACGACGCGGTGGGCGAGGCCTGCGAGCTGGGCGTGCTGGAGCGGATTCCAGGGCGACCGGACCAGTTCCTGGTGCCGTCCCCGCAGGAGCTCGCGGTGGCCGCCGAGTTGTACGCGGCCGGGGTGCCGCTCACGGCGATCACCGGGCACCTCCGGGAACTGCGCGGCCAGGTGGAGCACATCGCCTCGCGGTTCCTGGAGTTCACCACCGAGCACGTCTTCGCGCGCTACCTCGGTCAGGTGCCGCCCTCGGACGCGGACGCCGCGGAGGCGGCGACGATGGTGCGGCGGCTGCGGCCGCTGGCACAGCAGACCGTGGACGCGGAGCTGGCGCGGGCGATGCGGCTCTTCGCGACCCGGCACCTCCAGCGGCACCTGGGAACGGCCGGCACCCCGCAGCCGGCGGGCTCCTCACCCGTGGCGCTGCCGGCGGGGACGGTACGGGCGGTCCAGGAGCTGGTCGGAGCCGAACACGTGGCGGAGTTCGTGCGGGCTGCGACAGAGCGCGAGCTCCAGGCACGCACGATGAACGCCCTGGCGAGCCGGGCCGGACGTCAGCCCTGAACGTATGCGGTGCCCCGGGTCCCCGGTTTCCCCAGGGCGGATCACTCGTTTGCCGCCAAAACCCGCCCAAACAGCTGTGGACAAGTGCCCTTTCCCTGTGGGCAACCGAGACGGCGTCTCAACCCACGGTCCGGTACGCGTCCCTGTAAGGGCCCTCCCCGGCCGCCGTGGCGACCCCGGGGAGCGCAGCCGGTACGGCGGTTCCGCCCGGCTTCGGCTCCCCGGCCTCGGAGCCTTCGCCGGCTGCGGAGCGGTCGCTCGCGCCGCCCCTCGCCCCGGTCCCGTAGAGGAGGGCGGCCAAGACCAGGCCGAGCACCCCGCCGGCCAGTTGGGCGGCGACGAAGCCCGGCAGCGAACCGGGCGCGATGCCCGTGAAGGAGTCGCTGAAGCTGCGCCCGATGGTGCCGGCGGGGTTGGCGAAGGACCCGGAGGAGGTGAACCAGATCGCGGCCGCGAGGTACGCCGCCACCGCCGCCGGTATCAGCCCGGCGCGCCCGATACGCCCCAGCCCCTGGATCACCAGGACGAGGCCGGCGGTGGCGATCACCTCGCCGACGAGCAGATGGCCCCCGTCGCGCACCTGGGTGGCGAAGCTGCCCGGAGGCCGGCCGAACATGGCCTCCGCGAGGACGGCGCCACCGATGGCACCGGCCGTCTGTGCGGTGACGTAGACGGACACCTCACGGCCGCCGAGCCCTGTACCGCCGGTGCGGCCGGCCCACCAGGAGGTGAGGGTCACCACCGGGTTGAGATGGGCACCGGACAGCGGGCCGAGGAGAGTGACGATCAGACCGAGACCGATCGCCGACACGAACGAGTTGGCGAGGAGGGCCACACCGGTGTCGGGACTGAGCTCCGCGGCCTTGAGCCCGGATCCGATCACGACCATGAGCAGGCCGGCGGTCCCGATCAGCTCGGCAGCCGCACGGCGTGGGAGAGAGGTCTGAGGTGTCATGGGCCCCCCAAGGCAGAAGTGATAATGGAAAATATATTCCGCATCTTGGAATGACGATAGGGGGTGTCCAGCGCCGCGCCGCCGCCGAAAATCCCTGCCGGAGGGCGTGCCGAGCGGGCACGCTGGGGCTCATGGATGAAAGACGCACCGTGAAGGTGTCCAAATACGTCTCAAAACATCTGCGACACCAGCCGGAACGGATCGGACTGACGCTCGATCCTCACGGCTGGGTGGAGATCGACGACCTGCTGCGCGCCGCCGCCGCGCACGGCTTCCACATCAGCCGCGCCGAGCTCGACCACGTCGTGGCCGCCAACGACAAGCAGCGGTTCGCCGTCGACGGCACCCGCATCCGCGCCAGCCAGGGACACACGGTGGCCGTGGACCTGGACCTGCCGGAGGCCGAACCGCCCGCGTACCTCTACCACGGCACCGTGGCCGCCACCCTCGACTCCATCCGCGCCGAGGGCCTGCGGCCGATGGCCCGGCACCACGTGCACCTGTCCCCCGACCGGGAGACCGCGACCCGGGTGGGCGCCCGCCGCGGCAGGCCCGTCGTGCTCGGCGTGGACGCCGGGGCGATGCGTACGGCCGGGCACGTCTTCCGGATCAGCGCCAACGGGGTCTGGCTGGTGGACGCCGTGCCCCCGCAGTTCCTCCGCTTCCAGTAGCCCCGCCGGCGCACCGTGCCCTGTGGGCGGGGCGGCGGGGCCTACGCGAGCGCGTCCCGCCCGCTTCCTACGGAGCTGCGACGAGTGACGGATCAGCTGTCGAGCTGTGCCAGGGCCTCGGTGGCGATCTTCTCGAAGACCGCCTCGTCGGCGGCGAAGTCGGAGTCCGGGATCGGGGCGTGGATGACCAGCTCCGTGAATCCGAGCTCGCGGTGCCGGCCCGCGAAGTCGACGAACGCATCCAGCGACTCCAGCACGGTGTTGGCCTCGGGCGTGAAGCCGGTCAGCAGGATCTTCTCCATGGGCCCGGGGGCCCGGCCGATCTCCACGAAGGCCTTGTCGAGCCGTTCGAGCTGCCCGCGCAGGGCCTCCAGCGACTGCTCGGGGGTGCCGTCCTCAAAGAGCTTCGGATCACCCGTGGTCACCCAGGCCTGCCCGTGCCGGGCAGCGAGCCGCAGACCGCGCGGGCCGGTCGCGGCGATCGCGAACGGCAGCCGCGGCCCCTGCACACAACCAGGGATGTTGCGGGCCTCCTCGGCCGAGTAGAAGGTGCCCTCGTGGCTCACGGAGCCTTCGCTCAGCAGCCGGTCCAGCAGCGGCACGAACTCGGCGAAGCGGTCGGCGCGCTCACGCGGGGACCAGGCCTCCTGCCCCAGCGCCGTCGCGTCGAACCCGTTGCCGCCGGCGCCGATGCCGAGAGTGACACGGCCGCCCGAGACGTCGTCCAAGGTCATGAGGTCCTTGGCAAGGGTCACCGGGTGACGGAAGTTCGGCGAGGTGACGAGCGTGCCCAGACGCAGCCGCTCGGTGGCGGCGGCCGCCGCGGTCAGAGTGGGCACCGCACCGAACCACGGGCCGTCTCGGAAGCTCCGCCACGACAGGTGGTCATAGGTGTAGGCCGTGTGGAACCCGAGCTGCTCAGCCCGCAGCCACTGGTCCCGACCTCCTTCGTGCCATCGACGTACCGGAAGGATCACCGTGCTCAGTCGCAGACTCATGCGTCGAGCGTACGGCGGGCCGATGTTTCACGTGAAACATCGCGTTCCACGTGAAACACCGCCAACGGCGCCCGCCTGGCTTGATCATGGTCCGGTCCGGCGCTCACATGGGTGAAGATGGAGCCGTGACCTCGGCTCCCCAGCGCCCGGACGGGCCAACGCGCATGCCCCGGCTTATCGCCACCGACCTTGACGGCACCCTGCTGCATGACGACAAGTCCGTCTCACCGCGCACCGTGGCCGCACTGGCCGCTGCCGAGGAGGCGGGTATCGAGGTCTTCTTCGTCACCGGCCGGCCTGCGCGATGGATGGATGTGGTCGCCGACCACGTCCACGGTCACGGCCTCGCCATCTGCGCCAATGGCGCGGCGGTCGTCGACCTGCACGCCGGGCGGGAGTTCGTCCAGGTCAGGGCTCTCCCCAGACAGGCCGCACTCTCCGTCGTCGAAGCCCTGCGCGCCGAGGCGCCCGGCACGTCCTTCGCGGTCGAGCTGACCACCGGCATCAACTACGAGCCGGACTACCCGCCCTTCTTCAAGGATCCGGGCGCGAAGCTCGCGACCGCCGAGGAACTGCTCCACGAGTACGCGGACGCAAGCGCCCCGCCCGTACTCAAGCTGCTGGCGCACCACGCCGACATCACCCCGGACGAGTTCCTCGTACTGGCCCGCTCCGCCGCGGGCGCGTATGCGTCGATCACCCGGTCCAGCCCCACCTCCCTGCTGGAAGTCAGCGGGCACGGCGTGTCCAAGGCGAGCACCCTGGCCCTGTGCTGTGCCGAACGGGGCATCTCCCCCGAGGAGGTCGTCGCGTTCGGGGACATGCCGAACGACGTGGAGATGCTCAGCTGGGCCGGCACCTCCTACGCGATGGGCAACGCCCACCCCGACGTGATCACGGCCGCGTCCGGCCGCACGGTCGCCAACAACGAGGACGGGGTCGCCGTCGTGATCGAGCGCATTCTGGCCGAACGCCTCACGCGGCACCAGGCGTAGGCAGCGGTGCCCTACTGGAGAGGGGCCTCCCACACCAGGGTGGTCCCGCGGCCGCCGTCTCCGATGCCGGGACCGTAGGAGCTCGTGCCGCCCAGCGACTCCGCCCGCCGCCGCAGGTTGCGCAGGCCGCTGCGCCGACCGTGCTCGGGAATGCCCACCCCGTCGTCGGCCACCTCAAGCCGGACTCCGGCCCTGCCGTCCGGCAGGGTGACGGTGCAGTCCAGGACCACCTCGATCCGGGACGCCTCGGCGTGCCGGAAGGCGTTGGACAGCGCCTCGCGCAGCGCGGCGATCAGGTTCTTGCCCACCAGCTCGCCGACGAGCGTGTCGATCGCTCCGAGGAATCGGTGGGAGGGCTTGAAGCCCAGCGGGACGGCCGCCATGTTGATCTCCCGCAGGAGGCGGGTGCGCAGCCCGGACGGGGCTTCCGCGGGCCCCTGCTGAAGGGCGTAGATCGCCGTGCGGATCTCCTGGATCGTCACGTCCAGTTCGTCCACGGCCTTGCCCACACCGTCGCGCACCTCGGGGACGATCGACCGGCGCTGCGCACCCTCCAGCATCAATCCGGTGGCGAACAGCCGCTGGATGACGAGGTCGTGCAGGTCACGGGCGATCCGGTCACGGTCCTCGAAGACCGCCAGCCGCTCTCGGTCGCGCTGTGCCTCGGCCATCATCAGCGCGAGAGCGGCCTGTGAGGCGAACTGAGTGGCCAGGGTCCGCTCCGCCTCGGTGAAAGGCCGCTGGCCGCGGGCGCGGGGAGTGACCAATGCACCCAGCACCCGCCCTCCGCTGTGCAGGGGAAGCATCATGCAGGGGCCGTACTGGCTGGTGAGCCGGCTGATCATGCGGGGGTCCGACGAGGCGTTGTCGGTGAACACCGGATTCCCCCGCAGCAGGTGGTCCACCACCGGGCTCTCGGCGGGGATCACCACACCGAGCGATGTGGCGGGGTTGTCCGCCGACACCGCGACGATCTCCATCCCGCCTTCCTCCGCCGGCAGCAGGACGATCCCGGCAGCCGAGTCGGCCAGTCGGCGGGCCTGCTCGGCCACCACCGCGAGAGCGTCGTCGGCGTCGCCGCCGGAGAGCAGAGCGGTGGTGACCGCGACCGAGCCGTCGATCCAGCGCTCGCGCTGGGTGGCGGCCTCGTACAGGCGGGCGTTGCCGATGGCGATGCCGGCCTCGGTGGCCAGCACCCGGACCATGTGGAGGTCGTAGTCGTTGAACTCGACGCCGCCGTTCTTCTCGGCCAGGTACAGATTGCCGAAGATCTCCCCCTGCACCCGGATCGGGACACCGAGGAAGGTCTTCATGGGCGGGTGGTGCGCCGGGAAGCCCGCCGAGCGCGGGTCCTTCGTCAGATCGGCGAGCCGCACGGTGTCGGAGTGCGAGATCAACGCGCCGAGCAGGCCCCGCTTTCCGTCCGGGCGGTGACCGATCTGCCGGGCCAGCTCGGGACTGATCCCGTGGGTGACGAAGTCCGAAAGCCCCCGGCCCTCCGTGTCGACGACTCCGATCGCCGCGTAGCGGGCGTCCGCCAGCTCGGCCGCGGTCTCGCAGATGCGGTCGAGCGTGGAATGGAGCTCCAGGCCGGTACCGACCGACCGCATGGCCTCCAGCAGCTGTGGCACCCGGGCCGTGAGCTCGGTGGACAGGCCGTGCAGGCTCCTCGTGGCCTCGGTGGCCGCCGCCGACGGGCCCGGTGGCGCCTGCGACGGATCCGGCAGGGGATCCGGTGGTTCCTGCGACGGCTGCGCTGACATGTCCTTGAGCCTCCCATCAGTGGGGAAACTTGGCCAAACTCCCTTCCGTTTCCCGCTCGCGGTCCAGCATCCGGCGCAGCGGCCCCTCGACGGCGGCCAGCTCGGCGTACCCGCCGCGCTGCACGACCTGCCCACGGTCCAGCACCAGCACTTCGTCCACCGCCTCCAGGCCGGCCAGCCGGTGCGTGATCAGTACGGTGGTCCGGCCCTCCGTCGCGGCCAGCAGGTCCGCGGTCAGGGCGTCGGCCGTGGCGAGGTCCAGGTGCTCGGCCGGCTCGTCCAGGACCAGTACGGGGAAGTCCGCCAGCAGCGCCCGGGCCAGGGCCAGGCGCTGGCGCTGGCCGCCCGAGATCCGCTCGCCGTGCTCTCCGACCAGCGTGTCCAGCCCGTCCGGCAGGCTGTCCGCCCACTCCAGCAGTCTGGCCGCGGCCAGGGCGTCCCGCAGCTGTTCCTCGCTCGCCCCGGTGCGGGCCAGCCGCAGGTTCTCCCGGACCGAGCTGTCGAAGAGGTGCGCGTCCTGGGCGCACAGGCCCACGAGTGCCCGTACGTCGTCGCCGTCGAGGGTGCGCGCGTCGGCGCCGCCGAGAGCGTAGGAGCCCTCGGCGGGATCCAGGAACCGGAGCATGACCTGGGCCAGCGTGGTCTTGCCCGAGCCGGAGGGGCCGACGACGGCAATGCGCCGGCCGGACTCCAGGACGAGGTCCAGCCCGCGCAGCGCGTCCCGTTCCTGCCCCGGGTGGCGGGCGGTCAGCCCGGCCAGCGTGAGCGGGAAGGGGGAGGCGGGGGCCGGCGCGGGCTGCTCCGGCTCGGCGACGGGGACGGGGGCGTCGATGACCTCGTAGACCCGTTCGGCGCTACGGCGCACCCGCTGGCGGTACTGCACGGCGAGGGGGAGTCCGCTGACCGCTTCGAAGGCGGCGAGGGGCGTCAGGACCGCGACGGCCATGGCGACCCCGGACAGCCGCCCGTCCTGGACCGCGTTCGCGGCGGCGGCAGCCGCGGCCACGACCGTCAGTCCGCAGACGAGGGCGGACAGCCCGCCACCCAGCCCGCCCGCGGCGGCGCCGCGGGCGGCGATGCGCGTCAGGGCTCCGTCGCTCTCCCGGGCCAGTCCCTTGCGGTCCCCCAGCGCCCCGGCGACGGTCAGCTCCGCGGTGCCGGTGAGCAGGTCGGCCACCCGGGTGGCGAGCTCGCCCCGGGCGGGCGCCAGCCGGCGCTCGGCACGACGCGCGCAGGCACCGCTGACCAGCGGCACTCCGGCCCCCGCGGCGAGGAGCCCGACGGCGAGCACCGCTCCTGCCTCGGGCAGCAGCCAGGCGGTGAAGGCCACGGAACCCGTTCCGACGAGCACCGCGGTACCGACGGGCAGCAGCCAGCGCAGCCAGTAGTCCTGCAGGGCGTCGGCGTCGGCGACCAGCCGGGCCAGCAGGTCCCCGCGGCGGTGCTCGCGCAGCCCGGCGGGGGCGATGCGCTCCAGCCGGCGGTACACCGACACCCGCAGGTCGGCGAGCATCCGCAGGACGGCGTCGTGTGAGACGAGCCGCTCCGCGTATCGGAGGACGGCGCGGCCCAGCCCGAAGGCCCGGGTCGCGGTGACGGCCACCATCAGATAGAGGACGGGGGGCTGTTCGGAGGCCCTGGAGATCAGCCAGCCCGACACGGCCATCAGGCCGACACTGCAGCCGACGGCCAGCGACCCGAGCAACAGCCCCAGTCTGAACCGTCCCTGCCATGCCCTGGCGACCGCCCGCACCCTGCGCAGCGGGTCGGCGGTGTCCGGGCCGGACGTTCCGCCGGGCCTCACCCGCTCCGGGACGGCACCGAGGATCCACTCGCCGGCGTCCGGGTCGACACCTCCGGGAGAAGGGTCCCCCGCACCCGTCCCGGACACCGTGCTGTGGGGGAGCGGTCCGGTGAGCGGGGCCGAACCGGGGCGGGTACCGCCGGTCCCGGGACCACCGGCACCGGGACCGGCGGTCATGTGGACCACCCGGTCCGCGACGGCGAGCAGGGCCGGCCGGTGTACGACCAGGAGCACCGTCCGCCCGGCGGAGAGCCGCCGGACGGCGTCCACGATGCCCGCCTCCGTCTCGCCGTCCAGCGCCGCCGTCGGCTCGTCCAGCAGCAGCACAGGCCGGTCCGCCAGGAAGGCCCGGGCCAGCGCGAGGCGCTGCCGCTGCCCGGCGGACAGGCCCGCACCGCCTTCGCCCAGCAGGGTCTCGGCCCCGTGCGGCAGCGCGGACACGAACTCCCAGGCGCCGGCGTCCTCCAGGGCGGCGGCCACCTCGCTGTCACCGGCGTCCGGGCGGGCCAGCCGTACGTTCGCGGCGACCGTCCCGGCGAAGAGGTGCGGCCGCTGCGGCACCCAGGCGATCTGCTGCCGCCAGTGCTCGGGGGACAGTTCGGCCAGGTCCGTGCCCGCGATGCGTACCCGCCCGGCGGTCGGCCGCACGAATCCCAGCAGCACCTGGAGCAGGGTGGACTTGCCGGCCCCGCTGGGACCGGTGAGGGCCACGCACTCCCCCGGTCCGACGGTCAGCGAGACGCAACGGGGCGAGTCCTCGTCGCGCCCCTCGTAGCGGACGGCGACCCCGTCGATCTCGATGCGCAGGGGGACGCCGCCCGGCAGGGACGCCGTACCCGCCGGGCCGTCGGTGGGGGTCTCCAGGACCTCGAAGATCTCCTCGGCGGCCGCCAGCCCTTCCGCGGCCGCGTGGTACTGCGCTCCCACCTGCCGCAACGGCAGGTAGGCCTCGGGCGCCAGGATGAGGATGACCAGACCGGTGTAGAGGTCCAGTTCGCCGTGGACCAACCGCATGCCGATGGTCACCGCCACCAGCGCGACCGACAGGGTCGCCAGCAGTTCCAGGGCGAAGGACGACAGGAACGCGATGCGCAGCGTCCGCATCGTCGCCCGCCGGTAGTCATCGGTGATCTTGCGGATCGATTCGGCCTGCGCCTTCGCCCGGCCGAACACCTTCAGCGTGGGGAGGCCGGCCACCACGTCCAGGAAATGTCCCGACAGCCGCGAGAGGAGCCGCCACTGGCGGTCCATCCGGGACTGGGTGGCCATGCCGATGAGGACCATGAACACCGGGATCAGGGGGAGGGTGACCACGATGATGGCCGCCGACACCCAGTCCTCGGTGACGATACGGGCGAGCACCGCCACCGGCACCACGACCGCGAGCCCCAACTGGGGCAGGTAGCGGGAGAAGTAGTCGTCGAGCGCGTCCACGCCCCGGGTGGCCAGGGAGATTAGCGACCCGGTCCGCCTACCACTGCGGCGCCCGGGCCCGATCTCCGCCGCCCGGTCCAGCAGCCGCCGGCGCAGCTCCGACTTGACCGCCGCGCTCGCGCGGTGTGCGGCCAGCTCCGTCAGCCATGCGATCAGCGCCCTGCCGAGCGCCACCGCGGCGAGCAGGAGCAGCGGTGTACGCAGTGCGGCGCTGTCGAGGCCCTCCTCGAAGGCACCGACCACGATCTCGGCGATGAGCATCGCCTGACCGACGACCAGACCCGCCCCGGCCAGTCCCAGAGCCACCACCGCCCCCAGGAAGAGACGGGTGGAACGGGCGTACCGGAGCAGGCGCGAGTCGATCGGTTTCACGTGAAACATCCCTCCAGGCTCAGTGCGCGTCGACGATGTGCTGCGTACCGATCCGCTTGCGGAACACCCAGTACGTCCAGCCCTGGTAGAGCAGCACGAGCGGGGTGGCCACGGCGGCCAGCCAGGTCATGATCTTCAGCGTGTAGGGGCTGGACGAGGCGTTGGTGACCGTGAGGTTCCAGGCTGCGTCGAGCGAGGAGGGCATCACGTTCGGGAAGAGCGTCAGGAAGAGCATCGCCACGGCCGCCGCGATGGTGATCCCGGACAGGGCGAACGACCAGCCCTCGCGTCCCGCCAGGTTGAAGCCGAGCGCGCCGAGCAGGGCCAGCACCGCCACCGCCATGGCGGCCAGGCTCTTGCCGTCGCCGCGCGAGACCTGGGTCCAGATCAGGAAGACCAGAGCCAGCACGGCGGCGACGAGACCCAGCACGGTCGCCGTCCCGCGCGCACGGTCCCGGATGTCACCGACGGTCTTGAGCGAGGCGAACACCGCACCGTGGAAGGTGAACAGCGTGAGGGTGACCAGGCCGCCGAGGAGCGAGTAGACGTTGAGCAGGTCGAGGAGGCTCCCGACGTACTCCTTGTCCTGGTCGATCTTCACCCCGCGCACGATGTTGGCGAAGGCCACGCCCCACAGGAAGGCGGGGATCAGGGAGGTCCAGAAGATCGCGTGTTCCCAGTTGGTCTGCCACCTGTCCTCGGGGCGCTTGTGCCGGTACTCGAAGGCCACCCCGCGGATGATCAGGCAGACCAGGATGACCAGCAGCGGCAGGTAGAAGCCGGAGAAGAGGGTGGCGTACCAGTCGGGGAAGGCGGCGAAGGTCGCACCGCCGGCCGTGAGCAGCCAGACCTCGTTGCCGTCCCACACGGGCCCGATCGTGTTGATCAGTACCCGCTTCTCCGTACGGTCTCGGGCGAGCAGCTTGGTCAGTACCCCGATGCCGAAGTCGAAGCCCTCCAGGAAGAAGTAGCCGATCCACAGGACGGCGATCAGCACGAACCAGACGTCGTGGAGCTCCATGGTGCGTTCTCCTCAGCCTCAGTACGAGAAGGCCATCGGCCGGTCGGGGTTCTTGTCGTCCCCGCCGATCTTGGTGGGCGGGTTGAGGTCGGCCTCGGTGAGCTCCGGCGGGCCGATCTTGACGTACTTGACCAGGAGCCTGACCTCGATCACGGCCAGCACCGCGTAGAGCAGGGTGAAGCCGATCATCGAGGTGAGCACCTCGCCCTGTGAGACGTGCGGCGAGACCGCGTCGCGGGTGCGCAGCACTCCGTAGACCACCCACGGCTGGCGGCCCATCTCGGTGAAGATCCAGCCCCAGGAGTTGGCGATGAGCGGGAAGCCCATGGTCCAGAGGGCGACGATCCAGTAGAGGTTGCCGATCCTGGGGCTCAGCGCCTTCCTGAAGAGCACCAGGTTCGGGACCTCGTCCTCCCCGGTGCGCAGCCCCGGCGGCAGCAGGAACTTCCTGCGGGTCAGCCAGAGCCCCAGCACGCCCACGCCGAGCGAGGCCATGCCGAAGCCGATCATCCAGCGGAAGCCCCAGTACGCGACCGGGATGTTGGGCCGGTAGTCGCCCGGCCCGAACTTCTCCTGCTCGGTCTTGTTGACGTCGTTGATGCCCGGAACGAAGGAGGTGAAGTCGTCGTTGGCGAGGAACGACAGCAGACCGGGGATCTCGACGGCCACCTTGTTGTGGCCCTTCTCGACGTCTCCGTAGGCGAAGACGGAGAAGGGCGCGGGCGCTTCGCCGTCCCAGAGGGCCTCGGCGGCGGCCATCTTCATGGGCTGCTGCTTGAACATGACCTTGCCCAGGAGGTCACCGCTGATCGCCGTGCCCATGCCGGCGATGATCAGGACGACCAGGCCCAGGCGCAGCGAGCTGCGCATCACCGGGACGTGCTTCCTGCGCGCCAGGTGGTAGGCGGATATGCCGGCCATGAACGCGCCGCCGACGAGGAAGGCGGCCGTCATGGTGTGGAAGAACTGGGTGAGGGCGGTGTTCTGGGTGAGTACCAGCCAGAAGTCGGTGAGCTCGGCTCGACCGCGCTCCTCGTTGATCCGGTACCCGACGGGGTGCTGCATCCAGGAGTTGGCCGCCAGGATGAAGTAGGCGGACAGGATGGTGCCGATGGACACCATCCAGATGCAGGCCAGGTGGATCCTCTTGGGCAGCTTGTCCCAGCCGAAGATCCACAGTCCGATGAAGGTGGACTCGAAGAAGAAGGCGATCAGCGCTTCGAAGGCGAGCGGGGCACCGAAGATGTCGCCGACGAACCGCGAGTAGTCGGACCAGTTCATTCCGAACTGGAACTCCTGGACGATGCCGGTGACGACACCCATCGCGATATTGATCAAGAAAAGCTTGCCCCAGAACTTGGTGGCCCTGAGGTACTTCTCCTTCCCGGTGCGCACCCAGGCGGTCTGCAGGCCGGCGGTGAGCGCGGCGAGCGAGATCGTGAGGGGCACGAAGAGGAAGTGATAGACGGTGGTGATGCCGAACTGCCATCGAGCCAGGGTTTCTGGCGCCAGAGCCAGGTCCACGTCCTCGTCTCCTTCGTGTCGCCGCGATCACAAGGGAGATCCGCCTCCAGAGCCCACCCAAAGCGGGAGGAAGCAGGCGCGCTTGTGAACGCGTTCACATTCACAAGCATTATGGCGCACCGCTTTCGGCGACCTTCACCCGGGGTACCCCTAGCCAATCCATTCAACAGATTGTTGAATTTGGCTCATGCAGATTCGAATCTCCTGGCCTGCGGGCCAGCTCACGGCAACCCTGCACGAGACCCCGACCAGCAAGGCGCTGATCGAGGCCCTTCCGATCTCCGCTTCCGCGAACACCTGGGGTGAGGAGGTCTACTTCGACACCGGCGTCTCCGCGGCGCTGGAGGCCGACGCCCGTCAGGTCGTCGAGCCCGGCACCGTCGCGTTCTGGACCGAGGGCGACGCCCTCGCGCTGCCCTACGGCCCGACGCCCATCTCGCGCACCGGCGAGAGCCGCCTGGCGAGCCCGTGCAACGTGCTCGGCTCGTTCGACGGCGACCCCCGCCTGCTGTCCACCGTCCGCGACGGCGACCCCGTGCGCGTGGAACTGGCCTGAACCCTCCCGGCCGGCTCCTCCGCCCCACGGAGTCCGGAGCCTAGAGCTCCTTGAAGAACGCCTCCGCCGTGTGCAGGAAGAGGTCGTTCGCCTCGGGCTCGCCGATCGTGACCCGAAGGCCCTCGCCCGCGAAGGGCCGGACCACCACACCGGCCTTCTCGCAGGCGGCCGCGAACTCCGCGGTCCGCTCGCCCAGCCGCATCCACACGAAGTTCGCCTGCGTGTCCGGCACCGTCCAGCCCTGCGCCAGCAGCGCCCCGTGGACCCTCGCACGCTCGCCCACCAGGGCTCCGACGCGGCCCATCAGCTCGTCCTCGGCCCGCAGCGAGGCGACCGCCGCGTCCTGCGCGAGCTGGCTGACGCCGAAGGGCACCGCCGTCTTGCGCAGCGCCGCCGCCACCCGCTCGTGCGCCACCGCGAAGCCGACCCGCAGACCGGCCAGCCCGTACGCCTTGGAGAACGTACGCAGCACGGCGACGTTGGGGCGGTCGCGGTACAGCTCGATGCCGTCCGGGACGTCCGTGTCGCGCACGAACTCGCGGTACGCCTCGTCCAGGACCACCAGGACGTCCGAGGGCACCCGGTCCAGAAAGCGCTCCAGCTCCTCCCGGCGCACGGCGGTGCCGGTGGGGTTGTTCGGATTGCAGACGAAGATCAGCCGGGTCCGCTCGGTGATCGCCGCGGCCATGGCGTCCAGGTCGTGCACGTCCCCGTCGGTCAACGGGACCTGCACCGAGGTCGCGCCCGAGATCTGCGTGATGATCGGGTACGCCTCGAAGGAGCGCCAGGCGTACATGACCTCGTCGCCCGGGCCGGCCGTGGACTGGATCAGCGACTGGGCCACGCCCACCGAACCGGTGCCCGTGGCCACGTGCTCGACCGGCACGCCGAACCGCTCGGCGATCTCGTTCACCAGGCCGGTGCAGGCCATGTCGGGGTACCGGTTGAAGCTCCCCGCCGCCGTGACCGCGCTCTCCAGCACCCCCGGCAGGGGCGGGTACGGGTTCTCGTTCGAGGACAGCTTGTACGCGACGGGCCCGCCCGCGGCAGCCGGCTTGCCGGGCTTGTATGTCGGAATGCCGTCCAGCTCGGCGCGCAGCTTCGGGCTGTTCTCGCTCACCGCAGGTCCTCCTCGACCGTCCCGTACGACGTCGCCGTCGACTCAATACTGCTCACCTTATGAGGATTCCGCCCTTCCGAGAATGGGGGCGCCTGGAATGCGGGGGAGCGCACGCATATATGCGCGCGCCGGTGGCCTACGCCGTGGCGCGCATCCCTCGTGCAGGTGAGTTGCGGTCGGCCCAAAACCGCGCCGGTTTGGCATGCCCCGTCCCGCCGACAAGCTCCCCCATCGACCCCCGCGATCAAATGCCTTTGTTTCCAAGGTCATTACGGGTGGTGAACCACGCAGAAACGTGCCTGTCAACGGGTGCATATGCACCCGGACCACCCGCCCCACCGAGCCCTACTATCGGCTCGCCATGACAGCAGCAGGGAAGCATCAGGTGAGCCGGACCGAGACCACCCGGCGGGCCGCCGGCCGACAGGGCCGGGCCGGCATCAGGGACGTGGCCGCCGCGGCGGGCGTCTCCATCACGACCGTCTCCGACGCGCTCAATGGCAAGGGACGGCTGCCCGACGCCACCCGCCGCCATGTTCGCGAAGTCGCCGACCGGCTCGGCTACCGCCCGTCGGCCGCCGCCCGCACCCTCCGTACCGGCAAGTCCGGCCTCATCGGCCTGACCGTGACCACGTACGGGGATGAACCTTTCACCTTCACCGAATTCGCCTACTTCGCCGAGATGGCCAGGGCCGCCACCTCGGCGGCGCTCGCCCGCGGCTACGCACTCGTCATCCTCCCCGCCACCTCGCGCCACGACGTGTGGTCGAACGTGGCTCTCGACGGCACCGTCGTGATCGACCCCTCCGACCACGACCCCGTCGTCACCGAGCTGGTCCGCCAGGGCCTGCCCGTCGTCTCGGACGGCCGGCCCGCCGGCTCCCTCCCCGTCACCGCCTGGGTCGACAACGACCACGAGGCCGCCGTGCTCGGCCTCCTCGACCACCTCGCCGCCGCCGGCGCCCGCCGGATCGGGCTGCTGACCGGCACCACCACCGACACCTACACCCGCCTGTCCACCACCGCGTACCTCAACTGGTGCGAGCGCGTCGGCCAGGACCCCGTCTACGAGTCCTACCCCGCCCACGACCCGTGCGCGGGCGCCGTGGCCGCCGACCGGCTCCTCGCCCGCCCCGACCGCCCCGACGCCGTCTACGGGCTCTTCGACCCCAACGGCACCGACCTGCTCGCCGCCGCCCGCCGCTACGGCCTGCGCGTCCCCGAGGACCTGCTGCTCGTCTGCTGCAGCGAGTCCACCGTGTACGCCAACACCGAGCCGCCCATCACCACCCTGTCCCTCAAACCGCGCCGCATCGGCACCGCCGTCGTGCAGTTGCTCATCGACGCGATCGAGGGCGTGGACACGGGACGCCCCGTCGAACAGGTCGTCCCGACCGAGCTGATCATCCGTACCTCGTCGCAGCGCAGGCAGCCCCGTACGACCGTCAGCCCGCCTCGATCTCCGGCCCAGGACTGACCGCCAGACCGCCCGGTCGGCCTGATCATCGGACGGTCCAAGATTTCAGCAGCGCCGATATCGGGCAAAAATGGTAGGAACGATACGCTCCGCAAAGGATTCACCACCCCTGGTGCGTCACACAGCGCGAGCCGCATTCCTATGATGGGCGCACGACATCACGGACCCTCCTCCCCGGAGGTCAGGAGGGTCCGCAGGTGTACGGCAGCGCGACGGTGGTGGAGGGGTCGATGACTCAGGGGGCCGGTCAGGGACCCGCGATGCGGACGGAAACGCTGCGGGAC
The DNA here is from genome assembly GCF_001941845.1 of Streptomyces sp. TN58. Lineage (NCBI taxonomy): Bacteria > Bacillati > Actinomycetota > Actinomycetes > Kitasatosporales > Streptomycetaceae > Streptomyces > Streptomyces sp. TN58. Next base: position 4,001,684 of record NZ_CP018870.1, on the reverse strand, counting down.
TTCCGGGTGCCAGTCACCGAACCCGCCGCGCGGTACGCCGTATCCACCGGTATGCCGGACGAGGCCCCCGTGTACGGCGAATACCCCGCGTACTACGAGGACGCCGCACAGGCCGCCGTGCCGCGGCAGCCCGAGGACACGCCGCAGCCTCCCGCGCCGCCCGCTCGTACCGCGCCTCCCGCGCCGCCGGTCCCGCACCACGACCCGCGTCAGGATCCGCGCCACGGCGCCCGCCACGACCCGCGCCGCGAGGAGCACCCGCACGCGGGCCCCCAGGGCCACCCGCAGCCGCAGGGACACGCCGACGCCGACACGCGCGCCGAGGCCGAGCCGGTGCGGGCGACGAGCCAGGGTCCCGAGGAGGACGTGCCCGACGGCTACACCCCGACCTACCGGGACCTCCCCGTCATCAGCCCCGGCTCGCTCGGCGGCGGCCCCGGCGACACCGTCCAGGTCCAGTACGTCCCGCAGGACACCGCCGGACCCGGCCCGCTCTACGTCGTCGGCGACGTCCACGGCTACCTCGACGAGCTCGTCACCGAGCTGCAGGCCCAGGGCCTGATCGACTCGGAGTGCCGCTGGTCCGCGGGCAACGCCCGGCTCTGGTTCCTCGGCGACTTCACCGACCGCGGCCCCGACGGCATCGGCGTCATCGACCTCGTCATGCGGCTGTCCGCCGAGGCGGCCGCCGCCGGCGGCTACTGCAAGGCCCTGATGGGCAATCACGAGCTGTTGCTCATCGGCGCCAAGCGGTTCGGCGACACCCCCGTCGTCTCCGGCGCCGGCACCGCCACCTTCCAGGCGGCCTGGCTGCTCAACGGCGGCCAGCGCACCGACATGGAGCGCCTGCAGGACGTACACCTGCAGTGGATGTCGCGGCTGGACGCGGCCGTGCTGGAGGAGGGCCACCTGCTGCTGCACTCCGACACCACCGCCTACCTCGACTACGGCGACTCCATCGAGGACGTCAACGACACCATCCACGAGCTCCTCAATCGTGGCGACGTGGACATCACGTGGGATCTCTTCCGGAAGTTCACCAAGCGGTTCGCCTTCCGCGACGAGGAGACCGGCCCGCAGGCCGTCCGTGAACTCCTCGACACCTACGGCGGCAGCCGCGTCGTGCACGGCCACAGCCCGATCCCGTACCTGCTGGGCGAGGTGGGCACGGAGGACGGCGACGACGCGCGCGGCCCGGAGGCCGTGGACGGCCCGCACGTCTACGCGGACGGGCTCGCCATCGCGATGGACGGCGGAGTGACGATGGCGGGCAAGCTGCTCGTCGTACGACTTCCGCTGAGCGACTGAGAGCTCACGCAGAGGGGTATTTCCGGAAAGCCCCTGTCACGGTGTGGCGTGGGCGCTCTACCATCGCCCTATCCGTAGCAGGCTCTCCTCCGTTTCAGCCGGCACCCGGGTCTACGCGCGGCAAACCGGCTTCTACGGAGCATCGGGGGATGCACATGACCAGCGCTCCGCACCTGCTGACCGAAGACCGACCGGAGTTCGACCGGCTCATCGACGAGGCACTGCGCGCCGCGGACCAGCGGCCCGAACTCGCCTCTCTCGGCGAGCGGCTGAACGCCGAACAGCTGCGCACGATGGCCCAGGGCGCCAGCGCCCTGCTGGCGGCGGCCGCCGCTGCCGAGTACGGCCACTATGTGAAGGTCCGCGGGGAGCGGCGCGACCAGCTGCTCGGCGCACCCGCCGCGATCGAGGACGAGGGCGAGGACCGGAGCGGCGGCGGCGCGGGCGTCAGCGCCGTGGTCGCCGTCCTCGCACCCGTCCTGGCGGGCACCGCCATGCTGATCTTCCTGCTCGTCGGCTACATCCTGAAGATGATCGAACCGGAACCGGCCTTCGCGCAGACGATGCTGACGACCGGTTGGCTCTTCGGCGCGCTCACCGCGGCCGCCCTGCTCTTCGCCGTGATCGGCCTGCTGGTCACCGCCGTCCGCAACAGCGCGACCGAGGTGGCGGCGGACGAGACCGAGGCGATACCCGACGAGGTGGCGCGGGCCCGCGAGGCCTGGCGGCACGCCCTGCTGGAGCGCGGCATCATCCCGTTCCTGCGGGACGCGCTGGCCGATCCGAGCGCGGGCCCGGGTTTCCCGACCCCCCGCACGCCAGGGGCCGGGCGCATCCCCAGTCTGGGGTACACCCGGCCCGACTTCACCAGTCCGGGAGCCCCGTCACAGGGCTCCCCTCCCGGCTACACGCCTCCGGACTTCACCAGCCCGGACTTCGGCGGCCCGGACCACCGGCCGGAGTAGACGCTCCCGCCGGCCCCGGGACTACTTCAGCGCCTTCGGCAGGTGGTTGTGGGCCATGGCCTCGTCGGCCCGGGTACGCAGCGGCGGGCTGTCCACCAGCACGTTCACCGGGGCCCACGGGGCGGCGCACGTGAGGGACGGAGGGTTGTTCCCCGGATCCGTCGTGCAGGTGGTCTCCCAGACGCGCCCGTCGGGAGCCACCGTCTCGACGTTGACGAGGCCGGCCTGGTCACTGACCGAGATGCCGCACGCCCCGGCGGGGAAGGCGGTGTTGTTGCTCAGGTTGTTCCACTCGAAGTCATCCGGCGGTGCCGGGGTGAGGCTTCGGATGCCGACCCAGGCCTGCCCGTTCACCAGGACCGCCTTGACCTCCGTGGCCGCGTTGGGCTTGTAGGCGGCGAGGGCGGTGCACGGACCCGTGGCGCCCGTCGCCCCTGTGGCGCCGTCGGCCCCGTCCTCGCCCGGCTCGCCCCGCGGGCCGCGCGGCCCCGTGGGACCCGTCGGCCCCCGCAGGCCCTCGCAGTCGTCGTCGCCGCCGCGGGCACCCGCCTGGGTGCCGGCGGTTCTCGGGTCGTAGTTCGAGTCCTGCTTCGCCTTGCAGTCTCCGCCGCCGGCCGGACCGGCCACCCGGACCGTCTCGGGCGCCTCGATGCTCTGCGCGGTGGCGAACGCCGGGCTGGCGATGCCCGCCACCACCAGGGCGAGTGACGCCAGCGTGCCTCCCTTCACCAAAGCACTCCGCCGGGCCACCGGCCCAAGGGGTGACCTGGTCCTGTTCACGGGGCTCATATACGCCGCTCCTTCTCGAAACCGATTGGAACCATGTGCGATCGGCCCGGACGGGCCGCCTTGCCCATAGTGGGTAAATCGGATTGGAAGCACCGGTCGCCCCGCGCGTCAGTCATCTCATCGGACCAGCGACAGGGCCCCAATGGCGGCTCTCCTCGTGGCTTCCTTGCACCCCTTTGGCCGGATCCCTACGGTCGCCTCACGATCGTCTTCACCCCCACCGTGGACGGGATCCGTGAAAGCAAAAATCTGCCTGAACATGATCGTGAAGAACGAGGCCGCGGTGATCAGGCGCTGTCTCGAATCCGTACGCCCTTTGATCGACACCTGGGTGATCGTGGACACCGGGTCGACGGACGGCACCCAGGAGATCATCCGGGAATTCCTCGGTGATCTCCCCGGTGTCCTGCACGAACGCCCCTGGAAGGGATTCGACGGAAGCCGCACCGAGGCGATCGACCTGGCCCGCTCCAGCGCGGACTACCTGCTGTTCGTCGACGCCGACGACGTGATCGAAATCGATTCCGGATTCCGTATGCCGGAGCTCACCTTCGATTCGTACGGCGTCGCGGTGCACCACCGTCCCGTCATCCACTGGCGGCCGGCCCTCGTCTCCACCCGATTGCCCTGGAAATACGTCGGCGTGCTGCACGAGTACCTCGACTGCGACGAGCCGTTCACCCGCGGAGTACTCGAAGGCTTCCATATCCGCATCGTCGGCGGAGGAGCCCGCCAGGGCGAAGGCAGCGACCGGGACAAGTACCTCCGCGATGCCGAGATCCTCGAAAAGGGCCTGCTCAAGGAACCCGAGAACGCGCGCTACGCCTTTTATCTCGCCCAGAGCTGGCGCGACGCGGGCGAGCCGGAGAAGTCCCTGGCCGCCTACGACCGGCGGGCGTCCATGGGCGGCTTCGCCGAGGAGGCCTACTGCGCCCAGCTCTACGCGGCCCGGCTCGCGGCGCGGCTCCGGCGGCCGCCGGCCGAGGTGACGGACCGCTACCTCCGCGCCCACGAGAGCCGCCCCGGGCGGGCGGAGGCGCTCGGTGATCTGGCGCGCCTGTGCCGCCTCGACGGCCGCTTCCAGCTGGCGTACCTGTTCGCCCGCCAGGCGGCGCGGATCCCGCGCCCCGAGGACATCCTGTTCGTGGAGTTCGACTGGTACGAGTGGCGCGCGCTCGACGAGCTCGCGGTCGCCGCCTACTGGGTCGGCGCGTACGAGGAGTCGCTGGAGTGCTGCGACCGCCTCCTGCGGGAGGGCGGGCTTCCGGAGAGCCAGCGCGAACGGGTGGGTGAGAACCGCGCGTTCGCGCTGTCCAAGCTGGGGCCGGAGTACCAGGTGGTGGCCTGAGGGGACGCGCTGTCGGCGTATGACCGAGGGGCCGGACGCATCCGCCAGATCCGGGATGCGTCCGGCCCCTCCGCGCTGGCTCTCCTAGCGGAGGCGGTTCGGGGGAGCTCCGAGCATCATGTCTCCCTTGAAGGACTTGCCGCGCAGGACTCCGGTCGGGCCGGGGCTCAGTTCGATCCAGCCCTCGTCCCAGATGAAGTTGTTCATGTTGGTGTCGCCGTGGGTCTGGTAGACCCTGTTGTCCGTGGTCAGGACCTGAATGAAGGCATTGTTGCCCTGGTCGATGATGGAGATGCCGCAGGCTCTGCCGAACGGGAAGCCCGGGTTGTCCGCGTCCGTGATGTTCTGCCAGACCGGCACGCCTCCGGTCGTGGTCGCTCGGCCGGCGTAGGCGATGCCGTTCGTGAGGGCGGCGCTGAACGACTCGGTGCCCGACGGCGCGATGCTGTCGATGTCGCTGCAGGGGCCGGTGGCGCCAGTGGCTCCCGTGGCGCCGACGGCGCCGTCCGCACCCGTGGCACCGGTCGCCCCGGTGGCACCGTCAGCGCCGTTCAGCCCGGAGGTGCCGGTGCTGCCCGTGGCACCGGTGGCACCGTCCGCGCCCGTGGCGCCGGTCGCGCCCGTGGCACCCGTGGCGCCGGGCGCACCATCCGCACCGGTGGCACCCGTAGCGCCCGTGGCACCAGGCGCACCATCCGCACCCGTCGCGCCTGTGGCGCCCGTGGCGCCGGGCGCACCATCCGCACCGGTGGCACCCGTAGCACCGTCCGCGCCGTCGGCGCCGTCCGCACCCGTCGCCCCGGTGGCGCCTGTGGCGCCCGTCGGCCCTGCCGGTCCGGGCCTCCCCTCCTCACACCTGTCGTCGCCGTTGGGGCCGGCCATCAGGCCCGCCGCCCAGGGACCCTCGTCCGGGTTGAAGTCCGGTCCCTGGTCCGGTCCCTGGTCCGGTCCCTGGTCCGGACGGTGGTCCGGGCGGTGGTCCGGGCGGTGATGATGGCCGTCCGGCCTGCAGTGGTCCCCGCCCGCGGGGGTCGCCGCGCTGACCCGCTCGGCCGCCTGGGTACTCTGCGCCACGGCGACGGCGGGGCTGGCCACCCCCACCATCACCAGTGCCAGCGATGCGAGCGTGCCCGCCTTGCGCCGGCTGCTCCTCGGCAGCGGGCCCAGGGCCGGCCTGGACCTGTTCTCAGGACGCATACCACTCCTTCTCGAAACCGGTCGAACGATCGTGGTGGGCCTCGTCGGCCACATCGGTAGCGTGGGAACCGATGCCGTCCGCGGCGGGATACCCCGCAGGCAAGTCCACTTATCGGACTATCGCGGCGACTCCAATGGCGCATGTCGGCCGCATGACGACCGCGTGCCCGACCCATCTGTCCGACGGCACGAAAAAACGGGCGGGCCCGCGACTCCCCCCATGGGTCGCGGGTCCGCCCGTCAGCCGGGTCCGTGTCGCCCTGCCGGCTGACTCAGTCGGCCAGCGGCAGGTAGACGCGGTTGCCCGAAGCCGCGAACTCGGCGGACTTCTCCGCCATTCCGGCCTGGATCTCGTCGGCCTTCAGGTCTCCGCCGTGCTCTCGGCGGATGTCCTGCGAGATCTTCATCGAGCAGAACTTCGGACCGCACATGGAGCAGAAGTGCGCGGTCTTGGCCGGCTCGGCGGGCAGGGTCTCGTCGTGGAACTCACGGGCCGTGTCCGGGTCCAGGGCCAGGTTGAACTGGTCCTCCCAGCGGAACTCGAACCGCGCGTCGGACAGGGCGTCGTCCCACTCCTGCGCGCCCGGGTGCCCCTTGGCCAGGTCCGCCGCGTGCGCGGAGATCTTGTACGTGATGACGCCGGTCTTGACGTCGTCGCGGTTGGGCAGGCCCAGGTGCTCCTTGGGCGTGACGTAGCAGAGCATCGCCGTGCCCCACCAGGCGATCATCGCGGCGCCGATGCCCGAGGTGATGTGGTCGTACGCGGGCGCGACGTCCGTGGTCAGCGGACCGAGCGTGTAGAACGGCGCCTCCTCGCAGATCTCCTGCTGGAGGTCGATGTTCTCCTTGATCTTGTGCATCGGGACGTGGCCCGGGCCCTCGATCATCGTCTGGACGTTGTGGCGCTTGGCGATGGTGTTGAGCTCGCCCAGCGTCTTCAGTTCGGCGAACTGCGCCGCGTCGTTGGCGTCCGCGATGGAACCGGGGCGCAGACCGTCACCGAGGGAGTAGGTGACGTCGTACGTCGCCAGGATCTCGCAGAGCTCCTCGAAGTTGGTGTAGAGGAAGTTCTCCTTGTGGTGCGCGAGGCACCAGGCGGCCATGATCGAGCCGCCGCGCGAGACGATGCCGGTCTTGCGGCGGGCGGTCAGCGGTACGTACGGCAGCAGCACGCCGGCGTGGACCGTCATGTAGTCGACGCCCTGCTCGGCCTGCTCGATGACCGTGTCCTTGTAGATCTCCCAGGTCAGCTCCTCGGCGCGGCCGTCGACCTTCTCCAGCGCCTGGTAGAGCGGCACGGTGCCGATCGGCACGGGCGAGTTGCGCAGCACCCACTCGCGGGTGGTGTGGATGTTGCGGCCCGTCGAGAGGTCCATGACCGTGTCCGCACCCCAGCGGGTCGCCCAGGTCATCTTCTCCACCTCCTCCTCGATGGAGGAGGTGACGGCGGAGTTGCCGATGTTGGCGTTGACCTTCACCAGGAACTTCTTGCCGATGATCATCGGCTCGATCTCGGGGTGGTTCACGTTCGCCGGGAGGACCGCGCGGCCCGCGGCGATCTCCTCGCGGACGACCTCGGGGGAGACGTTCTCGCGGATCGCGACGTACTCCATCTCCGGGGTGATCTCGCCCCGGCGGGCGTACGCGAGCTGCGTGACGGCGGCGCCGTCACGGCCCCGGCGGGGCTGGCGGGGGCGGCCGGGGAAAACCGCGTCGAGGTTCTTGAGGCCACCGCGCGGCGAGGTGTGCTTGATGCCGTCGTCCTCGGGGCGGACGGGGCGGCCGGCGTACTCCTCGGTGTCCCCGCGGCCGATGATCCAGTTCTCGCGCAGCGGGGCGAGGCCGCGCCGCACATCGGTCTCGATCTGCGGGTCGGTGTACGGACCGGACGTGTCGTACAGCGTCACGTCCTTGCCGTTGGTGAGGTGGACCTGGCGGACCGGCACCCGGATGTCGGGGCGGGAGCCCGCCACGTAGCCCTTGTGCCAGCCGGGCTTGCGCTCGGCCCCGCCGTCGGCTTCCTGGCTGACGGCAGGCGTGCGTGCGTCCTGAATGGTCATGAGACCTATCTCCCTACGCCGGCATTACCCGGTAACAGGTTCGGCGGTCGACGCAGCCTCCTCCCGTACGCATCTGTGATGCGCGTACGGTGATCAGCGTCCTCTCAGCCCGGTGCTCCGAGCTCCCGCGTTGTGCAAAGTAGCCCCCACGCTAGCGTCATCCATGGCGTGCTGAACAGTGGGCCCCCTCATCTCTTGCGATGATCTGCTGGTGACGTCTTCGCCGCAGCCCCCCATCGAGCCCACGGACCCCGGTGTCCACACCGGTCACACCCACGACGGCCACGGACATTCCTCCGGGCATTCACACAGTCACGGCCACGGCCCCGCCGCCCCCGTCTCGAAGCATCTGCGCAAGGTCATCGCGGCCGTACTGATCCCCTTCGCCGCAGCGGTCTTCGTCGGCCTGGTGGTGCTCTGGCCCGGCGGCACCCCCGCCCACGAGCGGACCGGGGTGGGCTTCGACCGGCAGACGCAGCAGGCCAGAGTCGTCTCGCTGGAACACGTCGACTGCAAATCCGTGAACGCCGCACAGGTACCGGCGGCGGGCGGGACCCCGACCGCGCCGGGTGGCGGGGCCCGGGGCGCGCAGACCGGTGAGTGCAAGAAGGCCACGGTCGAGATCGGGAGCGGCCCGGACCGGGGACGCACCTTCGTGGAGATCGTCCAGCCTGGCGCACCACGGCAGTTGGCGGACGGTCAGGAGGTGGTGGTGGCCTACGCACCGGACGCGCCCCGCGACCTCCAGTACTCGGTGATCGACGTGAACCGCAAGCTCCCGCTCGCGGTGCTGGCGGGCATCTTCGCGCTGTCGGTCGTACTCGTCGGGCGGATGCGCGGGCTGTTCGCGCTGATCGCCCTGGTCGTCAGCTTCGGCGTGCTGACGCTCTTCATCCTCCCCGCCATCCTCCAGGGGTCGAACCCGCTGGTGGTCGCGGTGGTGGGGGCGAGCGCGATCATGCTGATCGCGCTCTACATGTGCCACGGCCTGACCGCCCGTACGTCGGTTGCGGTCCTCGGCACACTCGTGTCGCTGCTGCTCATCGGGCTGTTGGGGTCGGTGTTCATCGACTGGGCCTTCCTCAGCGGCAACACCGACGACAACACCGGTCTGATCCACGGGCTCTACCCGGACATCGACATGAGCGGCCTGCTGCTGGCCGGGGTGATCATCGGATCGCTGGGTGTGCTCGACGATGTGACGGTCACCCAGACCTCGGCAGTCTGGGAACTCCATCAGGCCGACCCGTCGATGGGGCCCCGGTCCCTGTACCGGGCCGCCATCCGGATCGGCCGCGACCACATCGCGTCGGTGGTCAACACCCTGGTGCTGGCCTACGCGGGCGCCGCGCTCCCCCTGCTCCTGCTGTTCTCGATCGCCAACAGCAGCATGGGATCGGTGGCGAACAGCGAGCTGGTCGCGGTGGAGATCGTACGGACCCTCGTGGGCTCGATCGGGCTGGTGGCCTCGGTGCCCGTGACGACGGCACTAGCCGCACTGGTGGTCTCGGCCGACCGGCCGGAATCCCCGGGCGCCGCTCCGGCGGCGGCCGCGGCCCCGGCCTCTGGACCGGTCCGCGGCCGGGGCCGTCGGCGCAAGCGCTGAACGACGGTTCAGGCTGGGCGGTGCGTCAGCCGGCGTTCTGCTCGTTCTGCTGCGACTCGGCCAGGATTCTGCCGAGCGCCTCGTCGAGGTGCTCCTCGAAGTCGCCGGTGTTGCGTTCCTGTCCGAGCGGAACGAGCCGGTCCGTGCGGTCGAGGAACGCGACGAGCGGCGCCGCGCTGGCGCGGAACAGGGCCCGGTCGCCGCCGACCTGGAGGCGGATGTGGACGTCGGACAACTCCTCGGGGCTGGTGGGGGCGATGTGCACGTCGCCGTCACCGCATGGCTTGTTGATGCCGTCGAGGAGGAGCTCCCGGCCGAACGCCCAGGTCACGGGCGCGTCTCCGGGAAGGTGGAAAGTCAGGCGGACTGCGTAGGGATCACGGGTGTCGTACCGGAGTTCCACCGGGATCCGGAACGAGAGCTCCTCGGAAACGAGGAAGCTCATCATGACCTCTGCCTGTACCGACTCGCGCATTGACTACCCCGCTGTAGTGGAAGTGGCCAGGAATGATCCCCCAGGGCCCTCTTGACAAGAGTGGTGGAAGCGCTAGCAGATCACAAGGAGTGAGTTTTCAGATACTGATAGAGAACGAGAGGGTACTCAACAGCGCGCCTACTTCACTCCGTAGTCGATCGACTACATACAGCAATCGATCTTCCTGATGCAGGGGCAAGGAAATGGCCATAGTCGCGGCCGCATCCCCGGCCGTGATGGGGATGGCGGCGCAGACCGTGCCGAGGGCATATTCCTGCCGCTCGATTACAGGCTGCATTCGCCCGAGGGCCCCGATCCGGTTCTCCAGGGAGCGCAGATCGCGCACGGTATAAGGGGTGATGGCCTCCACCGGATGGCGGTCGTAATAGTCCTTGCGCGCGTCCTCGTCGAGCTGGCCGAGCAGGCACTGCCCGATGGCGTGCGCGTACCCCGTCTCGCGGAAGTCGGCCCACTCCTCGCAGGCCGGACTGCCCGGGGTGTCCGAGACCCCCACGACCTCGATTTCACCCTCGCGGTAGACCGCGAAGTAGACGGGTGCGCCGACGACGTCACGGAAGTGCGCGAGCGAGTCGAGGATCATGCTGCGACGTTTCTGCTGGAGTCCCCCGCCGGCCAGCCTGCCGGCCGCGTCGCCGAGTACGAAGACTCCGCACTCTCTGCGGAGATAGCCCTCGTGCGTCAGGGTGCGCAGCAGGTGGTAGGCGGTGGGAAGCGGGAGCCCGGCCTCACGCGCCAGCTGCTTCGCCGGGGCTCCCCCGCTATGGGATCCCGCGGCTTCCAACAGCCTCAGCGCCCTCTGCACCGAACCGATCAGTGTCGGCACACCGGCATTGTGGACCGGAGACACAGCTCACCCCCAGGCGTGGCAGCGGGCCTTCGGGGTGACCCGCTCGGCGGGGTCCACCCCCGCGCGTGCCGGTCCTGGGGGTCGCGCTCGGCGGGTCGTCGGCATCACCTCAGGTCAGGAGGTGATATCGGCTTTCGGTGCCCAGGGATCGGCACAGATCGCGACTCTATCCACCGTTTCCGTGGCCGTGAGCCGTTCAGGGCGCCTCGTTCCCTCAGCTGGGTTAATGCCGAAGCCGGTCCCGCCTGTCACCTGTCGGCCGTCCTACCACTCGCCGGAGGAGGACTTCGACGTTCCGCCGCCGACCTTCTTCACTACGAAGATCAGACCGGCGACGAGGCCGACGAAGAGCAGCAGCTTGAAGGCGAACGAGATCAGCGCGCCCAGGATGCTGGTGATGACACCGCCGAAGACGAACAGGGCCAGCAGCGGGACGGCGACCCACTTAACCCACCAGGGCATGCCTGCGAATATCTCTCGGATGCCGTTCATGTCCTCGACCTCTTCCCGGTCTTCCCGTGTGTGACTTCCTGCCCTCGATGCTAGGAGTCCGCAGGCTCCGATCGGGTCGCCGGAGCCCCCGGAGTCCCCTGATCCGCCCCTTAGGGGGTGTTCGGCGGATCGGGGCCCCGACCCTGGTCCGCGGAACCGTCAGTCAGCTCTCCGGCGGGGAGAAGACCACCATCACCTTCAGGTCCTCGGTGATGTGGTGGAACTTGTGCGGGACGCCTGCCGGGACGTAGACGACGCTGCCCCGCGCCACGGTGGTGGTCTCGTCCCCGACAGTGATCGAGGCCCGGCCGCTGACGACGAAGTACACCTCGTCCTGCCCGTGCGGCCGCTGCGGATCAGTCTGGCCGGCGTCGAGCGCGTAGAGCCCGACCGACATGTTCCGCTCACGCAGGAACTGCAGATAGGCGCCGTCATTGGCGGCCCTTTCCGCTTCGAGCTCGTCAAGCCGGAAGGCTTTCATCGTGGTTGTGCCCCTTGTACTCGATCGTTCCCTCGCATCCGCTGGTCTGCGGATGTCCCACCGGGATCTTCTCTGCCACGATCAGACACATGACGAATTTCGTAGTCAAGACGCTCGCCAACGCCGCGGCCCTGGCCGTCGCCGTGTGGCTGCTCGCCGGCATCACCCTCGACGACGGCAGCAGCCTCGGCCGGCGGACACTCACACTGATCCTCGTCGCCCTGGTCTTCGGCCTGGTCAACCTGATCGTCAAGCCGCTCGTGAAGCTGCTCTCGCTGCCCCTCTTCGTGCTCACCCTGGGACTGTTCACGCTGGTCGTGAACGCCCTGATGCTGCTGCTGACCTCATGGCTGGCCACGCAGCTCGACCTCAGTTTCCACGTCGACGGATTCTGGACCGCGCTCCTGGGCGGCCTGATCATCTCCGTCGTCTCCTGGGCCGTGAACATGGTCCTGCCCGACAAGGACTGAGCGGGCCGCGCACGTACCGGGCCGGACAACACGACGTACCCGGCCCCTTTTACGCGCCGATCGGCGGCTACCGGCAATGCCTGGAACCCACCGAGGCGGCCGGCCCCGGCCTGCCGGACGCCCGACGCCCGTCCTCCCGCCAGTCCCTGAAGGAGCACACCGCGTGAACGAGCACCACCCCGAGGGAGCCGTCGAGGCGATCGGTGACGGCACCCGCGCCGTACGCGCCGGCCTGCCCGAGGCCGTCAAGAACGAACCGCCCCTGCCGGGACCGGTCTTCGCCGCCCACTTCCACCTCCCCGGAGACGTCGAGGGCCCGTACGCCTACGGCCGCGACACCAACCCGACCTGGACCCTGCTGGAACGGGCCATCGGAGAGCTGGAAGCCCCCGGCCAGGACGTTCACACCATCGTCTTCGCCTCCGGGATGGCGGCGGTCTCCGCCGTTCTCCTCTCCCAGACGCGCACGGGCGACACCGTCGTCCTGCCCGACGACGGATACCAGGCGCTGCCCCTGCTGCGGCAGCAGCTGGAGGCGTACGGGATCCACGTGCGCACCGCCCCCACCGGCTCGGACGCCCAGATCGAGGTCCTCGACGGCGCCCGGGTGCTGTGGATCGAAACGCCGTCCAACCCCGGGCTCGACGTGTGCGACGTACGACGCCTCGCGGAGGCCGCCCACGCCGGCGGGACCCTGGTCGCCGTGGACAACACCCTCGCCACTCCGCTGGGGCAGCGGCCCCTGGAGCTCGGGGCGGACTTCTCCGTGGCCAGCGGTACCAAGGGCCTCACCGGCCACGGCGACCTGCTGCTCGGGTACGTCGTGTGCCGCGACCCGGAACTGGCGGCCCGCGTCCGGGGATGGCGCAAGATCGTCGGAGCGATCCCCGGCCCCATGGAGGCCTGGCTCGCCCACCGTTCGCTGGCCACGATCCAGCTGCGCGCACAGCGCCAGTGGACCAACGCCCTGGCCGTCGCGGAGGCACTGGGCGGACGCCGCGAAGTGAGCGGCGTGCGCTACCCGGGGCTCGCCACGGACCCCTCCCACAAGACGGCCGCCCGCCAGATGCGGGGCTTCGGCTCGGTGGTCTCCTTCACGCTGCCCGACCGGGCGCACGCGGAACGATTCATGGCAGCCCTGCACCTGGTCGAGGACGCCACGAGTTTCGGCGGCGTGCGCTCCACCGCCGAGCGGCGCGGACGGTGGGGTGGCGATGCCGTGGCCGAGGGCTTCATCCGCTTCTCCGCCGGGGCCGAGGACACCCACGACCTGGTCGCGGACGTCCTGCGCGCCCTCGACGGGGCCCTGGACCCGGCCGGTCAGGAGCGCTGAACTCCGCGGAAGCCGTGGAAAGAGCGGTCCGAGCCTCCCCCCTAGTGGCTCGGACCGCCCCTGGGTTCCGCGCGCGAAGAACCACGCGACAAGGCTAATTGACTCTGCGTCAGAGTCCAATCACGGTAGCGACAGGGGCCTATCTGCATATTTATAGTTGTAGACCCCCACCGAGAGGTGTCGCGATGGATCTGGCCCTGCTGCGCACCTTCGTCACCGTCCACCGGGCGGGCTCGTTCACACGCGCCGCAGCCCTCCTCGGACTGTCCCAGCCCGCCGTGACCTCGCAGATCCGCACACTGGAGCGGCAGTTGGGGCGGCCGCTCTTCCACCGGCGGGCCCGCGGTGTCACGCCCACCGCCGTCGGTGACGAGCTCGCCCACAAGGCCGCCCCGCACCTCGACGCCCTGGTCCGGATCACCGAGGCCGAGCGGGAGGACACCGGCGGGCTGCGGTCCCTCCACGTCGCCGGGCCGCCCGAGTTCCTGTCCCTGCGCGTGCTCCCCGCCCTGGCGCCGCTCGTAGGCCAGGGCCACACCCTGCGCGCCACCCTGCAAAGCGACTCCGGAACCGTTCTCGACGGGCTCGCCGCCGGCCACCACGACCTCGTCGTCACCACCGCCCATCCGCGCGGCGGCCCCTTCACCGCCACGGCGCTCTGCGACGAGGAACACGTCCTGGTGGCGGCGCCCTACTGGGCCGCCCTCGTCGACACGGACCGGCTGCGGGACGACGGACCCGGGGCGCTGGAGGGCATTCCGCTCGTCGAGGTCCACGAGACCCTGCCGCTCGTCACCCGGTACTGGAGCGCCGTCTTCGACGTCCTGCCTGCCACCCGGTCCCTGTCCGCCACCGTGGTCGTACCCGATCTGCGTGCCGTACTGGAATGCGTCCTCGCCGGGGCGGGACTCGCGGTGCTGCCCCGGTACCTGTGCCAGGAAGCCCTCGACAGCGGCCGGATCACCGCAGTGGCCGAGCCTCCCGTGCCACCGCTGCGCACCTGGTTCCTGGTCCTGCGGGCCGGCAGCCCCGCCCTCACCCACCTCGCGCGGGCGCGCGAGCGCCTGCTGGACGCCGCCGCGCACTGGTGAGCCCCCTGTTTCCGGCCCATGGCGCGTTTCAGAAGCGGAATGGTGGGCCACTCTTCTCCCATGACCGAACGTCCCGTGGTCAAACGCACCGCCCGCGCGATCCTGCTCGACGGTGACGACCTGATCCTCATCAAACGCACCAAGCCCGGTGTCGACCCGTACTGGGTCACCCCCGGCGGGGGAGTGGAGCCCTCCGACGCGACCGTCGTCGACGCCCTGCACCGAGAGGTCCACGAAGAGCTCGGCGCGAAGATCACCGATGTCGTGCCCTGCTTCGTCGACACCGTCGAGCACATCGCCGACGGCGGGGTGACCGGCGTGAAGGTGCAGCACTTCTTCGTCTGCCGCCTCGAATCGATGGACCCGAGCATCCGGCACGGCCCCGAGGTCGACGAGCCCGCGGGCGAGTACGAGATCGTCCGTGTGCCCTTCAGCAGGGTGGGCATCGCTGCGGTCCATCTCGTCCCGCTGTCCCTACGCCACTACCTGGACGGCAACATCGAGGGTGTGCGCGCCATGCACGCGCCCGACCTGGGCTGAAGCCGCTCGGGGCCGGTGGGCTGGCGCCGGTCCCGGACCGGCCGTGCCCGCCGGATCTCACCCCTCGATGCCCACGAGCTCCTCGACCGCGTCGTGCCTGATGCGCTCGCCGGGAATGCCGATCCGCAGGAGCTCGTCCACCCCGCTGCGGATCATCGCGGGCGGTCCCGAGATGAAGGCGTCGTACGAGCTCCACGGACCGTGCTCACCCACGGCGTGCGGCAGCTGCCCCGCCAGCCCGTCGCCGACCACCGGGCGCACCGACAGCCACGGATGCGAGCGCTGAAGACCCAGCAGCGTGTCCTTGTCGTAGAGGTCGTTGTCGCTGCGCGCGCCGAAGAACACCTCCACCGGCCGCCGCTCCCCGTGTCCGGCCACGTCCTCGATCAGCGCCTTGATCGGGGCGATGCCGGTGCCGCCTGCCAGACAGAGCATCCCGTTGTCCGTGGTGTGGTCCACCACCATCGAACCGGTCGGCGGTCCCAGGCGCAGCACGTCCCCGGGACGGGCATGGCGCACCAGGGCGTTGGAGACCCAGCCGGCGGGGACGGCCTTGACGTGGAAGGAGAGCAGGCCGTCGCCCCGGGGGGCCGAAGCGAAGGAGTAGTGCCGCCAGACCCGCGGCCACCACGGGGTCTCCAGGCTGGCGTACTGGCCGGCCAGGAAGGCGTAGGGCTGGTCGGGTCGGACGGTCAGCACCGCGATGTCCGGGGTGCGCAGGTCGTGGGAGACCACCTCCGCGTGCCACCAGGCGGGGGCCTTCACCTCGTCCTCGGCCGCCGCGTCGATCATGATCTGGGAGATCGCGGTGTACGCCCGTACCCAGGCGGCCTCGGCCTGCGGCCCCCAGGTCTGCGTCGCGAACCGGGCCAGCGCCCCGACGAGGGCCTCGCCGATCACGGGGTAGTGGCCGGCCATGGTGCCGTACTTGCGGTGCCCGGTGCCCAGGCGGCAGAGGTAGGGGGTGAGTACCGCAGGATTGTCGATGTGCTCGGCGGCGGTCAGCAGGGCCTTCAGGAGGCGGTCGCGCTGCGTGTCCATGGCCACCGGGAACATGTCCCGCACTTCCGGGTGGCCGGTGAAGACCAGGGCGTAGAAGTACGCGGTCATCTTGTCGGCGACCGGGGCGATCTCCGCGAGGGTCCGGCGGATGAGTACGGCATCCGGTGAGGGCTCGGCCAGGCCGCCCTCGGAGGGTATCCGGGCCGCTTCGCGTCTGGCCGATCTGGTGGGCGGAGCGTCCATGCGGTGCCTCGCTTCGAGCATCTCGGTCGGGGTGCACACGCCACGGTCGGTCGATCCGTGGTTCCGGGTTTCACAGCGTGCCAGCCCTCCCAGAGGCCTGCGGGGAAACGAGGAAAATCCGCGTTTCGAACCCACTTTCCTCCTAAGATGCGTCAACTCCCGGGCGCGCCATCGCCACGAGCTGGTATACCTCCCGCAGATCCCGCCCCTCGTAGACATGGCTCGCCCGCGCGGCCAGATGCGGTCGCGCATTAACCGCCACCGACACGGATACCGCGTCGAAGAGGTGGATGTCGGTCGACGAATCCCCGTACGCCACACAGTCGGCCCGGGTCACCCCGAACTGCTCGCACAGCCGGTCTGCCACCGTCACCTTGGCCTCGGGGGTCAGGATTCCGGCCGCTTCCACGGGACGGGTGAAGGGCACTTCCGGGAAGACCGACCCATGGGCCGCATGGGCACCCCACTCCAGCAGCAGTTCCACGAAGAACGACGGCGACAGGGAGACCACCGCGCAGTACTCCCCCCGCTGCCTGATCTCCTGCCAGACGTCCCGGATGCCCGCGAGCCAGGGAGCGCCGTCGAACGCGGCCCTGACATGGTCCGGCGTCAGTCCGGCCCACAGGGCATGTGCCGCCACCGAGAACTGGTGTGGGCCGATCTCCCGCGCGGCAAAGGACCGCTCCAGCTTGGCGATTTCGGCACTCACCCCGAGCTGGCGTGAGATCTCCACCGGAGCCGCCGAGCCGTACATCAGCGTTCCGTCGAGATCGAAGAGGTGCAGGCGCGTCATAGCCCCTGAGGCTAGTGGCTTGGTTTCACGTGAAACACCGCGTTTCACGTGAAACGTGGCCGGGTGTTTCACGTGAAACATCAAGCCAAATTCCCTGGACGACTCCCGGTCCATGATCCAGTCTGGGGCGGTGACACCACCACACATCACCGATCTCCCGATCCGGGCGCTGACCGTGGACGATCTCCACCGCTGCGCCGACCTGTCCGAAGATCGTGGCTGGCTCCGCGAGGAGCACAAGTGGGGGCTGCTGCTCGCCGCGGGAAACGGCTTCGGCGTGGACGCCCCGGACGGCCAGGGCCTCGCCGCCGCCTGCGTCGTCACCCCATACGGCAGCACTTCGAACGGCCCCGCACTCGCCGCCATCGGCATGGTTCTCGTGGCGGACCGCTACGCCCGGCAGGGCATGGGGCGCTCCTTGATGACCCATGTCTGCAACGACGTACTCAAGGGCGTCCCGCTCACCCTGCACGCCACTCCGTACGGGCGCCCGCTCTACGAGGAGCTCGGGTTCGAGACCACGGGCCGCGCCGAGATGCTGGTGGGTGCCTTCCACGAGGACGGCGCCTCCGACGCCCAGGACCCCACTCGGGTACGGCCCGCGGTCGCCGATGACCTCCCCCGTATCCTGCGCCTCGACGCCGAGGTCTTCGGAGCCGACCGCACCCACATGATCACGCGGCTGCCGGCCTTCGCCGACCAGCTGCTCGTCTGCGAGGACCGCGACGGAGACGGCACTCTTACGGGGTACGCCGCAGCCTGGCCCAACATGCACACGCACGTCATCGGCCCGCTCGTCGCCCGCGATACCGGAACGGCCAAGTCCCTGATCACTGCCCTCGCCCGAGGCACGGACCGTGTCCTGCGCACGGACGTCGATGTACGCCACGAGGAACTGTTGGCGTGGCTCAAGGAACGGGGCCTGGAGTGCGTGGCCTTCAACGCTGTGATGGTCCGGGACATCCCCGACCTCCCCGGTGACTGGACCCGCCGCTGGGCGCCGCTGACCGTGGCCGCCGGCTGAAAGGAGCCCCGTCATGACCGACTCACCCGAACTGGTGATCCGGCCCGCCACCGAGGCGGATCTGCCCGCCATCGTCGCCATGCTGGCCGACGACCCGCTCGGTGCCACCCGCGAGTCCCCGGAAGACCTCGCCCCGTACCGCACGGCACTGGAGCGTCTCACCCGTGACCCGAACCAGCACCTGGTCGTCGCTGTGCGGGCCGACCGGGTCGTGGGCACCCTCCAGTTGACGATCGTTCCCGGCCTCTCCCGCAAGGGCTCCACCCGCTCCATCATCGAGGGCGTCCGCGTCCATGCGGACGAGCGCGGCGGCGGGCTGGGCACCCGCTTCATCGAGTGGGCGATCGAGAAGTCCCGTGCCGAGGAGTGCGCACTCGTCCAGTTGACGTCGGACGTGACCCGGACCGACGCCCACCGCTTCTACGAACGCCTCGGGTTCACGGCGTCGCACGTCGGATTCAAGCTCCAGCTCTGACCTGCCCACCGCAGGCCGAGCCGGACCTCGGCGCCGCGGCCACCCGTCTGCCCGCCTGGGCGGGCGACGCTCGCGTCACCCCGCGCTTCCGGACCCCGATGGAGCGTGAGCTCGTCGGATGAGGCAGGAGCGGGCCGTCAGCCGATGCCGCGCCAGCCCTGCGGGTCGACCCCGCCGGGCACCGGGGCTCCGGCGTCGTACGGCTCCCTGGTGAACACGAAGGACGCCAGATCGAGGTGGCTCACCGAACCGTCCTCGCGGCGCACCGCCCGCAGGGTCTCCCCCGTGTAGTACCCGGACAACCCGGTCCAGCTGCCGTCCGGCTCCGCCCGGAACCGGGCCGTACGCCCCGCTCCGCCGACCGGCGCCAGCTCCAGAGAGCCGTCCGCGACCAGCCGCACCACCTGGGCCGAAGTCCCCCAGTACCAGGGGCCGCACACGTCAAGAGGCACCTGTTCGGCCTCCTTGAACGGCCGCCACGGCGGTGGGAAGGGGGGCTCCGCGTCCGCCACGATCCCGACGAGGTCGGCTGCCACGGCCGTGGGAGCCGGCCCCGAAGTGCAGTTGGCCAGCACCACCGCCGCCACGTCGTCCGCCTCGCTCAGCCACATCCCCGCGACGAAGCCGGGCAGCGATCCGCTGTGGCCCACCAGCCGGCGCGCACCGTGGGCCATCAGCTGCATCCCCAGCCCGTAGCCGAGATCGGCGAAACCGGGCTCGGGCGGCGCTGCCGGCCGCCGCATCTCCCGTACGGACTCCGCGCTCAGGACGCGGTCGTCGCCGCGCAGCAGGAAGTCGGCGAACCGTGCGAGATCCCGGGTCGTGGACCACAGCTGCCCGGCCGCGGCCATCAGGCCCAGGTCTTCGAGCGGTTCGGGCATCATCACGTCGGCCCACGGATGGACCGCCCAGCCGCCCGCGTGCGGGGCCTGCGGACGTCCGCTCGTACGGTCCAAGCCGAGCGGTTCCAGCACCTCGGCTCGCAGGACCTCTTCCCATGGCCGGCCGCGCAGTGCCTCCGCCAGCGAACCCAGCAGGGTGTAACCGGGGTTGGAGTAGTGGTGCCTGCTGCCCGGGGTGAGCTTGAACGGGTCCTCGCCCAGCACGTCGGCGAGCTCGGGCCGCAGCGTGCCGGGGGTCCGCTCCCACCACTCGCCGGGGGTCTCCGCCGCCAGCCCGCCGGTGTGGGACAGCAGTTGCGCGATGGTCACCCGGCCGGCCGCGGTCCCCGGGAGGTGCTTGTCCAGCGGGTCTTCGAGCTTCAGAAGCCCTTCGTCCCGCAGCCGCATGACGAGGACGGCGGTGAAGGTCTTGCTGATCGATCCGATCCGGTACTGGACGTCGCCGTCCGGGCCGTGCCCCTCCACGGAGGTCCGGGAGCCCTCCCAGACCACCTCTCCGCCGCGGAGTACGGCCGCCACGACCGACGGTGCTCGGCCCGTGCTCTGCGCGACGGCGATCCGGTGCCTCAGCGCACGACGGGTGGTGGGGAGCAGTTCACGGTCCTCGGCAAGCTCATCCATGATCGGATGCTACGTGTTGGCCATGTCCACGAAACGCGAATAGTGGCCCTGGAAGGCCACGGTGATCGTCGCGGTGGGGCCGTTTCGGTGCTTGGCCACGATCAGGTCGGCCTCACCGGCGCGGGGGGACTCCTTCTCGTAGGCGTCCTCGCGGTGCAGCAGGATCACCATGTCGGCGTCCTGCTCGATCGAGCCGGACTCTCGCAGGTCGGAGACCATCGGCTTCTTGTCGGTCCGCTGCTCCGGACCACGGTTCAGCTGGGAGAGCGCGATCACCGGGACCTCCAGCTCCTTCGCCAGCAGCTTGAGGTTTCGGGACATGTCCGAGACTTCCTGCTGACGGCTCTCGGGGCGGCGCGAGCCACCGGACTGCATCAGCTGGAGGTAGTCGATGACCACGAGGGAGAGATCGTTGCGCTGCTTGAGGCGGCGGCACTTGGCCCTGATCTCCATCATCGACAGGTTGGGGGAATCGTCGATGTAGAGGGGGGCGGCGGAGACGTCGGGCATCCGGCGGGCCAGCCGGGTCCAGTCGTCGTCCGTCATCGTGCCCGAGCGCATGTGGTGCAGCGCCACCCTGGCTTCCGCCGAGAGCAGGCGCATGGCGATCTCGTTGCGCCCCATTTCGAGGGAGAAGATGACGCTGGGCAGGTTGCTCTTGATGGAGCAGGCCCGGGCGAAGTCCAGCGCCAGGGTGGACTTGCCCATGGCGGGGCGGGCGGCGATGACGATCATCTGGCCCGGGTGCAGGCCGTTGGTCAGCGAGTCCAGATCGGTGAAGCCGGTGGGAACGCCGGACATCTGCCCGCTGCGCGAACCGATGGCCTCGATCTCGTCGAGCGCGCCCTCCATGATGTCGCCGAGCGGCAGGTAGTCCTCGGAGGTCCGCTGCTCGGTGACGGCGTAGATCTCCGCCTGGGCGCTGTTGACGATCTCGTCGACGTCGCCGTCGGCCGCGTACCCCATCTGCGTGATCTTCGTACCCGCGGCGACCAGGCGGCGCAGGACGGCCCTCTCGTGGACGATCTCGGCGTAGTACTCGGCGTTCGCCGCCGTCGGCACGGACTGGACCAGCGTGTGCAGGTACGCGGCGCCGCCGACCTTGCTGATCTCGCCACGCCGGGTCAGCTCGGCGCCCACCGTGATCGGGTCGGCCGGCTCTCCCTTGGCGTACAGGTCGAGGATGGCCTGGTAGATCGTCTCGTGCGACGGCCGGTAGAAGTCGTGGCCCTTGATGACCTCGACGACGTCTGCGATGGCGTCCTTCGAGAGCAGCATGCCGCCGAGCACCGACTGCTCGGCGTCGAGGTCCTGCGGAGGGACGCGCTCGAAGCCGCTTCCACCGCCGTCCCAGGAGCCGCCTTCGCGACCGCGGTCGTGCTGCTCGTCGCCTCGGCCTCGGCCGTCGGCGTTACGGCGCGGACGAGCGGGCAGACGGTCGCTCGGACCGCTGTCGGCCCAGGGGTCGTCCATGGGCTCGGGCATACTCACCGGGCCGCCTCCTCCCGTCCGCAACGCGGACCTCGCCGTGCGACTCTTTCTACGACACGGCTCTGACTTTCGGGGCGCCCGAAACCGCTGTCGGCGAGTCGGGCAACGCCCCACGGTAGGGCCGGGAGCGGCGTCAGCCAATCTTGTTATCCACAGGGTCTGTGGATGAGATGTGGATGACGGGGCCAATGCTGTGGGTAACTCCCCGGAAGCTGTGCACGGACCGGGGGACGAAGCTGTGGACAAAATCACCCGAGGCACCCCTACACCCCGTCTGAGCTGGCATTTCTCCTTCCACCGGCGGCCGTCGCGAAAATTGTTCGGCGCGCTGTCGAGAACGCCTCCAACGAGGCGGGGAGAACCCGCAAGTCAGCGCACACGTAAGGATCCATATGCTGTTGCATCTATTACCTGTGGAAGATTAGATTGGTCGCATGACACAGGCCCTCGCAGCACCCACGGCGGGGCCGAGACGGCACGATCGAGAGATCTTCGCTCTCGCGGTCCCCGCCTTCGGCGCCCTCGTCGCGGAGCCCCTCTTCGTGATGGCCGACAGCGCCATCGTGGGACACCTCGGCACCCCCCAGCTGGCCGGCCTCGGCATCGCCGCCGCCTTCCTCACCACCGCAGTGAGCGTCTTCGTCTTCCTCGCCTACGCCACCACCGCGGCTGTCTCCCGCCGGGTCGGCGCGGGCGACCTTCCAGCGGCCATCCGGCAGGGCCTGGACGGCATCTGGCTGGGACTGCTGCTCGGCGTGGCCGTCATCGCCGTGGTGCTGCCCGCAGCCCCGTCCCTGGTCTCCCTTTTCGGCGCCTCCGACAGCGTCGCTCCCCACGCGATCACCTATCTGCGCATCTCCGCCCTCGGCATCCCCGCGATGCTCGTGGTGCTGGCGGCCACCGGGGTGATCCGCGGCCTTCAGGACACCCGTACGCCGCTGTACGTCGCGATCGGAGGCTTCACCCTCAACGCGGGTCTGAACGTCGCGCTCGTCTACGGTGCCGGCCTCGGCATCGCAGGCTCCGCCTGGGGCACGGTCCTCGCCCAGTGCGCCATGGCGGCCGCCTACCTGTTCGTGGTGGTGCGGGGGGCCCGTCGGCACGGTGCCTCCCTGCGTCCCGATGCCGCCGGGATCCGCGCCTGCGCCCATGCGGGGACGCCACTGCTGGTCCGTACGCTGTCCCTGCGTGCCATCCTCATGATCGCGACGGCGGTGGCGGCCCGGCTGGGCGACGCCGACATCGCGGCCCATCAGATCCTGCTGTCCCTGTGGAGCCTGCTCGCCTTCGCGCTGGACGCCATCGCGATCGCCGGCCAGGCGATCATCGGCCGCTACCTGGGCTCGGGCGACACGGACGGCGCCAAGGCCGTCTGCCGCCGGATGGTGCAGTGGGGGATCGCGACGGGCATCGTGCTCGGCCTGCTGGTGGTGCTGGCCCGCCCGGTCTTCATCCCGCTGTTCACCAGCGATCCGGCCGTCGAGGACGCCCTGTTGCCCGCCCTGTTGGTGGTGGCCCTCTCCCAGCCCGTGTCCGGCATCGTCTTCGTGCTGGACGGAGTCCTGATGGGGGCAGGCGACGGCCGCTACCTGGCCGGGGCCATGCTCGTGACGCTTGCCGCCTTCGCCCCGGCCGCACTGCTCGTCCCGGCCCTGGGCGGCGGGCTCACGATGCTCTGGTGGGCCATGACCTTGATGATGCTGGTCCGGATGGTCACCCTCCAGCTGCGTGCCCGCTCCGGCCGATGGGCGATCGGTGGGGCCACCCGGTAGGTGTTTCACGTGAAACATCGCCCCGGCGGCGTGCGTTTCACGTGAAACATCGCCTGCCGAGTGACCGGGACAGGAACGACGAAGGGCCGCACCCCGAGGGGTGCGGCCCTTCGTGCGCAGCCCTTAGGCGGCGACGACCTCGATGCCCACGTTCGCGGCCACGTCGCTGTGCAGACGCACGGAGACCTGGTACGAACCGAGGGTCTTGATCGGGGAGCCCAGCTCCACGCGGCGCTTGTCGACCTTCGGGCCACCGGAAGCCTCGATCGCCGTGGCGATGTCGGCCGGGGTCACGGAGCCGAAGAGACGACCGGCGTCACCCGCGCGGGTGGCCAGACGGACCTTGACACCTTCGAGCTTGGCCTTGACCTCGTTGGCCTGCTCGATGGTCGCGATCTCGTGGATCTTACGGGCGCGGCGGATCTGCGCCACGTCCTTCTCGCCACCCTTGGTCCAGCGGATCGCGAAACCACGCGGGACCAGGTAGTTGCGAGCGTAACCGTCCTTGACGTCGACGACATCGCCGGCGGTACCGAGGCCAGAGACCTCGTGGGTCAGGATGATCTTCATTAGTCGGTCACCCTTTCCTTATCGCGCGGTGGACGTGTAGGGCAGCAGCGCCATCTCACGGCTGTTCTTCACGGCCGTGGCGACGTCACGCTGGTGCTGCGTGCAGTTGCCGGTAACGCGGCGGGCACGGATCTTGCCGCGGTCGGAAATGAACTTCCGCAGCATGTTCGTGTCCTTGTAGTCCACGTACGCGGTCTTGTCCTTGCAGAACGCGCAGACCTTCTTCTTAGGCTTGCGCACAGGCGGCTTCGCCATTGTGTCTCTCCTGTGTGATCAAGAAGTTTGGATGGAGCTGCCCTAGAAGGGCGGCTCGTCCGAGTAGCCACCGCCGGAGCCGCCGGAGCTTCCGCCCCAACCGCCCCCGCCGCCGCCCTGCTGCTGGCCGCCGGCCGGCGCACTGGACGCCCACGGGTCGTCGGAGGGAGCTCCGCCGCCCTGCTGGCCGCCGCTGGGGGCTCCGCCCCAGCCACCGCCGCCGCCCTGCTGCTGACCGCCGCCGTATCCGCCCTGGCCACCGCGACCGGTGGTCTTGGTGACCTTGGCCGTGGCGTTCTTCAGGCTGGGGCCGACTTCCTCGACGTCCAGCTCGTAGACCGTGCGCTTGACACCCTCACGGTCCTCGTAGGACCGCTGCCTCAGCCGGCCCTGCACGATGACGCGCATGCCTCGCTGGAGGGACTCGGCGACGTTCTCCGCCGCCTGCCGCCACACCGAGCAGGTCAGGAACAGGCTCTCGCCGTCCTTCCACTCGTTGGTCTGGCGGTCGAAGGTGCGGGGGGTGGACGCGACACGGAACTTCGCGACCGCCGCACCCGAGGGGGTGAAGCGCAGCTCGGGGTCGTCGACGAGATTGCCGACGACCGTGATGACGGTCTCGCCTGCCATGGATGAACCTCTCGGCGGGGATTGCTGCTGGGCTGCTGTGGCTACTCGATCCCGATTACCGCTGAACCGGAGTTCAGTGGGTCTCGGGGCGAAGGACCTTGGTCCGGAGAACCGACTCGTTCAGGTTCATCTGTCGGTCAAGCTCCTTGACGACCGCAGGCTCGGCCTGAAGGTCGATGACCGAGTAGATGCCCTCGGGCTTCTTCTTGATCTCGTAAGCGAGACGACGACGGCCCCAGGTGTCGACCTTCTCGACCTTTCCGTTGCCCTCACGGACGACGGAGAGGAAGTTCTCGATCAGCGGGGAGACAGCGCGCTCCTCAAGATCGGGGTCGAGGATGACCATCACTTCGTAGTGACGCATGTGGAACCCACCTCCTTTGGACTCAGCGGCCACGGTCGTTCCGTGGCAGGAGGGTCGTGATGCGTGAGCACGGCGTCCGCAGAGCAGACACCGCGCAGCTGTACAGACTACCTGCTCGCGTCCTTCCGGTTGAAATCCGGCAGAGGAGGGCCACAATCTGTATCCATCGGGTGTGCTCGGTGCTATGCCCCCGGCCCCCTGCCGGAGGCAGCCGCAGCACCGCCAGCTTCAGCCAGGAGGTGCCTTCCGATGGCACAGGCAATGCGGCCCCCTCAGATCTCCCTGCTCTCCACCGACGGAAAGCCCCATCCGCTGCAGGACGCCCTGATGGCGGTCACCCTGACGCTCGGCGTCGTGGCGTTCGTCACGGCCTTCTTCCACAACCTGCACCTGATCAGCTCGTGGGCGGGGCTGATCGGAATCCTGACCGGCGCCTACGGACAGTTCGTCTCCGTCACGACACGCGAGCGCTTCGCGCTGATCATCGGCCTTGGCGCGTCTGCCATCGGCTTCTACCTCGGCATGTTCCACGGCGGCCTCTTCGGAAGCTGACCGGGCTGCCCGGGACACCTCCTCGGCAGGGCGCCGGCCGCACTCCGGCCCGGGCGCACGGCCCGTCCCCCAGAAGGGTGGCGCCCCTGTCGCAGTAGGCTTCGCGCCATAGCCAGCGAAGCCGCCGAGGAGACGCCCCGCATGAGCCTGTCCCTGAGGACCATCAGCCGAGAGCAGCATCTGGGTTACCTCCAGAGCCTGCCCTCGGCGAGCCACTGCCAGGTCCCGGCGTGGGCCGACGTCAAGAACGAGTGGCGTTCCGAAAACCTCGGTTGGTTCAACGAATCCGAGGAACTCGTCGGAGCGGCGCTCGTGTTGTACCGGCAGCTGCCCAAGGTGAAGCGCTACCTCGCGTACCTCCCCGAGGGGCCGGTCATCAACTGGTACGCCCCGAACCTGGAGGAGTGGCTCCAGCCCATGCTGGCCCACCTCAAGCAGCAGGGCGCCTTCACCGTGAAGATGGGCCCGCCCGTCGTCATCCGCCGCTGGAACTCGGCCGCCATCAAGGCCGGCATCCAGGACCCCAACGTCAAGCGGCTGCGCGACGTGGAGGCCTCGGTGATCGAGCCGCGCGCCTTCGAGGTGTCCGACAAGCTGCGCCGCATGGGCTGGCAGCAGGCCGAGGACGGCGGCGCCGGCTTCGGCGACGTCCAGCCCCGCTACGTCTTCCAGGTGCCGCTGGCCAACCGCTCGCTGGACGATGTCCTCAAGGGCTTCAACCAGCTGTGGCGCCGCAACATCAAGAAGGCGGAGAAGGCCGGTGTCGAGGTCGTCCAGGGCGGCTACGACGACCTGCCGACCTGGCAGCACCTCTACGAGATCACGGCCGAGCGCGACAAGTTCCGCCCTCGCCCGCTCAGCTACTTCCAGCGCCAGTGGACGGCCCTCAACTCCGAGGACCCCAACCGGATGCGCCTGTACATCGCCACGCACGAGGGAGAGCCGCTGGCCGCCGCCACGATGCTCACCGTCGGCCAGCACGTCTGGTACTCCTACGGCGCCTCCGCCAACCACAAGCGCGAGGTCCGGCCGTCGAACGCGATGCAGTGGCGGATGCTGCGCGACGCGTACGCGCTCGGTGCGAGCGTCTACGACCTGCGCGGAATTTCTGACACGCTGGACGAGAACGACCACCTGTTCGGTTTGATCCAGTTCAAGGTCGGTACGGGCGGCGAAGCCGTGGAGTACGTCGGCGAGTGGGACTTCCCGCTGAACAAGGTGCTGCACAAGGCGCTCGACATCTACATGTCGCGGCGCTGACCGATTCCACCCGCTTTCCCCACACAGTCCCGCTGCACCGCGCAGCTTCCCAGGAGAGGTCCCGGACGGGCATGGCGCTCACGCTCTACGTCGACACCGCGCGCTGGCGTGCGCACCAGAAGCAGGTCCAGGACCAGTTCCCCGGGATGATCCCGGTCTGCAAGGGCAACGGCTACGGCTTCGGCCACGAGCGGCTGTGCGAGGAGGCGACCCGGATGGGCGCCGACGTACTGGCCGTCGGCACGACGTACGAGGCCGCGAGCATCAAGGACCTGTTCGGCGGCGACCTGCTGGTCCTCACCCCGTTCCGCCGGGGCGAGGAGCCGGTGCCGCTGCCGGACCGGGTCATCCGCTCGGTGTCCTCGCTGGAGGGGGTCCGCAGCCTGGTCGGTGCCCGTGTGGTCATCGAGTGCATGAGCTCGATGCGCCGCCACGGGATCTCCGAGCAGGACCTGGGCCAGCTGCACGGCGCGATCGAGGACGTACGGCTGGAGGGCTTCGCCCTGCACCTGCCGCTGGACCGCCCCGACGGCTCGGACGCCGTGGAGGAGGTCATCGGCTGGATGGACAGGCTGCGCGCGGCCCGGCTGCCGCTGCACACGATGTTCGTCAGCCACCTGCGGGCCGAGGAGCTGGCGCGGCTCCAGCAGCAGTTCCCGCAGACCCGCTTCCGGGCGCGGATCGGCACCCGGCTGTGGCTGGGCGACCACGAGGCGACCCAGTACCGCGGCTCGGTGCTCGACGTCACGCGCGTGGCCAAGGGGGACCGCTTCGGGTACCGCCAGCAGAAGGCCGCTTCCGACGGCTGGCTGGTCGTGGTCGCCGGCGGTACCTCGCACGGTGTGGGCCTGGAGGCCCCGAAGGCGCTGCACGGTGTGATGCCGCGCGCCAAGGGCGTCGCCCGGGCGGGTCTGGCCACGGTCAACAGGAACCTGTCGCCGTTCGTGTGGGCGGGCAAGCAGCGCTGGTTCGCCGAGCCGCCGCACATGCAGGTGTCGATCCTGTTCGTGCCCGCCGACGCGGCCGAGCCGAAGGTCGGCGACGAGCTGGTGGCGCACCTGCGCCACACCACCACGCAGTTCGACCGCGTGCTCGACGCCTGAGCCGCCCCGGTCAGTGACCGGGGCCGGCGCCCCAGTCGACCCGCTGTCCCTCCAAGGGCGTCGCGTACCGCGGCGCCCTCGCCGCGTCGGACAGCACGAACACGTCCTCGGCCCCGTCCAGGACGCCGCCGGAGGGGTCGTCCGAGCCGTCCCGGCGGACGACGTCGCGCTCCGGGAGGAGGATGTCGCGGACGATGACGGCGCACAGGTAGAGGGTGGTCAGCAGGTGGGCGGCGATCGCCAGCTGGTAGCCCTCCACGGGCAGGCCCTGGTGCTTGTCCCCGCTGTTGATGTACGCGAGGTAGAACCAGATTCCGAGGTAGTAGGCGACCTCGCCGGCCTGCCAGATCAGGAAGTCGCGCCAGCGCGGCCGGGCCAGTGCGGCGAGCGGGATGAGCCACAGCACGTACTGCGGTGAGTAGACCTTGTTGCACAGGATGAAGGCCGCGACGACCAGGAAGGCCAACTGGGCGAAGCGGGGGCGGCGGGGCGCGGTCAGGGTGAGCAGTCCGATGGCCCCGCAGAGCAGGAGCGTCAGCCCGGTCGCGTAGGTGTTGGCGTCGTGCAGGTGGTTGCCCGAGCGCTGGGAGATCAGCAGCCAGACGGAGCCGAAGTCGATGGGCCGCTCCTGGCTGAAGGTGTAGAACTTCGTCCAGCCGTCCCAGGCGTAGAGCATGACGGGCAGGTTCGCCGCCAGCCAGGCACCGGCCGCGCCCAGGACCGCGCCGCCGAAGGCACGCCACTTCCCGGCCCGCCAGCAGAGCACGAACAGGACCCCGAGCAGCAGGACGGGGTACAGCTTGGCGGCGGTGGCCAGGCCGATGAGGACGCCGAAGAGGACCGTGCGCCCGCGGGACCACATGAGCATCCCGGCGGCGGTCAGGGCGATGGCCAGCAGGTCCCAGTTGATCGTGGCCGTCAGGGCGAAGGCGGGCGCGAGGGCGAAGAGGAGGGCGTCCCAGGGGCGGCGGCGGTGGGTGCGGGCGACGCACACGGCGATGACCGCGGCGCACGCCATCAGCATGCCCGCGTTGACCATCCAGTACATCTGCTCGCGGTGCTGCATGGAGCCGCTGCCGGGGGTCAGCCAGGAGGCGATCTCCATGAAGAGCCCGGTGAGCACCGGGTACTCCAGGTACTCCATGTCGCCGGGCAGCCGGTCGAAGTAGGGCGTCAGGTTGTCGGCGAAGCCGCGGACCGCGTACAGGTGCGGGATGTCGGAGTAGCAGGCGTGGGTGTACTGCGAGGTCGCCCCGCGGAACCACGCCCAGTCGTAGCAGGGGATCTTCTGCACCATGCCGATGGCGAACATGCCGATGGCGATGAGGGCCACGACGCGCACCGGTCCCAGCCAGTGCCCGCCGAGCCTGGCGTAGCGGCCGAGCGGGCCGCCGATGAGCTCACTGCCGGCTGCGGCGACCTCGTCCTGCTGTGTGGGCAGTACGGGGCGGTCCTCGTGCACCTTCGTCATGGGGGTCATCCTGCCGTACGGGGCCTGGCATGGAGGAAGGCCGCCGCACGGTGCGTGCGACGGCCTTCCCGGGCCGGCGGGGCTGCGGGGATCAGTCCTGCGTGGTGTCGGTGCCGCTGGTGGTCGATCCCGTCAGGCCGCCCGGGCGGCCGGGTCTGCCGCTGGGCGACGGGGACGGCGATCCGCTGGGCCCGCCGATGATCCCGGAGGTGCTGCCGCTGTTCGTGCCTCCGTCGGTGGTCCCGCGCGTGGTGTCCGGGTCGCAGTACAGCTCCCACGGCTTGCACGGACGGCCGCCGCCCTTGGAAGGCGACGGAGACGGCGGGGGCGTGGTCGGCGGAAGCGACGACGGGGACGTCGACGGCGTCACGGGTGCCACGGGGGTGGGAGAGGGGGCGCCGGCGGAGTCGGCCTTGACGCCGATGTCCTCGGCCTCGGGGAACTCGGTGACCGGCTTGCCCTTGAGGGCCTCACCCATGTACTCGGTCCAGATCTCGGCCGGGATGTCGCCACCGTGGAGGGAGGGGATGTCACCCACGCCCTTCATGGAGATCAGCTCCTTCTCCGCCGAGTTGGGGTCGGTGCGGAAGAGGACCACGGAGGTGGACAGCTCCGGGGTGTAGCCGACGAACCACGCCGACTTGTTCTCGTCGGTGGTACCGGTCTTGCCCGCTGCGGGACGGCCCAGCTTCTTGGCCTTCTTGCCGGTGCCGTTCTCGACGACGTTCTGCAGCACCTCGGTGACGTTGTCGGCGACCGCGTTGTCCATGGCCCGCTGGGCCTTGGGGGCCTCGAAGCCGGACAGCTTCTCGCCGTTCTTCTCGACCGCGATCACGGAGTAGGGCTCGTGGTGCGTTCCGGAAGCGGCGAAGGTCGCGTACGAGTCGGCCATGCGGATGGCGCTGGGGGTCGAGGTGCCCAGGGCGAAGGAGGCGTCGGCGTTCGGGTTGATCGACTCCTCCAGGATGCCCGTGGCCTTCGCCACGTTCCTGACCTTCTCGTGGCCGACGTCGAAGACCAGCTGGGCGAAGGGGACGTTGATGGACTTCTCCATCGCCTCGTTGAGGGTCACGTACCCGAAGGGGGTGGGGCTTTCGTTCTTCTGCCGGAACGGGTTGCCCGAGGCGTCGCGCAGCGGCTTGCCCTCACGGTTGTTGATCACGGTGAGGTCGTTGGCCTGGTACTTGCTGTCGACCGAGATGCCCTTGCCGTTCGAGTTCTGGGTGCCGTACTCCATGGCCGCGGCCAGCACGTACGGCTTCCAGGTCGATCCGACCGGGACGCCGCTGGTGTTGGCGTTGTTGCTGAAGTACTTCTTGTCCCAGCCGGGGCCGCCGTACAGGGCGACGAGCGCACCGGTCTTGACGTCCACGGAGGCGGCGCCGAACTGTACGAAGGTGTCGGTGTCGGGACGCTTCTTCTCGTCGATCAGGCCGGCGCGGATGTCCTCGACCGCCTTGGTCATGGCCTCCACCTTGGGCTTCTCGAAGGTGGTCTTGATCCGGTAGCCGCCCAGGGCCATCTGCTCGGCGGTGATGCCCTTGGTCTTCATCACGTACGCCTTGGCCGTGTCGACCAGGTAGCCGATCTGGCCGGTCATACCGCGGGCCTGCTCCGACTCGACGAGCGGGGGGAAGTCCTTGTACTTCGCCCGCTCCGCCGCCTCCATGCGGCCCACCTCGACCTCGCGGTCCAGTACCCAGGCCCAGCGCTTCCTGGCGCGGTCCCCGTTGAGCTCGGGGGTGGCGGCGGCGCCGATGCCGCCGTCCGGGTTGTAGAGGTTGGGGCCCTTCAGCACGGCGGCCAGGAACGCGCATTCGGAGGGGTTCAGGTCCTGGCTGTCCTTGCCGAAGTAGGCGCGGGCCGCGGCCTGGATGCCGTAGGCGTCCCGTCCGTAGTAGGCGGTGTTCAGGTAGCCGGCGAGGACGGTGTCCTTCTCCTCGGAGACACCGAGCCTTATCGCGATGAAGAGCTCGGTGACCTTTCGCTTGAGCGTCTGGTCGGAGTCCAGGTAGGTGTTCTTCACGTACTGCTGCGTGATGGTGGAGCCGCCCTGGGTGGAGCCGCCCGTGCCCATGTTCCAGACGGCTCGGGCGATACCCATCGGGTCCACGCCCTTGTCCGTCTCGAAGGACTCGTTCTCCGCCGCGATGACGGCGTCCCTCATCGACCGGGGGATGCTGGAGATGGGGACGATCTGCCGGTTCATCGAACCGCCCGTCGCCACCATCTGGGTGCCGTCGGCCCAGTAGAAGACGTTGTTCTGTGCCTTGGCGGCCTTGTTCGGGTCAGGGGTGCTGACCATGGCGATACCGATGCCGGCACCGGCGATGATGACCGCGAAGAAGCCGAGGGCGGTGCCGGAGACGAGCTTCCAGGAAGGCACGAAGCGCTTCCAGCCGTCCCTGTCGGACCGCGGGTAGTTGATGAACCGCTTGTCCTGGCCGGCGCCGCGCGCGCTCCCCGTGGCGCCTCTGCCTCGGCCCGAGGACCCTCTCTGCGCCGCCCGGCGGGCGTCGGCGCGGCTGCCGTGGGGCTGCTGTGCGTACGGGCCGCTGTGTGACGCCGTGGGGACGTCACGTCCGGCCGGGGCACCCCTGCCGGGGCGCTGCTGGGCGGCGCGGCGGGCCGATGCCCGCCCCCCGCCCTGGGGCTGCGGCGGTTTGCGGCGGTGCTCGCTCATCGAACGACTACTCCTCGGGCAGGCGAGTGGCCTGGAAGCGGCAGATGAATTCCGGTTCCCCCCGGTGTCATGGCGCACAGACTACGCACGGTCAAAACCCGCCCAGTGCCGAAGTTCACCCCAAATCAGGCAACCTGGCTGGTGCGAATCGGTGATGTGATGCCGGTCACCATGTCTCCCCTTGTCGATGAAGGCGGCCCGTTCTATCGTCTGGATGTATCGAGTCGATACATCAGCTCGGCATAAAGACTCAGGGGTGGAGGAGAGGCAGGCGGATGAGCAGACGCTCCGGCATCCTCGAATTCGCCGTCCTCGGCCTGCTCCGCGAATCCCCCATGCACGGCTATGAGCTGCGCAAGCGGCTCAACACCTCGCTGGGAGTGTTCAGAGCCTTCAGCTACGGGACGCTCTACCCCTGCCTCAAGACACTCGTCGCCAACGGCTGGTTGATCGAAGAACCGGGCAACGCCCCGGAAGACGCTCTCGCCGCTTCACTCGCAGGGCGCCGAGCCAAGATCGTCTACCGGTTGACGGCCGCGGGTAAGGAGCACTTCGAGGAGCTCCTCTCCCACACGGGCCCCGAGACCTGGGAGGACGAGTCCTTCGCCGCCCGCTTCGCCTTCTTCGGCCAGACCGAACGAGACGTGCGGATGCGGGTACTGGAGGGCCGCCGCAGCCGGCTGGAGGAGCGCCTGGAGAAGATGCGCGCCTCCCTCGCCCGAACGCGGGAGCGCCTCGACGACTACACGCTTGAGCTGCAGCGGCACGGCATGGAATCCGTGGAGCGCGAAGTGCGCTGGCTGAACGAGCTCATCGAGAGTGAGCGGGCGGGACGGGATCGGAGACGATCAGGTCCGTCCGACGAAACCGAAAAATGAGGCCTGCATCTTGCAGGCCTCGTCCGAGAACAAACAGGGAGCAACCGGAATGGGTTCGGTTCGCGTAGCCATCGTCGGCGTGGGCAACTGCGCCGCCTCGCTGGTGCAGGGCGTCGAGTACTACAAGGACGCCGACCCGGCGTCCAAGGTCCCCGGGCTGATGCACGTCCAGTTCGGCGACTACCACGTGCGTGACATCGAGTTCGTCGCCGCGTTCGACGTCGACGCGAAGAAGGTCGGCCTCGACCTTTCGGACGCCATCGGCGCCAGCGAGAACAACACCATCAAGATCTGCGACGTCCCGAACACCGGTGTCACCGTCCAGCGCGGTCACACCCTGGACGGCCTGGGCAAGTACTACCGCCAGACGATCGAGGAGTCCGCCGAGGCTCCGGTCGACGTGGTCCAGGTCCTCAGGGACCGCCAGGTCGACGTCCTGATCTGCTACCTGCCCGTCGGCTCCGAGGACGCGGCGAAGTTCTACGCGCAGTGCGCCATCGACGCCAAGGTCGCCTTCGTCAACGCCCTCCCGGTCTTCATCGCCGGCACCAAGGAGTGGGCCGACAAGTTCACCGAGGCCGGTGTCCCGATCGTCGGCGACGACATCAAGTCGCAGGTCGGCGCCACCATCACGCACCGCGTGATGGCGAAGCTGTTCGAGGACCGCGGTGTCCGTCTTGAGCGCACCATGCAGCTCAACGTCGGCGGCAACATGGACTTCAAGAACATGCTTGAGCGCGACCGCCTTGAGTCGAAGAAGATCTCCAAGACGCAGGCCGTCACCTCGCAGATCCCCGACCGCGAGCTCGGCGACAAGAACGTCCACATCGGCCCGTCCGACTACGTCGCGTGGCTCGACGACCGCAAGTGGGCCTACGTCCGCCTCGAAGGCCGTGCCTTCGGCGACGTCCCGCTCAACCTTGAGTACAAGCTTGAGGTGTGGGACTCCCCGAACTCCGCCGGTGTCATCATCGACGCCCTGCGCGCCGCGAAGATCGCCAAGGACCGCGGTATCGGCGGCCCGATCCTGTCGGCCTCCAGCTACTTCATGAAGTCCCCGCCGGTCCAGTACTTCGACGACGAGGCCCTGGCCAACGTCGAGAAGTTCATCAAGGGCGAGGTCGAGCGCTAGTCGAAGCCGGCCGGTCCGGTCCACGACCGGACTTCGGCTGTTCTTCCGCGGAGGGTCCCCGGGCAATGCGCCCGGGGACCCTCCGCGTATGTGACCCTTTCCCTCATGCCTGTCGTACGTGATCTGCGCGTACTCCTGCGCCTGAGGGACTTCCGCAACCTGCTCGCCGTACGGCTGCTCTCCCAGGCGGCGGACGGCGTGTACCAGGTCGCGCTCGCCACCTATGTCGTCTTCTCCCCCGAGAAGCAGACCTCGCCGGCGGCCATCGCCTCGGCCATGGCGGTTCTGCTGCTCCCCTATTCGGTGATCGGCCCCTTCGCCGGGGTGCTGCTCGACCGCTGGCGCCGCCGTCAGGTCTTCCTCTACGGCAACCTGCTGCGGGCCTTCCTGGCCTGCATCACCGCCGTGCTGATCGTCGCGCACGTACCCGACTGGCTGTTCTATGCCTCGGCGCTGTCCGTGACCGCCGTCAACCGCTTCGTACTGGCAGGCCTGGCCGCGTCACTGCCCCGCGTCGTCGGAGCCGGGCAGCTGGTCACCGCGAACGCTCTCTCCCCCACCGCGGGAACCCTCGCCGCCGTGGCCGGCGGCGGGCTGGCCTTCCTCGTGCGACTGCTCGCCTCCGGCTCCAACGCCCTCGTCGTGCTGCTCGGAGCCTGTCTCTACCTCTGCGCCGCCCTGGTCTCCCTGCGCCTCGCCATCGGACTGCTCGGCCCCGACCACCGCCCGGGGCATGTCCATCCCTCGCCGGCCGAGGGCATCGCCCTCACCGTGCGGGGCATGGCCGAAGGCCTCCGCCACCTCGCCGGCCGGCCCAGGGCGGCCCGGGCGCTCACGGCGATGACCATGATGAGGTTCTGCTACGGCGCCCTCTTCGTCATGCTGCTGATGCTCTGCCGCTACGCCTGGTCGGACAGCGAGGCCGAAGGACTCGCCCTCCTGGGCATCGCGGTCGGCGCCTCAGGGGCGGGCTTCTTCGCGGCCGCCGTCGTGACCCCATGGGTGGTGGGGCGGCTGGGCACCCTCGGCTGGATCACCGCCTGCGCCGCAGGCTCCGCCGTCCTGGTTCCGGCTCTGGGTCTGTTCTTCGCCCCGGGACCGATGCTGGTCGCCGCGTTCGTCCTCGGCCTCGCCACCCAGGGCGCCAAGATCTCGACCGATACCGAAGTGCAGTTCCGGGTGGACGACGACTACCGCGGCCGGGTGTTCTCGGTCTATGACGTGCTGTTCAACATCGCCTTCGTCGGGGCGGCAGCCGTGGCCGCCCTCATACTCCCCGCCGACGGGCGGTCCGTGGTCCTGCTCGTCTGTGTGTCCGTCCTCTACGCCCTGACCGCGGTGATGCTCGGTCGGCGCAGCCGATGTTTCACGTGAAACATCGGCCATCCCCGGTCCGCTGGTGCCGATGTTTCACGTGAAACATCGGCACCAGCGCTCCCGACTCAGGTCTGGGCCGCCCACCACTCCTTGAGGGCGGCCACAGCCGCGTCGTGTCCCATCGGGCCGTTCTCCAGCCGCAGCTCCAGCAGGAAGGCATAAGCCTTGCCGATCACCGGCCCCGGGCCGACGTCCAGGACGCTCATGATCTCGTTGCCGTCCAGGTCGGGCCGGATCGCGTCCAGCTCCTCCTGCTCCTGGAGCTGTGCGATGCGCTGCTCCAGCCCGTCGTAGGTACGGGACAGCGCGTTGGCCTTGCGCTTGTTGCGGGTGGTGCAGTCGGACCGGGTCAGCTTGTGCAGGCGGTCCAGCAGCGGCCCGGCGTCACGGACGTAGCGCCGCACCGCGGAGTCGGTCCATTCCCCGTCGCCGTAGCCGTGGAAGCGCAGGTGCAGCTCGACCAGCCGGGACACGTCCTTGACCATGTCGTTGGAGTACTTCAGCGCGGTCAGCCGCTTCTTGGTCATCTTCGCGCCCACCACTTCGTGATGGTGGAAGGAGACCCGGCCGTCGCTCTCGAAACGGCGGGTGCGGGGCTTGCCGATGTCGTGCAGTAGGGCGGCCAGCCGGAGCACGAGGTCCGGGCCGGCCTCCTCCAGCGCGATCGCCTGCTCCAGCACGATCAGCGAGTGGTCGTAGACGTCCTTGTGCCGGTGGTGCTCGTCACTCTCCAGCCGCAGCGCGGGCAGCTCGGGCAGCACCCGGTCGGCCAGCCCGGTGTCCACCAGCAGCCCCAGACCCCGGCGCGGGTTGGCCGACAGGATCAGCTTGTTCAGCTCAGCCTGGATCCGCTCCGCAGAAACGATCTCGATCCGCTCGGACATCGCCTTCATCGCCGCCACGACCTCCGGGGCGACCTCGAAGTCCAGCTGCGCCGCGAACCGCGCTGCCCGCAGCATGCGCAGGGGATCGTCCGAGAAGGAGTCCTCGGGGGTCCCCGGAGTGCGCAGCAGGCCGGCGGCCAGGTCCTCCAGGCCACCGTGCGGGTCGATGAACTCCTGCTCCGGCAGGGCCAGGGCCATGGCGTTGACCGTGAAGTCGCGGCGCACGAGGTCCTCGTCGATCGAGTCGCCGTAGGAGACCTCCGGCTTGCGCGAGGTGCGGTCATACGCCTCGGAGCGGTAGGTCGTCACCTCGATCTGGAAGTTCCGCACAGCGTCTCCGACGCGTGCGCTCTTCTGGGCGCCGACGGTACCGAAGGCAATCCCCACGTCCCAGACCGAGTCGGCCCACGGACGGACGATCTTCAGGACGTCCTCGGGGCGGGCATCGGTGGTGAAGTCGAGATCGTTGCCGAGACGCCCGAGCAGCGCATCGCGGACGGATCCACCGACCAGGGCGAGGCGGAAGCCCGCCTCCTGGAACCGGCGGCCGAGCTCGTCGGCGACAGGAGCGACCTGCAGCAGTTCACTGACCGCGCGGCGCTGCACCTGACTCAGGGCACTGGGGTTGTCTTCGTTGGCGTTCGGCACAACAGAAAAGGGTACGTGCCCGGCCTACCAGGGACCGCCTCGTTTATCGGCAGCCCCGGTACGCGGCCGCCGCAAGGCTGAGCCGATCATGTGGAGCAAGGTGCGGCACTCGCACACAGCGCACCTCGTTACCATTCGTGGACGCACGAAAGACGACCACTGACACTTCTAGGAACGGGCTAGCGCGTGGCCGAGGCGGCAGACATCCAAGGGGCGTCCCCCGCCCCTGTCCGGCGCCGGTGGCTGCGGCGCGCGATCGTCCTGCTCGCCGGGACTCCCGTGCTGGCCGCCCTCGTCTATGCCCCCGCCCCGCCGGCCGAGGCGGCCCCCGCCTCCTCGGTCGACGTCCAGCTGGTCTCGATGGCGCCCAGCGCCCCGGTGAAGGGTGACACCCTCACCATCCAGGGCACCGTAGTGAACACCGGCTCCGAGACGATCACCGACGCGCATGTCGGCCTGCGGGTCGGCCCCGCGCTCACGGACCGGTCCTCCATCGACGAGACCGCCGACCGCCACGGCTTCCGGGCCGGCACCGATCCCGGCGAGATCGACTCGGCGTACGCGGTGAAGATCGCCTCCCTGCCCTCGAAGGTCACCCAGGACTTCACCCTCACCGTCCCGGTCAACAAGCTCGAACTCGACAAGGACGGCGTCTACCAGCTCGGTGTCTCGCTGTCCGGGGTCACCGACAGCAGGCCGTCGGAGCAGGTGCTGGGGATCAAGCGGACCTTCCTGCCCTGGCAGCCTGAGGCCGCCGCCAAGCGCTCCCAGCTGACCTACGCCTGGCCCCTGATCTCCACCACCCGGGTCACGGCGGAGACGGGCTCCGACGAGCTCCAGACACCGGTCTTCCTCGACGACTCCCTCTACGAGGAGATCAAGCCGGGCGGCCGCCTGCAGCAGATGGTCGCCCTCGGCAAGGACCTGCCGATCACCTGGGTCATCGATCCCGACCTGCTGTACACGGTCGACGCGATGACCAAGGGGTACCGGGTCCGCGGCGCCAACGGGAAGACCGTCCAGGGCAAGAACAAGGCCGCCGCCGAGCAGTGGCTGAGCTCCCTGGAGGCGGCCGTCCAGGGCAAGAAGGTCGTCGCCCTGCCCTTCGCCGACCCCGACCTGGCCTCCCTGGCCCACCACGGCAAGGACGTCTCGGGCACCCTGGGCCAGCTGCGCCCGGCCACCGACAAGGCGAAGCAGGCCGTCGAGACCGTCCTGCACGTCCCCGCGTCCACCGATTTCTCCTGGCCCGTGAACGGCGCCATCGATCCCTCGATCGTGAACGTGGCCACCTCTGCCGGCGCCCACAACGTCCTGACCCGCAGCGACAGCCTCGTGGAGAGCGGTGCCCTCGGCTACACGCCGTCGGCCGCCCGGCCCATCGGAGCCGGTACCACCGCCGTCGTGGCGGACGCCGAGCTGTCCACCGCGTTCGAGGGCGACATGCTGAGCGCCGGAAGCTCCACGCTCGCCGTGCAGCGCTTCCTGGCCCACAGTCTCGCCCTGAACCTGCAGAAGACCGACGAGCCGCGCAGCTTCGTCGTGGCTCCGCAGAGGATGCCCACGGTCAGCCAGGCGCAGACGATGGCAGCCGCCATACGCGGCCTCCAGGGGGGCCGCTGGACGCAGCCC
The DNA here is from genome assembly GCF_001941845.1 of Streptomyces sp. TN58. Classification (NCBI taxonomy): domain Bacteria; kingdom Bacillati; phylum Actinomycetota; class Actinomycetes; order Kitasatosporales; family Streptomycetaceae; genus Streptomyces; species Streptomyces sp. TN58. Next base: position 3,962,899 of record NZ_CP018870.1, on the reverse strand, counting down.
GCGGACCTGGAAGCAGCGGCCGCCGCCAAGCCCGACCCGGGTGCCACCACCCAGGTGCCGGGCGCCGGCCAGTATCCGGACGACCTGCGCAAGCAGGAGCTGCCGGTGTCGGCCTTCGAAAAGATCCGCACCACGCAGAACACGCTGGACCATTTCAAGGTGATCCTCGCCGCGCCCGACCGCGTGGAGATCCCCTTCGGCAACACGATCAACCGGGAGATGTCGACCTCCTGGCGGGGCCGTGCCGACGAAGCCGGCCTCTACCGGGACCAGGTGCAGGAATACCTGCTCGGTCTCACCGAGAAGGTCAAGGTCATCCCCAAGTCCGACGCCACCCTCTCCGGACACAGCGCCACCATCCCGGTCAGCGTCCAGAACAGCCTCGTGCAGGACGTCCACGACCTGGTCCTGCGGGTGAAGTCAGCCAACCCGTCCCGCCTGATGTTCAACGGCAGCGGCCAGGCGGAGCAGCAGGTCACCGTCCAGGGCGACCACACCCAGACGGTGAAGTTCCCCGCCAACGCCACCGCGAGCGGGCCCGTCGAGGTCACCGCGCAGCTCTTCACCAAGGACGGCGTCCCCTACGGCAAGGAACGACGGTTCACGGTCGAGGCCACCGAGATCACTCCCACCGTGATGCTCGTGATCGCCGGCGGTGTGCTCCTCCTGGTCCTGGCAGGCATCAAGATGTACGCCAGCCGCAAGCGTGTCGCGGCGCGTGCCGCCGCCGAGGAGAGCACGCAGCCGAGTGACGAGTCCCCGGACACCGAACCGCAAAGCACCGAGGGGTCCGGCACGAGTGAGACAGTGGACCGTTGAGCGATGCCGTGGCCGGTCGGCCTGGGGACGATGAGGTGGGGTTTCGATGAACGCGCCGTACGACGGTGACCGCGCGCAGGGCACTGGCGGGCCTGCGCCCTCCCAGGGCACTGCCCCGGGCACCCCGGTGCCCGGGCAGGTCCCCGCGCCTGCGCCCGCGCCGGACCACGACCCGTATGTCCAGGACGCCTACGAGTACGACCCGTACCGGTCCCAGGACCTGTCCGCCCAGGACCCCGTCGGCGAGGTCCTCTACGACCGTGCCGCGCACCCGCCGCCGCCCCCCGGCACCTTCCAGGAGCCCGGTCCGCTGTACGCGGCGCCCACCGCACCCGTGTACTCCCCCGACCCGCGCGTCTGGGCCCAGACCCCGCCGCCCGAACCGGACGGCCCCTCCCGGCACCTGCCGTACGGCGACCGCGCCAGCACCACCGAGTTCGTGGGTGTGGACTCGCTCGTGACCCGGGCCGCGGAGGAACAGCCCGAGCCGGACGCCTTCGCGCACCTCTACCGGGACCAGGAGGCGGCTCCCCGCCCGCCCGCCGAGGACGCTCCCGTCGCCGCCCCGGCACCGGCCAAGCCGGCCGGACGCGCGGCGAGCCTGCTCAAGTCCAGTGCGCTCATGGCCGCCGGCACGATCGTCTCCCGCATCACCGGCTTCCTGAGAACCCTGGTCATCGCCGCGGCGATCGGCGTCGGCACCTTCAACGACACGTACCAGATCGCCAACACGCTCCCCACGATGATCTACGTGCTGGTCGGCGGTGGCGCCCTCAACGCCGTCTTCATCCCGCAGCTGGTCCGCGCGATGAAGAACGACGACGACGGGGGAGAGGCGTACGCCAACCGGCTGCTGACCCTCGTCGTGGTCCTGCTGGCCGGCATCACCACCATCTGTGTCCTGGCCGCACCGGTGTTCATCACGATGATGTCGCCGAAGATCGCTTCCGACCCTCAGCAGATGGACGTGGCCGTCGCGTTCGCGCGCTACTGCCTGCCCACCATGTTCTTCATGGGCGTGCATGTGGTGCTCGGTCAGATTCTGAACGCCCGGGGCCGCTTCGGCGCCATGATGTGGACCCCGGTCCTCAACAACATCGTGGTCATCGCCACCTTCGGCGCCTTCATCTGGGCCTTCGGCGGCTTCACCACCTCCGGGGTCAACGCCACCACGGTCACCTCCGAAGGCGTCCGCCTGCTGGGTCTGGGCACCCTGCTCGGCCTGACCGTCCAGGCACTCGCGATGCTCCCGTACCTGCGCGACGCCGGGTTCAGGCCGCGCCTGCGCTTCGACTGGAAGGGCCACGGCCTGGGCAAGGCCGCCCGCCTGGCCAAGTGGACGTTCTTCTTCGTCTTCGCCAACCAGGTCGGCCTCGTCATCGTCACCCAGCTCGCCACGTGGGCCGGTTCGGTCGCGGAGAAGCAGGGCCACCCCGGTACCGGCATCACCGCCTACAACTACGCGCTGCTGCTGTGGCAGATGCCGCAGGCGATCATCACCGTCTCCGTCATGACCGCCGTCCTGCCCCGCATCTCCCGCTCCGCCCACGACGGGGACGCCGCCGCGGTCCGCGACGACATCTCCTACGGACTACGCACGTCGGCCGTCGCGATCGTGCCCTGCGCCTTCGCCTTCCTCGCGCTCGGCGTCCCGATGGCCACCCTGCTCTACGCGGGCTCCGGCGCCGGCGCCCAGAACATCGGCTACGTCCTGATGGCCTTCGGCCTCGGACTGATCCCCTACTCCGTCCAGTACGTCGTCCTGCGCGGCTTCTACGCCTACGAGGACACCCGTACGCCCTTCTACAACACCGTCATCGTCGCCGCCGTCAACGCCGCGGGCTCGGCGATCTCCTTCTTCGTACTTCCCGCCCGCTGGGCGGTCGTCGGCATGGCGGCCTCGTACGGTCTCGGCTACGCGGTGGGTGTCGGTGTGGCCTGGCGCCGCCTGCGGACCCGGCTCGGCGGCGACCTCGACGGCGCCCACGTGATGCGTACCTACGCCCGCCTCACCGGCGCCTGCGTCCCGGCCGCCGCGGTGGCCGGAGCGGTCGCGTTCGGAGTCACCCAGTGGCTGGGCAGCGGAGTTCTCGGTTCCGCCACCGCCCTGGTCGCGGGCGCCGTCGCCCTGGCAGCGGTGTTCCTCATCGCCGCCAAGCGGATGCGGATCGAAGAGCTCAACGCGATGGTCGGGATGGTCCGAGGACGTTTGGGGCGCTGATGCGCACAACCGTCGCCCCCTTTCGTGTGTCGTGCATAGCGTCGGACTGTGGGCACAATTGGCATGGCTTCGCAGACTGGCCTACAGCGCGCAACGGATGGGGAGGCGGGAACGACGGTGGCGGAACGTAGCACGGCTGCCGTCGACGTGGCTGACAACGACGGCGACGAGCCGTCTGCCGCTCAGGCGGCACAGGCCACGTCCGACGGGGTGGACACCCAGAACGGACGAGCCGCGGACGGACCCATGCCCGAAAAGGACGGCGAACGCACGAACCCGGCCTCCACGGCCGCACCCGAACTCCACAGCGGCCACAAGCTCGCCAGACGCTACCGGCTGGAAGAGTGCGTCACCCGTGTGGACGGATTCAGCAGTTGGCGCGCGATGGACGAGAAGCTGCGCCGCGCCGTGGGTGTGCACCTGATGCCCGCCGACCACTCGCGGGCTCGCTCCGTCCTGGCCGCCGCCCGCTCGTCCGCCCTCCTCGGCGACCCGCGGTTCGTCCAGGTGCTCGACGCCGTGGAGGAGAACGACCTCGTCTACGTCGTCCACGAGTGGCTGCCCGATGCCACCGAGCTCACCGCTCTGCTCGCCGCGGGCCCGCTGGAGGCCCATGAGGCCTACCAGCTCGTCAGCCAGGTCTCCCAGGCGATGGCCGCCGCGCACCGCGAGGGCCTGGCCCACCTGCGGCTTACGCCGAGCGCGATACTGCGTACATCCACGGGCCAGTGGCGCATTCGCGGCCTGGCCGTCAACGCGGCGCTGCGCGGCATCACCAGCGAGACCCCGCAGCGTGCCGACACCGAAGCCATCGGCGCCCTGCTGTACGCCGCCCTGACGCAGCGCTGGCCGTACGAGAGCGACGCGTACGGCCTCGCCGGCCTGCCCAAGGGGGTCGGCCTGATCGCCCCCGACCAGGTCCGCGCAGGCGTCCACCGGGGCCTGGGCGAGCTCGCCATGCGCGCGCTCGCCAACGACGGGGCCACCGCCTCCCGCCAGGAGCCGGCCTGCACCACCCCGGAGGAACTGTCCAAGGCGGTGGCGGCGATGCCCCGCATCCGGCCGCCGGAGCCCGCGTTCACGGCTCCGCCGGAGTACCAGCACACCACCTACCAGCAGGGCAGCTACGGCCGCACCACGCCTCCCGGTGTGACCACCGTCCAGAGCATGCCCGTCGCGCCCCCGCCGCCGCCCCTGCAGAGCCGTACCGGCCGCGCGCTCAAGTGGGGTGTCGCCGCCCTGCTCATCGCCGCCCTCGGCCTGGGCAGCTGGCAGCTGGCCGACACCCTCCTGGAACGCGGCACCCAGAAGGGCAACAGCGGCACCACCAACACCACCAAGCCGGGCACGGACGACAACCCGAAGGAGACCGTGCCTGCGGAGGCCCTGAAGATTCGAGACGCCTCCGTTCTCGGGGGTTCGGTGAAGCCGGCATTGGCCCCGAAGACCATCGACGGTGATCAGGAATCCGCCTGGATCACCCCCGAGTACTACAACTACGCCAACTTCGGACGCCTGGAGCAGGAGAACGACGGCAGCGGAATCATCGTCGACCTGGGCGAAGTCAGGGACGTGTCGGGGCTCGACGTCGACATGTACGTGGGGGGGCAGACGGTAGAGGTGCTCGCCGCAGCCCCGGAGGCCACGAGCCCAAACTCCGTCGCCGCCTTCGCCCAGCGGATCACCAAGCTGGAGCGGACTGACAAGAAGCTCCAGCCAGCGCTGGAGAAGCCGATCCGCACGCGCTATGTGCTGATCCATGTCACGGAGCTGCCCGCTTCCGGTGGGGGATATCGCGGCGGGATCAGTGAGATCAAGGTGCTCGGCCCCGCGTCATGAGCACATGCGCCTCGGCTGCACGCGGCGCGGTATGCGGCCGGGCCGCGTGATTCTTTACGCGCCCGGCTGACGCACCTAGTCTCCGTCCGGGGAGGAAGCAGGGTGTGATGCGAGAAGGAACCACGGAGGGGCACACCGACCGGGAGCTCCTGGATCGGCACGTGGCCGGTGACCCCGATGCGTTCGGGGAGCTCGTGCGGCGGCATCGGGACCGGTTGTGGGCCGTGGCGCTGCGGACGCTGGGGGACCGGGAGGAGGCCGCGGACGCCGTGCAGGACGCCCTGGTCTCCGCGTACCGGGCCGCGCACACCTTCCGCGGGGAATCCGCCGTCACCACCTGGCTGCACCGGATCACCGTCAACGCCTGCCTCGACCGTGCCCGCAAGGCCGCCTCGCGCAGAACGACACCCCTGGACGACACGGAGCGCCTGGAGCGCCTTCTGGAGCCCCACGAGTCCGCCGACGCACCCGCGGAGCGCCAGGACCTCCACCGTCAGCTCCTGGCCGCTCTCAGGACCCTCCCGGACGAGCAGCGGGCCGCGCTGGTCCTCGTCGACATGCAGGGATACCCCGTCGCCGAAGCCGCAGACATCCTCGACGTGCCCACTGGCACGGTGAAGAGCCGGTGCGCCCGCGGTCGGGCGAAACTCCTGCCGCTCCTCACTCATCTGCGCACGAATGCCGGGGATAACACCGCCACCGGGCGGGGAAGGAACCGGACGCCGGGCACGCCCGTCCCACCAGCGGCAGGACCCAGGCAACCAGACCCAGATGCTGTGAAGGGCGGAGGTGGACGACCGTGAGCCCTGCGACTGGCACGCCCGGCACGACCGGCACGATCCGGCACCCGGACGTCTCGGAGATCTCCGACCTGACCGAAGGGCTGCTCTCCCCGTCCCGAACCGCGGAGATCCGCCGTCACCTCGACAGCTGCGAACTGTGTGCCGACGTCCACTCCTCCCTGCAGGAGATCCGCGGCCTCCTCGGCACCCTCCCCGGGCCTGCCCGAATGCCCGGTGACATCGCCGGACGGATCGACGCGGCCCTCGCCGCCGAGGCCCTCCTCGACGCGACCCAACCACGGGAACAGACCTCAACGGCTCCCCGTCCCCGTCCGACGGGCCGTGACGTTTCACGTGAAACGTCGCCGGCCGGCCACCCGAGCGGCCCAACCGGTCCCGGGCGGCGCCGCGCACGCCGCCGGATCGCCGTCCTCGGCGGCCTGGCCGGCGCAGCCGTCTGCGCACTCGGCCTCTTCCTCTTCGTCGACTTCTCCGGCACTCCCCACCCCAACACCGCGGCTTCCGACTCCGCCGCCCATCCTCCCGTCAGCGCACCCGCCGGAGGCACCTATACCGCGCAGAGCCTCCCGGACAGCGTCCAGCGGCTCATCGCTCCCGGAACGGCTGCAAAAACCGCCCCCTCCGGCGAGCAGAACAACACTTTCGGGATGGAGGAGGCCACCGGCGCTCCCGGTGTGGCTCCCGGCGGCAAGAGGGTGGCGCCGCAGGTGCCCGCCTGTGTCCAGGACGCGACCGGCCGCTCCGACGCACCGCTCGCCGCCGAACGCGGCAGCTACCAGGGCACCGCCGTCCTCCTCCTCGTCCTGCCGGACCCGGGGGACGCCTCACGCGTGGATGCCTACCTCGTCGACACCACGTGCGAGAGCACCGGCTCGGCCACCCCCGGAAAGGTCCTCCTGAAAGACAGCTATCCGCGAAGCTGACCCGTTCAGGTCCACTGCGCCAGGTGGGGAATGCGGGCGCCGTAGGATCCGTTGGGTGGGGTGAGAGTCCGCACCGGCCCCCGGTAGGCAGCACGCAGTCCGCAGAGACGAGGAAGAAACCCGTGAGCGACGTTCGAAACGTGATCATCATCGGCTCCGGGCCGGCCGGTTACACCGCCGCCCTGTACACCGCACGCGCTTCGCTCAAGCCGCTGGTCTTCGAAGGCGCCGTCACCGCCGGTGGCGCCCTGATGAACACCACCGACGTGGAGAACTTCCCGGGCTTCCAGGACGGCATCATGGGCCCGGACCTCATGGACAACATGCGTGCCCAGGCCGAGCGCTTCGGCGCCGAGCTGGTCCCGGACGACATCGTCTCCGTGGACCTCACCGGTGAGATCAAGACCGTCACCGACACCGCCGGCGCGGTGCACCGTGCCAAGGCCGTCATCGTGACCACCGGCTCGCAGCACCGCAAGCTCGGCCTGCCCAACGAGGACGCACTCTCCGGCCGCGGTGTCTCCTGGTGCGCCACCTGCGACGGCTTCTTCTTCAAGGACCATGACATCGCCGTCGTCGGCGGCGGCGACACCGCGATCGAGGAGGCCACCTTCCTCTCCCGGTTCGCCAAGTCCGTCACGATCGTCCACCGCCGTGACAGCCTGCGCGCCTCGAAGGCGATGCAGGACCGCGCCTTCGCCGACCCCAAGATCAAGTTCGCCTGGGACAGCGAGGTCGCCGAGATCCACGGCGAGCAGAAGCTTTCCGGCCTCACCCTGCGGAACACCAAGACCGGTGAGACCTCCGAGCTGCCCGTGACCGGCCTCTTCATCGCCGTAGGCCACGACCCGCGCACCGAGTTGTTCAAGGACCAGCTGGACCTCGACGACGAGGGCTACCTCAAGGTCGACGCCCCCTCCACCCGGACCAGCGTCACCGGAGTGTTCGGCGCCGGCGACGTCGTGGACCACACCTACCGTCAGGCCATCACCGCCGCCGGCACCGGTTGCTCGGCCGCCCTCGACGCCGAGCGCTTCCTCGCGGCCCTCGCGGACGCCGAGAAGGCGGCTCACGCAGCGGTCTGAACAGCCTGATACCGCACCGCCCCACACCCCACCCCGCATGAAGAACAAGGAGGCCGCCGTGGCCGGCACCCTCAAGAACGTGACCGACGCAGACTTCGACGCCGAGGTCCTCAGGAGCGACAAGCCCGTACTGGTGGACTTCTGGGCCGCCTGGTGCGGCCCGTGCCGCCAGATCGCCCCGTCGCTGGAGGCCATCGCCGCCGAGTACGGCGACCAGATCGAAATCGTCAAGCTCAACATCGACGAGAACCCGGCCACAGCCGCCAAGTACGGCGTCATGTCCATCCCCACGCTCAACGTCTACCAGGGCGGCGAGGTCGCCAAGACGATCGTCGGGGCGAAGCCGAAGGCCGCCATCCTGCGCGACCTCTCCGACTTCGTCGAGGTCAAGACCGCCTGACGACGGCCGATGTTTCACGTGAAACGGGCCCGCCCCTCGTGGGGCGGGCCCGTTCTCGTTTTCGGTGCTCAGAGCGGACGCAACGCCGGCTCCTTGCGAGCCGCGCCCAGCAGTCGGTCCAGGGCCAGCTCAACGTCTTCCTTCCAGGACAGGGTGGACCGCAGTTCCAGTCGCAGTCGGGGGTGGGCCGGGTGCGGACGTACCGTCTTGAACCCCACGGCCAGGAGGTGGTCCGCCGGCAGCAGGCAGGCCGGCCCCTCCCACTGTGCGTCTCCGAAGGCCTCGATCGCCCGGAACCCCCTGCGCAGGAGGTCTTTGGCCACCGTCTGCACCATGACCCGGCCCAGCCCCTGGCCCTGGTACCCCGGCATGATCCACGCGGTGATGAGCTGGACGGCGTCCGGTGAGACCGGGCTCGTCGGGAAGGCAGTGGCCCGTGGGACGTAAGCCGGCGGGGCGTACAAGACGAAGCCCACCGGAACCTCGTCCACATAGACCACGCGGCCGCAGGATCCCCACTCCAGCAGGACAGCGGAGATCCATGCCTCCTTCTCCGTCGCCGAGGTGCCCGTCTTCACGGCGGCCTCACCGCTGACCGGGTCCAGTTCCCAGAAGACGCAGGACCGGCAACGTCGGGGCAGATCCTGGAGGTTGTCCAGCGTGAGCGGTACCAGCCGACGACCCATGACGGCATGGTATCCACTGGTCCATCGTTCTTCGACAGCAAGACGAAGGGGCGGACCACCGGTTCACCCCGGCAGGGTCCGCCCCTCGGCCAACCCGGAGATCACTCCCCGGCGAGGCCCTGATCCAGCACCCGGCCCTCACCCGGCGCCAACGTCCCGAGAATTCGCTCCAGATCCTCCATCGAGGCGAACTCGACGGTGATCTTGCCCTTCTTCTGGCCCAGATCCACCTTCACCCGGGTCTCGAAGCGGTCCGACAGCCGCGTCGCCAGCTCACTGAGCGCCGGGGAGACCCGGGCCCCGGCACGCGGGCCCTTCGGCTTGACCATGCTCGACGGCTCCGAGGCCATCAGCGTCACGATCTCCTCGACAGCGCGCACGGACAAGCCCTCGGCCACGATGCGATGCGCCAGCTTGTCCTGCTCCGCAGAGTCCTCCACCGAGAGCAGTGCCCGGGCGTGCCCCGCGGAGAGCACACCGGCGGCAACCCGACGCTGCACCGGAGGCGACAGCTTCAGCAGTCGCAGGGTGTTCGAGACCTGGGGCCGCGAACGACCGATCCGGTCGGCCAGCTGGTCGTGCGTGCAGTTGAAGTCCTGGAGCAGTTGGTCGTAGGCCGCAGCCTCTTCCAGCGGGTTGAGCTGAGCCCGGTGCAGGTTCTCCAGGAGCGCATCCAGCAGGAGCTTCTCGTCATCCGTCGCGCGGATGATCGCCGGAATGGCCTCCAGTCCTGCTTCCCGGCAGGCGCGCCAGCGCCGCTCACCCATGATCAGCTCATAGCGGCCGGGAGCCGACTGCCGCACGACCACCGGCTGGAGCAGACCCACCTCCTGAATGGAGGTCACCAGCTCGGCGAGCGCGTCTTCGTCGAACACCTCGCGCGGCTGCCGCGGGTTCGGCGTGATCGTGTCCATCGGAAGCTCCGCGAACATCGCTCCCGCCACCGTGTTCGCCTCGGGCCCCGACGACTCCGGTCCAGGCCCCGTAGCCGGCTCGTCCACCGTGACGACCGCCAGCGATGTTTCACGTGAAACGTCGGCCTGCGCCAGCGCAGCGAGCTTCGCCGCCGCGATCCCGCGCTCGGACGGCAGCTCCGGTACCGCTGTCGGCGAGGTGGAACCGGCACCGCCCGTCGGCAGCGTCTTCTCCTGGGGAGCCTGCGGGATCAGAGCAGCGAGCCCCCGTCCCAGCCCTCTACGTCGCTCGCTCACTGGATCCCCTCCGCCACACTCTGCGTGCTGTTCATGCCCGCGCCCAGGTGGGCGTGCTGGGACTCGTATCGCATACCGACTCCCCGATACGCGATCTCTCGCGCCGCCTCCATGTAGGAGAGGGAACCGCTGGAACCCGGGTCATACGTGAGCACCGTCTGCCCATAGCTCGGCGCTTCGGAAATTCGCACCGACCGGGGGATGCTCGTCCGCAGCACCTCCTTGCCGAAGTGGCTGCGCACCTCCTCCGCCACCTGCGAGGCCAGCCGCGTCCTGCCGTCGTACATCGTCAGCAGGATGGTCGACACGTGCAGGGCCGGGTTCAGGTGGGCCCGCACCAGATCGACATTGCGCAGCAGCTGGCCCAGACCCTCCAGCGCGTAGTACTCGCACTGGATCGGAATCAGCACCTCGGCGCCCGCCACGAGAGCGTTCACCGTCAGCAGTCCGAGGGAGGGCGGGCAGTCGATCAGGATGTAGTCGAGAGGCTGGTCGTACGCCTGGATCGCCCGCTGAAGCCGGCTCTCCCTCGCCACGAGCGACACCAGCTCGATCTCCGCGCCTGCCAGGTCGATCGTGGCCGGAGCACAGAAGAGCCCCTCGACGTCCACGACGGGCTGGACGACCTCCATGAGAGGCCGGCTGTCCACGAGCACGTGGTAGATGGACGGCACGTCGGCGTGGTGGTCGATGCCCAGAGCGGTGGACGCGTTCCCCTGCGGGTCGAGGTCGACCACGAGCACCCGGGCCCCGTTCAGGGCCAGCGAAGCCGCCAGATTCACGGTCGTCGTGGTCTTACCCACGCCGCCCTTCTGGTTGGCGACGACGATGACGCGGGTCTCTTCCGGGCGCGGCATGGCCACACCGGAGCGCCCCATGGCCTCGGCCGCCAGCTGGGCGGATCGACCGATGGGGGTCTCGTTGTCTACGAGGGGTGGGGGCGATGTTTCACGTGAAACATCCTCACCCACGGGTTCTGAGCGGGGACCGGGGACCGGGTCGGCCATCGGCCCCGCGAGGTTGGCGTCGGACCGCACGGTGTCACTCTCCTCGGCATCTGGCTCGCGATGAACAGAGCCTGCCATGCCACCAGGGTCGCGAACCAGCGGGGCCCGTACTCCTGTGGATGAATCCACCGATGTGGACAACTCCGTCCCCCCTGCGTCCTTGCGCTGGAGGGGGGACGCAGCCGCACGACCGCGGCTGATGATTCCGTGCAGCAGAGAGCGACGTTTCACGTGAAACACGATGCCCGGAGGGAGTCTTCAGGCCTCTACGACACTCCGAAATGCATACCTATAGGGCCCAACACAGACGAAATCTCCGTGTGGGCCCCCAGAGCCAGAAAATCAACGACGCCGACGCGACCGGCTCACCCTGGCGGCCTTAGCCCGCTTGGCCGCGAACCTCACTCCACCGGGGCTTTCTCCGACCTCGACTCGAACCACCGTCGACAACGGGTCCACCAGGCCCTTGCCCACCTGGAGCACCGAGGTCTTCACCACACCGAGCTTGGTCAGCGCCGTCTTGGCCGACACCAGCTCCTCCTCGGCCGTGTCGCCCTTGAGCGCCAGCATCTCCCCGTACGGGCGCAGCAGGGGAACGCCCCAGCCGGCCAGCCGGTCCAGTGGAGCCACCGCGCGCGCCGTCACCACATGCACCGGCTGGAGCTTGCCGAGGACCTCCTCGGCCCGCCCGCGCATCACCGTGACGTGGTCGAGCCCCAGCAGCTCCACGGCCTCCTGGAGGAAGGTCGTCCGACGCAGCAGCGGTTCGAGCAGAGTGATCTTGAGATCCCGGCGTACCAGTGCCAGCGGGATGCCGGGCAGACCCGCACCGGAGCCCACGTCGCAGACAGTGACGCCCTGGGGCACCACCTCCGACAGCACCGCGCAGTTCAGCAGGTGCCGCTCCCACAGCCGCGGCACCTCACGCGGGCCGATCAGGCCGCGCTTGACTCCCGCGTCCGCGAGCAGCTCCGCATACCGCACAGCTTCCGGGAAAAACTCACCGAACACCGCGCGCGCCTCTTCGGGCGCCTCGGGAAGCTCAGCTGCCTCCGTCACGGGGACCGTCCTTCCGTACTTCGTGGTCGCGAGGACCACGTATTCAAGATGCCGCGTTCACATGCCAGGCTGACAAACATCGGCCCCGCCTGCGACACAGACGGGGCCGAACACTCATGCCGCCGGCGATCAGGCCGGGAGCACAACGACGAAGCGCTGCGGCTCCTCGCCCTCGGACTCGCTCCGCAGACCGGCGGCCGCGACGGCATCGTGGACGACCTTCCGCTCGAACGGGGTCATGGGGGCCAGCTTCAGCGGCTCGCCCGACGCCTTCACGTCCGCCGCCGCCTTCGCGCCGAGGGCCGCCAGCTCCTCGCGCTTCTTCGCCCGGAAACCGGCGATGTCGAGCATCAGCCGGCTGCGGTCCCCGGTCTCCCGGTGGACGGCCAGGCGGGTCAGCTCCTGCAGGGCCTCCAGGACCTCGCCATCGCGGCCCACGAGCTTTTGCAGGTCACGGCTCGCGGAGTCACTGACGATCGACACCGCGGCACGGTCGGCCTCGACGTCCATGTCGATGTCGCCGTCCAGGTCGGCGATGTCCAGCAGGCCTTCGAGGTAGTCGGCCGCGATCTCACCCTCCTGCTCAAGGCGGGTCAGGGTGTCGCCACTCTCAGCGGCGGCGGTGGTGGTGCCTTCCGTCACGGGAGGGACTCCTTCTTACTTCTTGGGAGAGGGCTTGCTGGGCGTCTGGCGCTGCGACTTCGTCTGCCGCTTCGGCTGCTGCCGCTTCGGGCCGCTGCCTGCGGCGTCCGCATCCGCGGTGGTCTCGGAACTCTTGATCACGGAGCCGTCAGCCTGAGCGGCCAGACCCTGCTTGGACAGAGCCGTGATGAACTTCCGCTCGATGTCGTTGCGGTCCGGACCCTTGGCCACGATGGCGGCGACGACCTTCTTCTTGCCCCGGCCCTTGACCTCACCGTGCGAGGTGGCGTGCTTGAGCAGGCGCGTCAGGTACTGGTCCTGGGCCTTGCTGCCCGGCGTCGGGTTCTGGTTGATCACGTACATCTGCTGACCCATGGTCCAGACGTTGGTGGTCAGCCAGTAGACGAGGACACCGACGGGGAAGTTGATACCCATGACCGCGAAGATCACCGGGAAGATGTACATCAGCATCTTCTGCTGCTGCATGAACGGCGTCTTGACCGACAGGTCGACGTTCTTCTGCATCAGCTGGCGCTGGGTGTAGAACTGCGACAGCGACATCAGGATGATCATGACCGCGGTCACGATCCGGACGTCCGTCAGCGTGGCGCCGAGGGCCGCGACCTTCTCCGGGCTGTCCATGAACTTCGCGGCGATCGGCGCACCGAAGATCTTCGCGGCGCGGGCGCTGTCGACCAGCTGCTGGTCCATCGCGCCGATCTGCTCGCCGTCGGCGATCTTCGACAGCACGTGGTACAGAGCGAAGAAGAACGGGGACTGCGCGAGGATGGGAAGGCACGAGGAGAGCGGGTTGGTACCCGTCTCCTTGTACAGCTTCATCATCTCTTCGGACTGACGCTGCTTGTCGTTCTTGTAGCGCTCCTGGATCGCCTTCATCTTCGGCTGGAGCGCCTGCATGCCGCGCGTCGCCTTGATCTGCTTCACGAAGAGCGGGATCAGGCAGATGCGGATCAAGATCACCAGGGACACGATGGACAGGCCCCAGGCCCATCCACTGGACTCACCGAAGATCGCCCCGTACAGCGAGTGGAACTGGACGATGATCCATGAGACGGGGTAAGTGATAAAGCTGAACAGACTGGCAATCGTGTCCACTAATCAGGCTCCTTGAGCATTGCGAGATCTACGCAACGCACTGCGCAGCTGCTCGTGCCAACGCGGGCGTTTACGGGGTGGGACATGGTCCACACCACCCGGGGACCACGGATTGCACCGCAGGATCCGCCAGGCGGTCAGCACTGTCCCCTTCACCGCACCATGCCGGTCGATGGCCGTGTACCCGTAGTGCGAACACGACGGGTAATAGCGGCACACCGGCCCGAGCAGCGGACTGATCGTCCACTGGTACAGCTTGATCAAAGCGAGCAGCGGGTACTTCATCGAGCCACGCCTCCCAGGAGCCGCACCAGAGCGGCATCCAGGTCCCGGGCCAGTTCGTCGGGGCCGGCATCACCCGCTCCGGGCAACGCTCGTACCACCACCAGGCTACCGGCGGGCAGCTGTGGGAGCCGCTCGCGGACCAGATGGCGAAGACGCCGCTTCACCCGGTTCCGTACGACGGCGTTGCCTACGGCCTTGCTGACGACGAAACCCGCACGCGACGAGGGATCGATCTCCCCCGACTCGTGCGGGTCCGTAGCACCGCTTGTACGTAGGTGGACGACGAGGAGTGGGCGACCGGCCCTGCGTCCTCGGCGTACCGCGCTCGCGAAGTCCTCGCGCCGCCTCAGCCGATTCTCGGGAGACAGCACGACGTCACGACCTGCGCGTTGTTACGCGGAAAGGGCGGAACGGCCCTTGGAACGGCGGTTCGCGAGGATCGCGCGACCGGCGCGGGTACGCATCCGCAGGCGGAAGCCGTGGGTCTTGGCACGACGGCGGTTGTTCGGCTGGAAGGTGCGCTTGCTCACTCGGGGGCTCCAGAGAATGAATCGTTGTGGCGGGACATCGCCTGGCTGTCACCGTGCGCCCACGAGGAAACTCGCGTGTTCGCCCGAGTGGCACCGCTAATTGATCACTATCAGTGACCTTCGCCCATCGGTAGGCAGGCGGCAGCAGCCATCGACAACTCGACCTCGTTACGGTACGCGCGGCTACGCCATCCGGTCAAACCGAGCCTGCCCGCCTCCCCGCTGTGCACAGGCTGTGGACAACGACTTGAACCGCAGCCTCTGGCCTGACTACCGTTGCCTGACCCCGGATTTTTGTCCCGACCGTCCCAAAGAACCACACATTCGTGGGACCCCTGTGAGAGAGCGTGCTCTGTGGCTGACGTACCTGCCGATCTTGCCGCAGTGTGGCCAAGGGTGCTCGAAAAGCTCCTCGGGGAGGGACAGCCGGGCATCGAGCCCAAGGACAAGCAGTGGGTCGAGCGGTGCCAGCCCCTGGCACTCGTCGCCGACACCGCCCTCCTGGCCGTCCCCAACGAGTGGGGCAAGCGCGTCCTCGAAGGCCGCCTCGCGCCGCTGATCAGCGACGCGCTCAGCCGCGAGTGCGGCCGCCCCATCCGGATCGCCATCACCGTGGACGACTCCGCAGGCGAGCCCGCCCCGCCGGCGCCGCCCGTCCAGCAGGCCGGCGGCTACGAGCCGTACGGCGGCCAGCGCCCGGGCGGCGGCGGCCCCTCGGACGACCAGCTCCCCACGGCCCGCCCTGCCTATCCCGACTACCAGCAGCAGCGCCCCGAGCCCGGCGCATGGCCCCGCGGCGGCCAGCAGGACGACTACGGCTGGCAGCAGCCGCGCCTGGGCGGCTTCCCCGAGCGCGACCCCTATGCCTCGCCCCAGCCCGGCTACCTCCAGCAGGCCGAGCCCTCGGGCTACGAGCAGCAGTACGACCAGGGCTCCTTCGACCAGGGCTCCTTCGACCAGCAGCAGTACGAGCAGTCCCCGTACGAGCAGCAGCAGTCGCACCAGCCCCATCAATCCCATCAATACGAGCAGCAGTCCTACGAGCAGCCGACGCCCCGCACTGCTCCCGGCCGCCCCGCGGCGCCCCCGGCCCCGTCCGGCGGCTCCACCTCGGGCCCGCTGGAGCCGACCGCCCGGCTGAACCCGAAGTACCTCTTCGACACCTTCGTCATCGGCGCGTCCAACCGCTTCGCGCACGCCGCAGCGGTGGCCGTGGCCGAAGCGCCGGCGAAGGCCTACAACCCCCTTTTCATCTACGGGGAGTCGGGCCTCGGCAAGACGCACCTGCTGCACGCCATCGGGCACTACGCACGGAGCCTCTACCCCGGCACACGTGTGCGGTACGTGAGCTCCGAGGAGTTCACCAACGAGTTCATCAACTCGATCCGCGACGGCAAGGGCGACGCGTTCCGCAAGCGCTACCGCGAGATGGACATCCTGCTCGTCGACGACATCCAGTTCCTCGCGAGCAAGGAGTCGACGCAGGAGGAGTTCTTCCACACCTTCAACACGCTCCACAACGCCAACAAGCAGATCGTCCTCTCCTCCGACCGGCCGCCCAAGCAGCTCGTCACCCTTGAGGACCGGCTCCGCAACCGCTTCGAGTGGGGCCTGATCACGGACGTCCAGCCCCCCGAGCTGGAGACCCGCATCGCGATCCTGCGCAAGAAGGCGGTCCAGGAGCAGCTCAACGCCCCGCCGGAGGTACTGGAGTTCATCGCCTCCCGCATCTCGCGCAACATCCGCGAGCTGGAGGGCGCGTTGATCCGGGTCACGGCCTTCGCGAGCCTCAACCGCCAGCCGGTCGACCTGGGCCTGACCGAGGACGTCCTCAAGAACCTGATCCCCGGCGGCGAGGACAGCGCGCCGGAGATCACGGCCACCGACATCATGGCGGCCACAGCGGACTACTTCGGCCTGACCGTGGACGACCTGTGCGGCTCCTCGCGCAGCCGGGTCCTGGTCACCGCCCGGCAGATCGCCATGTACCTGTGCCGGGAGCTCACCGACCTGTCACTGCCGAAGATCGGGGCGCAGTTCGGCGGCCGCGACCACACCACGGTCATGCACGCGGACCGCAAGATCCGCGCTCTGATGGCCGAGCGGCGCTCCATCTACAACCAGGTCACCGAGCTCACCAACCGCATCAAGAACGGCTGACTGGCCCCTTCGTACGCGATTCAGAGGGCGCTTCCGGTCCACACCGGGGGCGCCCTTCTTCGTGCGCGCGCCCCTGACCTGTTCGAATACGCCCCCTGCGGAGCAACTTATCCACAGATTCGGGGACTTTCTTCCGTCCACACCCTGGGGACCGGTCGCGTCGCCCACAATCTGTCCACAGGGCTGCTTGTTGAGGAACCATCAGACCTGGTCAGAACCCTGTGGATTTGTGCGCAACCGCTATCCACAGGCTGTGGACGAAACATCCGTCCACAGCCCTGTCCACGCGGTTGTCCACCACCACCCCACAGGTTCCCCCATGCTGTGCACAGCTTCTGCGGGCTTCTCCACACCCTTGTCCACTGTTCGGCAACCCGCCACCCCCTCTCACCGGCCGGAGTGAAAGCCGTCACACGGATGTAGACGTTTGGGTTGTGGAGTACCGGGGGAAAGCTGGGGACACACCTGTGGAGTAATCGGGGGTACCTGGGGACAGCCTGTGCAGAACTTTTTGTTCTCCACAGGGACACCGGGTTGTCCACCGCCTCCACCCACAGGGCCGGTGGATAAAAAACGCACTCTGAGCTGCGACGACGGGGTTATCCACCGTTTCCACAGGCCCTACTACTACCCCCATGGAGAGTTAGGCCGGTTTCGGTTTTCAAGCAGGTCCTGTGCACAACTCGCCGGTCGCCCGTCCCGGCTCCTCGCTCCCGACTTGACCGCCGGCCGCACCGACTGTCGGCGCCGTACGTCAGACTGGTCCCCGGCATCGGTCGAGGCATCGACGAGCCGACGACGAAGGCCGGCAGACGAGCGAGCAACAGCAGGAGGCGGTTCCGGTGAAGATCCGGGTGGAGCGCGACGTACTCGCGGAGGCGGTGGCCTGGGCGGCCCGCAGCCTCCCGGCCCGGCCGCCGGTGCCCGTTCTCGCGGGCCTGCTGCTCAAGGCCGAGGAAGGCACGCTGAGCCTCTCCGGCTTCGACTACGAGGTCTCGGCCCGTGTCTCGGTCGAGGCGGACGTGGAGGAGGACGGCACCGTCCTGGTCTCCGGCCGACTGCTCGCCGACATCTGCCGCGCCCTCCCCAACCGCCCGGTGGAGATTTCCACAGACGGTGTACGGGCGACCGTGGTCTGCGGCTCCTCGCGATTCACACTCCACACCCTGCCTGTGGAGGAGTACCCGGCCCTGCCGCAGATGCCGACCGCGACCGGCACCGTTCCCGGCGAGGTCTTCGCCGCCGCCGCCAAGCAGGTCGCCACGGCCGCGGGCCGCGACGACACGCTGCCGGTGCTGACCGGTGTCCGCATCGAGATCGAGGGCGACCGCGTCACGCTGGCCTCCACCGACCGCTACCGCTTCGCGGTCCGCGAGTTCCTGTGGAAGCCGGAGAACCCGGACGCGTCGGCCGTGGCCCTGGTGCCCGCCAAGACGCTCCAGGAGATCGCCAACTCGCTGACCAGCGGTGACACCGTCACCCTGGCGCTTTCCGGCTCCGGCGCGGGCGAAGGCCTGATCGGTTTCGAGGGCGCCGGCCGCCGCACCACCACCCGGCTTCTCGAAGGCGACCTGCCCAAGTACCGCACGCTCTTCCCGACCGAGTTCAACTCCGTCGCGGTGATCGAGACCGCCCCCTTCGTCGAGGCCGTCAAGCGCGTCGCCCTGGTGGCCGAGCGCAACACCCCGGTCCGCCTCAGCTTCGAGCAGGGCGTGCTCATCCTGGAAGCCGGCTCCTCCGACGACGCACAGGCTGTGGAAAGGGTCGACGCCCAGCTCGACGGCGACGACATCTCCATCGCCTTCAACCCGACCTTCCTGCTGGACGGCCTCAGCGCGATCGCCTCCCCGGTGGCGCAGCTCAGCTTCACCACGTCGACCAAGCCCGCGCTCCTCAGCGGCCGCCCGGCGCTCGACGCGGAGGCCGACGAGTCGTACAAGTACCTGATCATGCCGGTGCGCCTCTCCGGCTGACGCTCCTCGACTGCGCCGGGCCCGGTCGCGCACGCTGTTGCGGCCGGGCCCGGCGTCGTCCACAGGCTGGGGAAGATCCCGGGAAAACCGGGGAGGTCCGAGCGGCCGCCATGGAGCGCCCGCGGGGCCCGCCGCCACGGCCCGGCGTAGGCTCGGATCCGGTGGGCGGCCCCCGCCCGTCCCGCGCGGACGCCGCCGGGGCAGCCCCGGCAAAGACGGCCACAACGCTTAAGGAACCACCTGATGGAGCTTGGTCTCGTCGGTCTCGGCAAGATGGGCGGCAACATGCGCGAGCGCATCCGCCGCGCAGGCCACACCGTCATCGGATACGACCGCAACCCGGACCTCGCGGATGTCCACAGCCTCCGGGAACTTGTGGACAGCCTGCAGGCCCCCCGCGTCGTCTGGGTGATGGTCCCCGCCGGTGCGGCGACCCAGTCCACCGTCGACGAGCTGTCCGAGCTGCTCTCGATCGGCGACATCGTCGTCGACGGCGGCAACTCCCGCTGGACGGACGACGAGAAGCATGCCGAGGAGCTGGCGGCCAAGGGCATCGGCTTCGTCGACTGCGGTGTCTCCGGCGGCGTGTGGGGTCTGGAGAACGGCTACGCGCTGATGTACGGCGGCGCCAAGGACCACGTCGCCCGCGTCCAGCCGATCTTCGACGCCCTCAAGCCCGAGGGTGACTTCGGCGCCGTGCACGCCGGCAAGGTCGGCGCGGGCCACTTCGCGAAGATGGTCCACAACGGCATCGAGTACGCCATGATGCAGGCCTACGCCGAGGGCTGGGAGCTCCTGGAGAAGGTGGACTCGGTCACCGACGTCCGCGAGGTCTTCCGCTCCTGGCAGGAGGGCACCGTCATCCGCTCCTGGCTGCTGGACCTGGCTGTGAACGCCCTCGACGAGGACGAGCACCTGGAGCAGCTGCGCGGCTTCGCGCAGGACTCGGGCGAGGGCCGCTGGACGGTGGAGGCGGCGATCGACAACGCCGTGCCGCTGCCCGCGATCACGGCGTCGCTGTTCGCGCGGTTCGCCTCGCGGCAGGACGACTCCCCGCAGATGAAGATGATCGCCGCGCTGCGCAACCAGTTCGGCGGCCACGCGGTCGAGAAGAAGTAGCAGTTCAGCAGCACAGCACCACAGAGCAGTGGAAAGCCGGGGGAGGTCGGCGCCGTATGCATGTCTCGCATCTCTCGTTGGCCGACTTCCGCTCGTACGCCCGGGCCGAGGTACCCCTCGACCCGGGCGTCACCGCTTTCGTGGGGCCCAACGGCCAGGGCAAGACCAACCTCGTCGAGGCGGTCGGCTACCTGGCGACGTTGGGCAGCCACCGCGTGTCCTCGGACGCCCCGCTCGTGCGGATGGGCGCCGAGCGGGCCGTGATCCGCGCCGCCGTCACCCAGGGCGAGCGCCGGCAGCTGGTCGAGCTGGAGCTGAACCCCGGCCGCGCCAACCGGGCCCGCATCAACCGGTCCTCGCAGGTCAGACCGCGGGACGTGCTGGGGATCGTACGGACGGTGCTCTTCGCGCCGGAGGACCTGGCCCTGGTCAAGGGCGACCCGGGCGAGCGGCGCAAGTTCCTCGACGAGCTGGTCACGGCGCGCTCGCCGCGGATGGCGGGGGTCCGCTCGGACTACGACCGGGTGCTCAAGCAGCGCAACACCCTGCTGAAGTCCGCGGCGATGGCCCGCCGACACGGCGGCCGCTCGATGGACCTGTCCACCCTGGACGTGTGGGACCAGCACCTCGCGCGCGCGGGCGCGGAGCTGCTGGCGCAGCGCCTCGACCTGCTCGCGACGCTGCTTCCGCTGGCGGACAAGGCGTACGAGCAGCTCGCGCCGGGCGGCGGCCCGCTGGGCCTGGCGTACAGGTGCTCGGCCGGCGAGAGCGTCGACAGCGGGGCGGCGCGCACCCGCGAGGCCCTGTACGAGGTGCTGCTGGCCGCTCTCGGCGAGGTGCGCAAGCAGGAGATCGAGCGCGGCGTGACCCTGGTCGGCCCGCACCGCGACGACGTGTTGCTGAGGCTGGGGGAGCTGCCCGCCAAGGGCTACGCCAGCCACGGCGAGTCCTGGTCGTACGCGCTGGCGCTGCGGCTGGCCTCCTACGAGCTGCTGCGCTCGGAGGGCAGCGAGCCGGTGCTGATCCTGGACGACGTGTTCGCGGAACTGGACGCGCGGCGCCGGGAGCGGCTGGCGGAGCTGGTGGCGCCCGGCGAGCAGGTGCTGGTGACGGCGGCCGTGGACGACGACGTCCCGGGAGTGCTGGTGGGCGCGCGGTTCGGGGTGTCCGGCGGTGAGGTGACCCGGTTGTGAACGAGCACGGCAAGGATCTCCGGCGCGGCGGCGACGACGGCGCCGGTCGCGGCGACGGGGCCCGGCCCGGTGACGGCGTCCGTCCCGGTGACGGCGCCCGGCAGGGCGGCGACCCGCAGCGGGCGCGCAGGGCCCCGGAGGCCTCCGGTGTGGACCTGGCCCGCCAGGCCCTCGCGGCGGCGCGCGAGCAGGCACGGGCCCGGGGCAACGCCGCGGGCGGCGGCAAGCGGCGGCAGCCGGGGCTGCGATCGGGCGCCCGTGCGGACGGCCGGGACCCGATGCCGCTGATGGCGGCGCTGGACCGGCTGCGCACCGAGCGCGGCTGGGAGATGCCGATGGCGGTGGCGGGCGTGATGGAGCGCTGGGCGGAGATCGTCGGCCCGGAGATCGCCGCGCACTGTGAACCGCAGCGCTACGAGAACCGTGAGCTTGTCGTGAGGTGCGACTCCTCGGCCTGGGCGGCGCAGCTGAAGCTGCTGGCCCCGCAGCTGGTGGCGCGGCTCAACGCGGATCTGGGGCAGGGCACGGTCCGCCTGATCAAGGTGCACGGCCCGGGCGGACGTCCCAAGGGGTACGGGCCCTGGCGGGCTCCCGGGAGCACCGGACCCGGCGACACCTACGGGTGAGTAGCACCCGGAAGTAGCACCGTGGGGCGCTGTTGCGGGTGCCCCGGCGGGTGGCGTCCCTCACGGTAGCCGGAGGTTGACAGGCCGAAGCGCTGGGTGCCCGTGTGAGCCTCTTTGAGCCCCTTCCCGGATATGGGGAGTCGGAGAGTGGCGGTTCAGGGCGGCACATGCGGACTCAGGTACCGGCAAACCCCCATTCATGTCAGTGGTACCGGTAGACTGGAGGAAATCCCGCCCGTTCGCGGGATCACGCAGACAACGCAGATCGACGCGGCCGCTCCGCTGGCGCACTTGCTGGGTCCGGAGCACGGGCTGCGCTGTGCCAGAAAGGGCGCTTCGTGGCCGATTCCGGCGACTCCAACGAGAAGAATTACGACGCCAGTGCGATCCAGGTCCTTGAGGGCCTGGACGCGGTCCGCAAGCGGCCGGGTATGTACATCGGCTCGACGGGTGAGCGTGGTCTGCACCACCTCGTCTACGAGGTCGTCGACAACTCGGTCGACGAGGCGCTGGCCGGGCACGCGGACACCATCGACGTGACGATCCTCGCCGACGGCGGTGTGCGCGTCGTGGACAACGGCCGCGGTATCCCGGTCGGCATCGTTCCGTCCGAGGGGAAGCCGGCCGTCGAGGTCGTCCTGACCGTGCTGCACGCGGGCGGCAAGTTCGGCGGCGGGGGTTACGCCGTCTCCGGCGGTCTGCACGGCGTCGGCGTGTCCGTCGTGAACGCCCTGTCGACCAAGGTCGCGGTCGAGGTCAAGACGGACGGCCACCGCTGGACCCAGGACTACAAGCTCGGCGTGCCGACGGCCCCGCTGGCCAAGAACGAGGAGACGGCGGAGACCGGCACCTCGGTCACCTTCTGGGCCGACGGGGACATCTTCGAGACGACCGAGTACTCCTTCGAGACGCTGTCGCGCCGCTTCCAGGAGATGGCCTTCCTCAACAAGGGCCTCACCCTGTCGCTGACGGACGAGCGCGAGTCGGCGAAGGCGACCGTCGGCGCGGACGACCCGGACGCGGACGCGGCGGAGCCCGCGGCGCGCACGGTGAAGTACTACTACGAGGGCGGCATCGTCGACTTCGTGAAGTACCTCAACTCGCGCAAGGGCGAGCTGATCCACCCCACCGTCATCGACGTCGAGGCCGAGGACAAGGAGCGCATGCTCTCGGTCGAGATCGCGATGCAGTGGAACTCGCAGTACACCGAGGGTGTCTACTCCTTCGCGAACACGATCCACACGCACGAGGGCGGCACCCACGAGGAGGGCTTCCGCGCGGCGCTGACCGGTCTGGTCAACCGCTACGCGCGTGACAAGAAGCTGCTCCGCGAGAAGGACGACAACCT
Organism: Streptomyces sp. TN58; assembly: GCF_001941845.1. Lineage (NCBI taxonomy): Bacteria > Bacillati > Actinomycetota > Actinomycetes > Kitasatosporales > Streptomycetaceae > Streptomyces > Streptomyces sp. TN58. Next base: position 3,939,854 of record NZ_CP018870.1, on the reverse strand, counting down.
CGCCGGCGAGGACATCCGCGAGGGCCTGACGGCGATCATCTCGGTCAAGCTGGGCGAGCCCCAGTTCGAGGGCCAGACGAAGACCAAGCTGGGCAACACCGAGGCCAAGACCTTCGTGCAGAAGGTCGTCCACGAGCACCTGAACGACTGGTTCGACCGCAACCCGGTCGAGGCCGCGGACATCGTCCGCAAGTCGATCCAGGCGGCCACGGCGCGCGTCGCGGCCCGCAAGGCCCGTGACCTGACGCGCCGCAAGGGCCTGCTGGAGAGCGCCTCGCTGCCGGGCAAGCTGTCCGACTGCCAGTCGAACGACCCGACCAAGTGCGAGATCTTCATCGTCGAGGGCGACTCCGCCGGCGGCTCGGCGAAGTCCGGCCGCAACCCGATGTACCAGGCCATCCTGCCGATCCGCGGCAAGATCCTGAACGTCGAGAAGGCGCGCATCGACAAGATCCTCCAGAACACCGAGGTCCAGGCGCTGATCAGCGCCTTCGGCACCGGTGTGCACGAGGACTTCGACATCGAGAAGCTCCGCTATCACAAGATCATCCTGATGGCGGACGCCGACGTCGACGGCCAGCACATCAACACCCTGCTGCTGACGTTCCTCTTCCGCTTCATGCGGCCGCTGGTCGAGGCCGGCCACGTGTACCTGTCCCGTCCCCCGCTCTACAAGATCAAGTGGGGCCGCGACGACTTCGAGTACGCGTACTCGGACCGCGAGCGCGACGCGCTGGTGGAGCTCGGCAAGCAGAACGGCAAGCGGATCAAGGAAGACTCGATCCAGCGCTTCAAGGGTCTGGGCGAGATGAACGCCGAGGAGCTGCGCGTCACCACCATGGACGTGGACCACCGTGTCCTCGGCCAGGTCACCCTCGACGACGCGGCGCAGGCCGACGACCTGTTCTCGGTGCTGATGGGTGAGGACGTCGAGGCGCGGCGCTCCTTCATCCAGCGCAACGCCAAGGACGTCCGCTTCCTCGACATCTGAGTCGGCTCCGCTGACCGCCGCCTGAAAGGACTTCTGACCAGCAATGGCCGACGAAACCACCCAGCCCGCCCAGAACGCAGAGAACCCCGTCGAGGAGCAGCCCGTCCTGCGCATCGAGCCCGTCGGGCTCGAAACGGAGATGCAGCGCTCCTACCTCGACTACGCGATGTCCGTCATCGTCTCGCGCGCCCTGCCGGACGTGCGCGACGGCCTCAAGCCGGTGCACCGCCGCGTGCTGTACGCGATGTACGACGGCGGCTACCGGCCCGAGAAGGGCTTCTACAAGTGCGCCCGCGTCGTCGGCGACGTCATGGGCACCTACCACCCGCACGGTGACAGCTCGATCTACGACGCCCTGGTCCGCCTGGCCCAGCCGTGGTCGATGCGCATGCCGCTGGTGGACTCCAACGGCAACTTCGGCTCCCCGGGCAACGACCCGGCGGCCGCGATGCGCTACACCGAGTGCAAGCTCATGCCGCTGGCCATGGAGATGCTCCGGGACATCGACGAGGAGACCGTCGACTTCCAGGACAACTACGACGGCCGCAACCAGGAGCCCACCGTCCTGCCGGCGCGCTTCCCGAACCTGCTGATCAACGGCAGCGCCGGCATCGCGGTCGGCATGGCCACCAACATCCCGCCGCACAACCTCCGCGAGGTCGCGGACGGCGCGCAGTGGTACCTGGCCAACCCGGACGCCTCGCACGAGGAGCTCCAGGACGCGCTCATCGAGCGGATCAAGGGCCCGGACTTCCCGACCGGCGCGCTGGTCGTGGGCCGCAAGGGCATCGAGGAGGCGTACCGGACCGGGCGCGGCTCCATCACGATGCGCGCGGTGGTGGAGGTCGAGGAGATCCAGAACCGCCAGTGCCTGGTGGTCACGGAGCTGCCGTACCAGACCAACCCCGACAACCTGGCGCAGAAGATCGCGGACCTGGTCAAGGACGGCAAGGTCGGCGGCATCGCCGACGTCCGCGACGAGACCTCCTCGCGGACCGGCCAGCGCCTGGTGATCGTCCTCAAGCGGGACGCCGTCGCCAAGGTCGTGCTGAACAACCTCTACAAGCACACCGACCTGCAGACGAACTTCGGCGCGAACATGCTGGCGCTGGTGGACGGCGTGCCGCGCACGCTGTCGATCGACGCCTTCATCCGCCACTGGGTGACCCACCAGATCGAGGTCATCGTCCGGCGTACGCGCTTCCGCCTGCGCAAGGCGGAGGAGCGCGCGCACATCCTGCGCGGTCTGCTCAAGGCGCTGGACGCGATCGACGAGGTCATCGCGCTGATCCGGCGCAGCAACACGGTCGAGATCGCGCGCGAGGGCCTGATGGGCCTCCTGGAGATCGACGAGATCCAGGCGAACGCGATCCTGGAGATGCAGCTCCGCCGCCTCGCGGCCCTGGAGCGCCAGAAGATCGTCGCCGAGCACGACGAGCTCCAGGCCAAGATCAACGAGTACAACGCCATCCTGGCCTCGGAGGAGCGCCAGCGCTCCATCGTCAGCGAGGAACTGGCCGCGATCGTCGAGAAGTTCGGCGACGACCGGCGCTCGAAGCTGGTGCCCTTCGACGGTGACATGTCCATCGAGGACCTGATCGCCGAAGAGGACATCGTCGTCACGATCACCCACGGCGGCTACGTCAAGCGCACCAAGACCGAGGACTACCGCTCGCAGAAGCGCGGCGGCAAGGGCGTGCGCGGCACGAAGCTGAAGCAGGACGACCTGGTCGACCACTTCTTCGTCTCCACCACGCACCACTGGCTGCTGTTCTTCACGAACAAGGGCCGGGTCTACCGGTCCAAGGCGTACGAGCTGCCGGACGCCGGCCGCGACGCGCGCGGCCAGCACGTGGCGAACCTGCTGGCCTTCCAGCCGGACGAGAAGATCGCCCAGATCCTCGCGATCCGCGACTACGAGGCCGCGCCCTACCTGATCCTGGCCACCAAGGGCGGCCTGGTGAAGAAGACGGCGCTGAAGGACTACGACTCCCCGCGCTCGGGCGGCGTGATCGCGATCAACCTGCGCGAGACCGAGGACGGCAGCGACGACGAGCTGATCGGTGCCGAGCTGGTGTCCGCCGAGGACGACCTGCTGCTGATCAGCAAGAAGGCGCAGTCGATCCGCTTCACGGCGACCGACGAGGCGCTGCGCCCGATGGGCCGCGCGACGTCGGGTGTGAAGGGCATGAGCTTCCGCGAGGGGGACGAACTGCTCTCGATGAGCGTCGTCCGGCCCGGTACGTTCGTCTTCACCGCGACCGACGGCGGCTACGCCAAGCGGACGCCGGTCGACGAGTACCGCGTCCAGGGCCGTGGCGGTCTGGGCATCAAGGCCGCGAAGATCGTGGAGGACCGCGGGTCGCTCGTCGGGGCGCTCGTGGTGGACGAAACGGACGAGATTCTCGCCATCACGCTCAGCGGTGGTGTGATTCGTACGCGCGTCAATGAAGTCAGGGAGACCGGCCGTGACACCATGGGCGTCCAGCTGATCAACCTGGGCAAGCGCGATGCCGTGGTGGGCATCGCCCGTAACGCCGAGGCCGGTCAGGAAGCTGACGAGGTCGAGGTCGACGAGAACGAGACCGAGGCGGCCGACGTACCGGCCGCCGAGGCCGCCGAGGGCACGCAGCCTTCGGCCGGGGAGCACGAGGAGTAAGTCGTGAGTGGAGCCACGGGCGCCGGACCGGCCAAGACTGGAGCGAACGGTGCCCGTGGCCCCGCCGCGGACTCCCAGGGGGGAACCGTGACGGACACCCGAGGACCGAAGGCGCCGGAGGAGACCGGGGCCGAGGCCCCCGCGGCCGCGGCCGGCGACAAGCCGGCGCAGCCGTACCAGCCGCCGCAGGCCTACGCGGCGCCCGCCGGCCCGGGCGCGCCGCGCTCGGGCGGTGCGCCCGCCCCGCAGCGCAAGCCGCGTACGCCGGTCCGTACGACCCCCAGGACGCGCAAGGCGCGGCTGCGGGTGGCCAAGGCCGACCCGTGGTCGGTGATGAAGGTCAGCTTCCTGCTGTCGATCGCGCTGGGCATCTGCACGATCGTGGCGGCGGCGGTGCTGTGGATGGTCATGGACGCCATGGGTGTCTTCTCGACCGTGGGCAGCACCATCAGCGAGGCGACCGGGTCGAACGAGAGCAACGGCTTCGACCTGCAGGCGTTCATGTCGCTGCCGCGCGTGCTGATCTTCACGTCGGTGATCGCGGTGATCGACGTGGTGCTGGCGACGGCGCTGGCGACGCTGGGCGCGTTCATCTACAACCTGTCGGCGGGCTTCGTCGGCGGCGTCGAGCTCACCCTCGCCGAGGACGAGTAGGCCTTCCGGCGGAGTGCCCGCGAGGGGTCGGATGACCTGCGCAGACGCCCCCCGGGAACGGATTTTGGCCTGACCGGGTCTGTGCGCTAATCTTCAGGAGTCAGCGCGCAGCGCGGATGGGGCTATAGCTCAGTTGGTTAGAGCGCATCCCTGATAAGGATGAGGCCACAGGTTCAAATCCTGTTAGCCCCACAGTGTCGAAGACCCCCAGGCCAAGGCCTGGGGGTCTTCGTCGTTGGGCCAGTTGGTGGGTTGCCAGGTCACCGATCGGTATCGGTCGGTGTGTATTGTTGGGCGCCAGAAGTCCCCTACGTCAACGAAAGACGAGGTCGCGCGGTGAAGAAGCTGCTCCTGGTCGCACTGGCCGCCATCGGCGGGCTCCTCGTGTACCGCCAGATCCAGGCGGACCGCGCCGAGCAGGACCTGTGGACGGAGGCAACCGACTCCGTGCCCTCTGGTTCCGGTGTGTGAGACCGAAGGCTGAGTTCATGAAGCCCCGGCTGCCGCTGCGGCCGGGGCTTTGTGCTGTTCTGTGACGAAAACTTGCGATTTGCAAAGATTTGGCTTGCGGTAGCAAATTCGGGGTGTGTGTGATGGGTCGGGTACGGACGACGGTGTGGGCGGCGGCCCTCGGCATGGCGCTGGCGGGCGTGCCCGCTGCGGCGCAGGCCGAGGGGAGCACGCCGGAGCCCCTGCCGGCCTACCGCGCCGCCGACGGCGCCGAGCGGGTCGAGGGCAAGCCCTCCACGGCGGACGCCCCGCTCGTCGAGGCCGGGAAGACCTACGAGGACACCATCGGGCCCGGGGACCGCGTCTACCGGCTCGTCCTGGAGAAGGACGGCTCCAACGTCTACGTCTCCGCCGTGGTCCGGCCGCCGGCGGGCGCCAAGGTCTCCGGCAGCGACGGCATCGAGGTGGAGCTCATCACCACCGCCGGGCGCTCCTGTCCGTCCGGCACGGGCCGGGCGACCTTCGGCTACGACGCGGTGCCCCTCGCCGCCGCCGGGGTCCGCTGGGGGGCCGAGGACGCCGACTGCGCGCCCGGCGGCGTGTACTACGCGAAGGTCACCCGGACTTCGGCCAAGGACTCGGACCAGAGCCCCTGGCCGCTGGAGCTCAGGGTCCAGCGCGAACCCGGGCGCGGGGCGGGCGTTCCCACCACCGCGCCCAGCGGCCTGCCCACCGGAGCCCCGGCGCTGCCAGGCACGGAGGCGGTGGCCCGCACCGGCGGCACCGGCTTCAACGACGCGCGGGCCGTGGGCGCGGGCGTGTGGCGCGACGAGATGCGGCCCGGGCAGACCCGCTGGTACCGCGTCCCGCTGGACTGGGGGCAGCAACTGGGTGTGGGGGCCGAGCTGTCCGCGGCCCGGGTGACCAAGAAGTTCAGCTCCGCCTCGGGCGGACTTGCCGTGACCGTCTACAACCCGTACCGGGGCCAGGTCGCGGACGAGAACACCTCCTACGACGGGGTGCAGGCGGGGATCACCCTGGACAAGACCCCGCCCGTCGACTACGCGAACCGCTTCTCCGGTGACCGCGACGTCCAGCCGGTGAGCGTGGCGGGCTGGTACTACGTCGCCGTGACGATGGGCGGGAAGGTCGCCGACTTCACCGAGGACGCGGTACCCGTACCGCTGACGCTGCGGCTGGAGGTGGCCGGCACCCCGGCCAAGGCTCCCGCGTACCAGGACGATCCGGCCGCGGGCGGCTTCGCGGTCGGGGCGGACGACCGGGCGGCGGCGCGGGAGGGGCTCACGGCCCCGGAGGCCGCCGAGGCGGCCGGCACCCGCTCGCTGATGCGCGTCGTGGCGGGCGCCGGCTTCGGCACCGGCGGGCTGCTGCTGGCGGTGCTGGGCGGATGGGTGCTGCTCGGGCGGCGGGGGCGCGGCGCTACATCTGCGTGAGCGCCCAGACGCCGACCGCGAGGCACAGCAGCGCCGCGGCGAGCAGGGACGCCACCGCCTTCGGCGGGGGCGGGGCGATGCCGCCGCGCGTACGGACCGCCGCGGAAGCGGGCGCGACGGGAACCGCCGCCGTGGGAGCCCCCGCGGCCACCGGCGCCCCCGAGGTGGCCGGGGCGGACGGCGGGGGCAGGTGGAAGCTGCCCGTCTCGGAGGGCCCGTACGACGGCGTGTGAGACGGCGTGTGAGACGGCGTCTGTGACGGCGTCCGCGAGGTGCCGTTCGGGGTGCCGTTCGGGGTGCCGTTCGGGGTGCCGTACGGGGTGCCGTACGAGGGCGCGGGGGCCGCTGCCGCGGCCTGCTGCGGGACGAGGGGCGCCGTGGCGGAAGCGCCGCGGGGGTCGGTGCGGGTGGGTTCCGCGGCCACCGTCACGGCGGCGGATCCGCCCCGCGTGTTCGCGCCGTGGGCGGGCGGCCGGTCGGCCGCAGATGCCGGCGCGCGTGCCGGATCGGGGGCGGAAGGGGCGGGTCCCGTCGGGCCGTCGGGGCCGAAACCGGGCGGGAGGGGGCCGAGTTGGTCGAACACCTCCACCGGATCCTCGGCCGGGGCGGGCGGGGGCAGCAGTTCCACGGCCCCGGCAAGGGCCTTGCGTGCCCCTGTGGCCGTCCGGAAGCGGCTCTGGGGGTCTGGCTGCAGGAGGTTCGCGATGACGTCCCAGAGCGCGGCGGGGACGCCCTGCGGGGCGTCGGGGGTGCCGTGGGCGAGGAAGTGCTCCGCCAGCGCCTGGGAGTCGGGTTTGGCGCCCTGGAGCAGGTACAGGGCGACCAGTCCCACGGCATAGAGGTCCGCTTGGAAGTCGGGCTCCGCGCCCATGAGTTGCTCGGGGGCGAAATAGCCCGGCGTGCCGACCACGTAGTTCGTCTCGGTCAGCCGGGGCTCGCCCTTGCGCATGGAGATGCCGAAGTCGGACAGCCGCAGGTGCGGCCGCCCGCTTCCGGTGGCCTCCAGCAGGATGTTGGCCGGTTTGATGTCGCGGTGGACCACGCCTTCCGCGTGCACCGCCGCAAGGCCCGACAGGAGCTGGTCGAGCAGGGTGCACACGAACCGGGGCGGCAGGGGGCCGTAGTCCCCGATCACATGGCCGAGGGAGCCGCCGCCGACCAGGTCCATGGTGAAGAGGACCTTGTCGTCGTCGGCCGCCCAGCTGGCGGGAGCCAGTACGTGCGGGTGGTCGATCCGCAGCGCCTGCTCCCGGACGAAGCGCAGGAGCGTGTGGGCGTCGCTCTGCAGGAGCACCTTCGCGGCCACGTACCGGCGACGGCGGTGGTCCCAGGCACGCCATACGGCGCCCGCGCCACCGCGCCCGATCGGATCGATCAGCTCGTACCGGCCGGCGAAGACCTCACCCATCGCTGTGTCCGTCCCCCGTCGTCCGTTGTCCGCCGTCGTGCGTGTCAGTTCTGGTGTGCCTCGTAGTGGGCGACCGCGTCGGCGGTGCGGCCCGCTCCGTACACCCGGAGGAACTCTGCCAGTTCCGGGTGGCTGGGAGCGAGGCTGTTCGCCGCGTCGATGATGTCGCCGGCCGCGGAGACCGAGCGCAACAGCGACTGGATCTCGCGGACCACGCGCTTGACGGTGGGTGCGCCGGAACCGGTGGCGGTCTGGCCGCTGCTGCTGAGGACGGATCCCCCCTGGGTCTTCTTGATCTCGTCCATCCGGTCGGTCGCCTCCGCCGCGCTGACGCTGCCGTCGGCCACCTGCCCGGCGAGGTCCTGGAGGGCCTGGACGCGCTGGACCACGGCAGGGTTGCCGATCTTGGCGCGCTGGCCGCTCATCAGCTGGGACAGCATGGGCGCCGACAGCCCGAGTACGGCAGCGAGACGGGCCTGGTTCAGGCCGAGGTCGTCTATGAGCCGGCGGAAGAGCGCTCCCAGCGGCTCTCCGTACCAGCTGCGCTGAAGCTCTCTGGCTCTGGCCGTGGCCTCTTGCTGCACTGCGTCCACTCTTACTACTCCCCTTCGCTGGTGCGAACCTCGCGAGCATCTTACGGAGAGTGGTCGCAGGGCGGGAGTCCCTATCATTTTGCGAGATGAGGGGGTAAACCCGGTACTCTGTTCTGCGGAACGACCACAACCCGCACGCGGGACCCGTGTGTCCGGTTCCATGGGGCCTTAGCTCAGTTGGTAGAGCGCTGCCTTTGCAAGGCAGATGTCAGGAGTTCGAATCTCCTAGGCTCCACATCAGATGCCCTCCGACCTGCGGAAACGCGGGTCGGAGGGCATTTTTTCATGCCCGCCACGGCTGCGGTCCCGGCCGCGGTCCCGGCCGCGGTATCGGCCGGGGGTGCGGGGTCGTCCGCGGTGCGGCTCCTCGGTGCGGCCGCGGATATGTCGTTGCCGGGTCGGCCGCTGTCCGAAAGTATGGTGGATACACCTATCGGCGGGGACCGGCGCGCGCGGGCAACCCGGTCGCCCTCCCGCGGGGTTGGCCGGGCTGAAGTCTCGCTAAAACGGTGCGTCGGACCGGCGCCGGAGTGGCGTACGCCACGGTGGGAGGACCGTCGATCAAGGTACGGTCGCATGCGTACCTCCGTTTGGAGACGTACCTGCATGCAAGAGGGGGAACTCAGCCATGTCCACGACCCTGGCCACCGAACTCAGCTACGCGAGCACCGTGACGCGGGCCCTTGTGCACCGAGCAGCCGTCTGCGAGGTGTTCCTCACGGACTCGGTCCGGGTGGCCGAGGACGAATACCTCATCGCCGCGCAACTTCCGCGTGTGCACAGCTACTACAGCGACCAGATCACCACTCCCGCCGTCTACGACCCGCTGCTCCTCGTCGAGGTCTTCCGCCAGGCGTCGATCTACGCGGCCCACACCTTCCTCGACGCCGCGATCGACGAGAAGTTCATCTTCAACGGCGGCGAGATGAACGTCACCGACATCACCGCCCTGCACATCGGCGCCCGGCCGGGCCACGTGCGGATCCACGCCCGGCAGGCGGGGCTGAAGCACCGCGACGGCGTCGTCACCGGCAGCACGCTCGACATGGTCCTCACGGTGGACGGCCGTGAGGCCGCGACCATGCGCACCACCTGCCAGTGGATGCCGGGCCGGGCCTGGGACCGGATGCGGGAGAAGGGCCGGGCCTCGCTCGCGCTCGACACCGCCCGGCCGCACCACACGGGCCGCCGCGTGCCCCCGATGGCCGTGGGCCGCGTCTCCCCGCACAACGTCGTGCTGTCCGAGACCGAGGTCCGCGAACACGAGGTGCTCACCCAGGTGGTCGTCGACCAGGCCAACCCGGCCCTCTTCGACCACCCGCTCGACCACATCCCGGGTGCGCTGATCTTCGAGGGCTTCCGCCAGTCGGCGGTGCACGCCGCGCACGAGCTCTTCGGCCTGTCGCCGCAAGGGCTGCTGCTCACCCGGGTGGAGACGGACTTCACCCGCTTCGGCGAGTTCGAGCTGGCCACGGACTGCCTGGTGCGGGTGGTGGAATCGCCGACCCCGGACACGGTGGCGTTCGAGATCACCATGACCCAGGAGGAGCAGATCGCCCGCGCCAGGGTGCACCTCGCGCTGACCAGCCCCATCGGCGGGGCGCTGCTGAACCGGTCCTCCTACGCCACCGCCACCGCCGGCGCGGGCGCCTGAGAGCCCGTGTCCCGTATCCGGGCGACACAAGGAGAGACCGCAGTGCCCCAGCCCATGATCTGGTTCGACTTCGGCGGCGTGCTCTCGCCACCGCTCGACGAGCTCTTCGACTCGTACCACGCCCGCACCGGCATCACGCCGCGTCAGATGAAGACGGCGCTGGCCGCGGTCGCGGCCGAGCTGGGTGTCGAGCCTCTGGCACCCCTCGAACTGGCCCTGCTCACCGAGGCCGAGTGGGGGCGGGCGATGGTCCGCGTCCTGAGGGAGGCCGACCCCGGCATCGACCTGTCCCGCGCGCGCTTCGAGGAGTTCGGCCGGCAGTGGTTCGAGGGGGTCCGCGTCAACCCGGTGATGGCGGCCACGGCCCGGCACGCCAAGGACCACGGCTACCGGGTCGGGATCCTCAGCAACAACGTCGTCGAGTGGGAGCCGTACTGGCGCGCGATCGTCGCGCCCGTCGGCGAGGTCGACTGCATCGTCGACTCCTGCGTGGTGGGCGTCCGCAAGCCCGACCCGGAGATCTTCCGCCGGGCCGAGAAGGAGGCGGGCGTGCCGGCCGCGGAGTGCGTACTGATCGACGACCTCGCCGAGAACTGCGCCGCGGCCCGGTCCGTCGGCTGGCGCGCGGTGCACTTCCGCAACAACGCCCGGACCGTACGCGAGCTGGCGGGCCTCACCGGGCTGCCCGCACTCGTCTGACGCACCCTTCTTCCCCACGGAGCACACATGACCACCACCGCCACGTCCGCGGCCGTCACCGTCACGGACATCCCCCACCTCGACCCCGTCCCGGCCTTCACCGTGCTCGACGAGCGCGGCCCGGGCGGCGTCCCGCTGATCCAGCTGCCGAGCGGCCACAAGGTGGCCCACCTGACCCGCTACGCCGACGTGCACAAGGTGCTGACCGACCCGGCGTCCGGTCGCGCCGAGACCAACGTCGAGGACGGGCCGAGCTTCCTGCCGACCGTGATGCCGAAGGAGCTGCTGCTCAACCTGGACGCCCCGCACCATGCCCGGATCAGGGGCTTCGTCGCCGCGGACTACAGCGCCGCGGGTACCGAGCGGCTGCGCCCGGTGATCGGCGAGGTGGTGGACGAGGGCATCCGGCGACTGCGCTCCAGCGCGTCCCCCGACCTCTTCGCCGACCTCCTCGACACCGTCCCGGTCACCGTCAACGCCCACTTCCTCGGCTTCCCGCTGGAAGACGTGCCGTACTTCCGCCCGTCGTCGCGGATCGTGCAGATCGCCTCGCACGAGGACGTGCCGGACCTGGTCCAGCACTTCTACCGGTTGTACGGGTACGTGGAGGACCTGGTGACGGGGGTCCGGCCGGCGGTGCCCGGAGGCCTGATCGACCGCTTCCGAGCCGACCGGGACCGGGCCGAGCCGCCGCTGGACGACGCCGAGCTCACCGGCATCTTCTTCGGCTCGCTGCTCGGCGGCGACCAGAACGTGGTGTCGGTGCTGACCAAGTCGCTGTACGCGCTGCTGGCGGCGCCCGCGCTGTGGCGCCGGCTCGCCGACGACCCCGCGATCGCCCCGCGTCTCGCGGAGGAGCTGATCCGGCTGATCCCGCTGGGGGCCATCTCCGCGTTCCCCCGGATCGCGGGCCGGGACCTGGAGACCACCGAGGGGGTCGTGGCGCAGGGCACCGTGGTCTACCCGGACGCCTTCGCCGCCAACCGGGATCCCGACGCGTTCCCGGACCCGCTGACCATCGACCCCGACCGTGCGCCGGCCAAGCGGCACCTGCAGTTCGGCTACGGGATGCACCACTGCATGGGCGCCGCGCTCGCCCGTATGGAGATCGTGGCCGTACTGACGCGGCTGGCCCAGGAGTTCCCGGACCTGGCCCTGGCCGTCGACCCGGCCGAGGTGCCCTGGGACAACGGAACGGTGCTGCGGCGGCCGACGGCGCTGCCCGTGCGGTGGTGAACCGGGGCACCGGCTGACGCGGCGGCGCCGGGACGGGGGCGGGCACGGACTTCCGTGCCCGCCCCTCGCCGCACCCGTCAGCGGGGTTCGCCGAACCACTGGCGCAGCGTGTCGGCCAGCGGGCCGCCGTCCGGTGCCCAGGCGACATAGCCGTCGGGCCGTACCAGGACGGCGTCCCACGGCATCGCGACGGCGGTCGTCGCGGTGACCGTGCGCACCACGTGGGCCCAGCGCCCGGCCTGTTCGCGGTGGACCCCGCCGTCCTCGCCGAGCAGGACCAGTACGGGACGGCCCGGGAGCAGCAGCCGGGTCAGATCGGTCGGGCCGTCGTCCGTGGTGAGGGGCAGGTTCGGCAGGAAGCGGCCCTCCCAGCGGGAACCGTGCCCGCCCGCCGGGGGGTACGCCGTCTCCTGGGCGCTGATCATGTGGCCGAGGCGGCCCTTCACCTCGTCCAGGCCGAGCAGTTCGGTGACGAGGTCGCGCAGCGGGTCGAGGCCGGGGTCCGGCCGCATCAGGGCCAGCTGGGCGCGGGTGTTGTCGATGACGCGCTGTCCGGCGGGGCGCCGTTCGGCGTCGTAGGTGTCGAGCAGGTCCTTGCCGGCCGTGCCCGCCAGGGTGTGGGCGAGTTTCCAGGAGAGGTTGAGTGCGTCCTGCAGACCGAGGTTGAGGCCCTGTCCGCCCACGGGGAAGTGCACATGGGCGGCGTCGCCGGCGAGGAACACCCGGCCCTGGCGGTAGTCGCGTACCAGGCGGGCGAAGTCGCTGAAGCGGGAGAAGAAGGCCGGGTCGGCCATCGGCACGTCCTGGCCGAGGATGCGCTCGCCCTCGCGGCGCAGCTCGGCGAGGGTGAGCGGGGAGTGCCGGTCGGGGTGCGGACCGCGGAAGTCGATCGTGATGAACCGGCTGTGCCCGTACGGGTTGACGCCCGCCACCGTCCAGCCGCGCGGGGTGCGGTGCCAGCCGTACGGCACGCGGTCCGGGTCGGTCAGCCGCACCAGGCCGAGCAGGGCGGAGACGGTGGCGGGGTGCGTGTCCTCGGGCCATCCCAGCAGCTCGCGTACGGTGCTGCGGGCGCCGTCCGCGCCGATGGCGTACTCGGCGGTGAAGCGCCGTACGCCGTCGGGTCCTTCGGCGGTCACCTCGACGGAGTCGGGCCCCTGGTGGATGTCGGTCACCCGGTGTCCGCGCAGCACGCTGACGCCCCTGGCGCGGGCCCGCTGCTCGAAGTCCCGCTCCAGATCGGCCTGCGAGCGGCCGACGATGGGGCCCGGCTCGGTGGCGGGGGCGGTGATGACGAGTCCCGGCATGCCCGCGAAGTGGAACGCGTCGGCGGTACTGCGCCGCAGCCGGTCCTCGGTCGCGGCGTGCGCGGGCAGATGACCGCGCCGGGCGAGGCCCTGCACGGTGCGGGCGTGCAGGGTGCCGGCCTTGGGCTGGTCGAGGGTGCGCGGTTCGGCTTCGAGTACGACGGTGGAGACGCCGTAGTGCCCGAGTTCGGCGGCTGCGAGCATGCCGACGGGTCCGCCCCCGACGACCAGGACCTGGGCATGTGCGGGGGCGGGGCGGATGTCGTGGAGGGGACGGTTCATGGGGGCGCGGATCCTTTCCTGGTGCCGCCCCGCCGGGCGGGCACGGTGTGCCGCGTGGAGCGCGGCGGCGGCGCGGGTGAACGCGGGAGGCCCGGCGCCGTGACGGGGGAATCGGGGCGCCGGGCCGGTCTCGTGGGTGTCGTGCGGTGCGGGAGGGGAGCGCGGTGCGCGCTCCCCCCGCTCACCGGACGGTCACGCGGCGCTCTTGGCGGGGCCGCCGCGCAGCAGGGCGGCGACCACGGCGCAGAGCACGACGCAGACCGCGGCGAGTCCCCACAGGACGGTGTGGAAGGCGGAGTCGTAGGACTGGGCGAGGAAGTGGGTGAAGCCCTCGGTGTCCACGGCGCCGGACAGCTCGGTGGCGCGGGCGAAGTCGCCGCCGGCGGCCTGGTCGGCGACCTGGCCGGCGTTCGCGGCGCCGGCGTGGTCGCCGATGCCGTCCTCGATGCGGGTGCCGAGGACGGTCGCGAGGACGGACCCGTACACGGCGACGGCGATGGCCTCGCTGCCGAGGCGCAGGGTGTTGAGGAACCCGGCGGCCATGCCGGCCTTGGCCGGGTCGATCAGTTCCAGCGCCTGGCCGTCGACCAGCCCGGCCGAGAGGCCCATGCCGGCGCCGGTGACGAGCATCGGCAGGGCGACGACGAGGATCGTCACGTCCGGCGAGAAGAGCGTGAGCGCCAGGTCGCCGACGACCAGGCAGGCGAGGCTGACGTAGATGAGGGTGAGCGCGGAGACCCCGCGGGTGACGAGCTTCGCGGCGAGCATCGGGCAGACCAGCACGGGCGCGGTGAGCAGCAGCATGATCAGGCCGGCGGTGCCGGTGTCGCGGCCGGTGGCCGCGGTCAGGTAGCTCGGCAGGTAGGTGAGCATCGTGACGAAGCCGAAGGACGCCGCGACGGGCACCAGGCACAGGCCGACGAAGCGCCGGTTGCGCAGGACGCTCAGGTCCAGCATGGGGTGCTCCCTGCGGTTCTCGACCGCCGCGAAGACCGCGAGGACCACGACGGCGCCCGCGAACAGCCCGAGCACCCCGGTGCTGCCCCAGCCCCACTGGGAGCCCTGCACGATGGCGGTGGTCAGCAGCACCATGGCGACGACGAACAGCGCGCTGCCGGGGACGTCGATGCTCGCACCGCTGCCGCCGTCGGCGGGCATGGCCTTGGCGATGGCGGGCACCGCGAGCAGCACCAGGAGCAGGGCGACGGCGTGCACGGCGAACACCCAGCGCCAGCCGAGGCCTTGGACGAGTACGCCGGCCAGCGACGGGCCGATCGCCACGCCGACGCCCGCGACGGTGCCGAACAGCGCGAACGCCTTGGCGCGTGCGGGGCCGTCGAAGACGGTCGCGATGATCGCCGCGCCGCAGGAGAAGATCGCCGCGCCGCCGATGCCGGCGAGGGCGCGGGCGCCGTCCAGCCAGAGGACGTTGGTGGCGAGGGCGCTGGCGAGCGAGGCCACGGCGTAGACGGCGGCGCCGGCCGCGAAGGCCTTGACCCTGCCGACGATGTCGGCGATGGAGCCCCAGACGAGCGTGAAGCAGGCGAAGGCGACGTTGAAGGCGTTCACCACCCACTGCAGGGGGGCGAGGCCGGCGTCGGTGTCGGCGCCGATGTCGGACAGTGCGACGGCGGTTCCGGAGATCGACATGGGGACGACGAACACCGCGAGGAGCACCGCGGCCAGGGTGACGGTGCGGCCCGGCTGCCCTTCCGCCTGCACAGGTGGCGCGGCCGACGACGTGGTCTGCGTACTCATGGGGGCACAACTCCAGGCTCGGCCCGGCCGGCGGCGCGACCAGGTACGGTTCGAATCGAACCTTAAGCTGACACAGAAGAGAGGTATGATGCAACCCGTACCTCAGGAAGGACCATGCGATGCCCGATGAGGATGGCCACCCCTCGATCGAGGAGATGAGCCTGCCGGCCGTGCTGAGCGCGCTCGCCGACCCGCTGCGCTACGCCGTCGTCTCAGCCCTGCTGAAGGAGCCGGAAGGCACGGCGCGGACCTGCGCGTCCTTCAACCTGCCCGTCTCGAAGTCGACGATCACCCACCACTTCAAGGTCCTGCGCCAGGCGGGCCTGGTGGGGCAGGTGGACCGCGGCAACAGCAGGGCGGCGACCCTGCGCCGGGCGGAACTGGACGAACGCTTCCCCGGCCTGCTGGACCTGATCCGCGCCAACTCCTGACCATCCGGGACGGCTTTGATTGTCCGGGGCCCGGCTCGCTTCCGGGCAATCGGGCGGGGCCGTGCAATGGGCGGAGCCGGCTCAGCGCGGAACCGGACGTGCCCGACGGGACGGGGGCCGTGTGGCCGGCCGCCGATCCGCCTCCCGCCGGCGCACACCCGGCCGTGCCGTCACCGGGCCGTTCCGGTCGGCGCCGGAGCCCGACCTCCCAGGAGCCCCCGTGTCCACGACCGCCCCGACCCGGCCCGTCCGGGCTTCCGGCCGCCCGGCCCGGCGGCCCCCGTCCCGGCCGGGGGCCGGGCTGCCGGCGAGGGTGACGGTCGTGGGCGGCGGGGTGGTCGCCCTGCTCACCGCGGTCGAGTGCGTGCTCGACGGACACCTGGTCACGGTCGTGGGCCGGGGTTCCGTCCCGGACGCCGGTGCCGCCTCCCCGGGCCGGCACCGCGTGCTGCGCGCCCTGCATCCCGCGGACCCGTCCGCGACGCGGGCGGCGCTGCGTGCGCACCACCGCTGGGTCGAGCTGGAAGAGCTGCTCATGACGCGCTTCTACGAGCGGGCCGGAGCGCTCACCGTGCTGCCGCCCGCCGCGGCCGCGGCGGGCGCGGCCCTGGTCGAGAGCGCCGGGGGGACGGCCAGGGAGCTGACCGCGGCCGACCTGTCCCACCGCTACCCGCACCTGCGCCTGGACGGCGGTCTCGGGGCCGTACTGGAGGAGGAGGCCGGCGTCCTGCTCGCCGGGCGCGTCCTCGCCGCCTGCGCCGGCTGGCTGAAGTGGCAGCGCGGCGTCCGACTGGTCGAGCACCGGGCCGTGACCGCCGTCGACGGCGCGAGCGGCACCGTACGCCTGGCCGACGGGCGGGCGGTGCACGGTGACGCGGTGCTCGTGGCGGTGGATCCCCGCTCGCGTGAACTCCTGCCGGAGGGCGTCGCCGAGCGGCTGACCCTCTACCGGCAGTCCCTCCTGCACTGCCGGGTGCCGCCGCACCAGGCACGGGCGTGGGCGGCCACCCCGGCCGTCGCCTTCCCCGGCACCCCGGGCGGAGCCCGGCTGGTCCCGCCGGTGGCCGGTACGGGCCTCAAGCTCAGCTCGGCCGCCGCCCGCCGGGCGGTCGACGAGATCACCGACCACACCACCGACCCGTACTGGCAGCGCAGCCTGGAGAGGGAGTTCGGCGACCTGCTGCCCGGCTTCGGCCCGGCCTGGGTGACCGCGGCCGAGGACTCCTACCACGCGGCCTTCGCGCCGGCCGGCGGCACGGCGCCGGCCGCCCTGGGCGGCGCGGGATACGCGTACGCGGCCGACGGCGGGACGTCCTTCGCGTTCGCGCCGCTCGTCGCGCGCTCACTCGCCGACCGGCTGGCCGGCGTCGGGTCGCCGGGGACCCTTTAGGGGGTGTCGTCGAAGTGGCGTCGGCCGCCCGTGAGGGCGGGAGCGCCGGGGCGGGGTGCGGCGGGCGGGGGCTCCTGGGTGGGGTCCGGCTGGGTCAGGGCGAACGCACGGGCCATCGGCGTCAGACCGTACTGCCCGGGCAGCCCGCCGTGGTCGAGGAGGCCGGCGTCCAGGAGGCGTTCGAGGAGGTCCTCGACCGGTTGGGCGGAGCGCTCGACCAGGGCGGCCAGCGCCTCGGCCGACCCGTACACGACGTCGTCCACCGAGGGCGGGTGCTCCGAGCCGGCGAACTGGCGCAGCATCAGGCGGGCCCACGGCGTCAGCTGCCGGTAGGCGTCGTCGAGGCGGGCGTCCAGGGCGTCGTCACCCACCCGGAGCCGGCCGAGGAAGCGGGCGGGGTCCCGCCGCCGGTCGCCGATCAGGTCCGACACCGCGTGCTGGAGCATCCACTCCGGTCGGGCCGCGATGCGCCGGCCCGCCAGGTTCAGCGCCAGCGGCAGGTCACCGCAGGCGTCGGCGAGTAGCAGGCAGGCCCGCGGTTCGACACCGACCCGGTCGCTGCCCAGCAGCCGGGCCAGCACTTCCATCGACTCGTTCCGCTCCAGGACGGGCACGCGTATCCGGCGTACCCCGTCCAGGCCGAGCAGCCGGGAGCGGCTGGTGATGAGGACGCGGCTCTCGGGCGCGGCCGTCAGCAGGTCCCGTACCTGGTGCTCGTGGCGCACGTTGTCGAGTACGACGAGCAGCCGGCGGCGGTTGAGGAGGGACCGGTAGAGCCCGATGCGCTGACCCGGGTCGGCGGGGACGCGGCCGGCGGGGATGCCCAGCGCCTCCAGGAAGCCGCCCGCGATCCCGGCGGCGTCGCCGTGTCCGCCGGCGGCCGGGTCCAGGTTCGCGTAGAGCTGTCCGTCGGGCAGGTTCGCCGCCAGTTCACGGGCCAGGCGCAGCGCGAAGGCCGACTTGCCGGCACCGATCTGACCGCTGATCACCAGCGGTGCCACCTGGTGCTCTCCGCCGGGGGACCGGTCGGTCAGGGATCGGGCCTGCCGGAGCAGGGCCGACCGTCCCACCAGGGTGTGCGGCTCCATCGGGAGCTGGGCCGGCGGCGGGAGCACGGCGCGCACGTCGGCGGCGCGCAGTTCGTTCTCGTGGTGCGCCTGCACGGCCTTGGCCGGGGGGCGGGGGGCGCCGTCGTCGCCACAGGCGCGCGCCGCCTCGTGCCAGCGCCGCTCCCAGCAGGCACGGTCCCCGCCGCAGGCTTCGGCGAAGGCGAGGGCGACCTGGAGGGTCGGGAGGCGGTATCCGGCCGCCGCCTCGGAGAGGACCGACGCGGAGAACATGGCACGGGTGGCCATCTCGCGGTAGCCGGGGCTGCCCGCCGCGGTCCGCAGCATGCGCAGTTCCCGGGCGAACGCGGTGACGGGTCCGGCGTCGGGGGCCAGTGGCCGCTCCGGTCTTCCCACACTCGTCTCCTTTTCACAACTCGCTTTGTCCGCAGCCTTGTCGGGCCTGTCGTGAACTGTCCGCGCGGGGCTTCCCGATCCGCTACCGGATGCTTACCGCGTGCTGGAGGCACCACCTATGATCCCGTTGACATGGCCCTGGTCAGGGCTGTGCTGACGGGGGGATGTCCGATGGCGGGGGCGGATACGGAGACCTGGGAGAGAAGCACCGGGGGGCGTGAGGGGGACCTTCCGCGCTTCAACGTGCTCGGCTCGCTGGAAGGCTGGGCGGGCGGGGCACGGCTGCGGCTGGGGGGATCGATCCAGGAACGCGTCCTGTGCATGCTGTTGCTCGAATCGGGCCGGGTGGTGCCGGTGGCCCGGCTGGTGGAGGCGACCTGGGAGAAGGACCCGCCCGCGACCGCCGCGCACCAGGTCCGCAAGGCCGTCGCCGACCTGCGCCGGCGCATTCCCGGCGGGACGGCGGTGATCGCCACCGACGGGCCCGGCTACCGGGCCGCGGTGACGGACCGGCAGCTCGATCTGCTGGAGTTCGACGCGCTGTCGAGGGCGGCGGCGCAGGCCCTGCGGGAGGGTGACCGCCCGGCGGCCGCCGAGCGCCTGAGGTCCGCGCTCGCGCTGTGGCGGGGCGCGGTCCTGTCCGGCACGGGCGGGCCGGTGATCGAGGCCGCCGCGACGGCGCTGGAAGAGCGCCGACTGGCCGCGGCCGAGCAGTTCTTCGACCTGTCCCTCGCGCTCGGCGGGAGCGGGGAGCTGGTCTCGGACCTGCGCGCCCTCATCACGCAGCACCCTCTGAGGGAGACGCTGCGGGGGCAGCTGATGCTGGCCCTGTACCGCTCGGGGCGGCAGGCGGAGGCCCTCAAGGAGTACGGGGAGGTCCGCGAGCTGCTCGTCGACGAACTCGGGATCGACCCCGGCCCCGGACTGGCCAGGCTGTACGAGGCGATCCTGCGGGACGGACCGGAGCTGGCGGCCCCGCAGCGGCCGGGCTCCGCGGACGCGGCCCCCGGGGCACCGGATCCCGTACGGGCCGCTCCCCCACCGGCGGGTCCAGAGCCGGAGGCGGGCCCGCCGGTGGGCCCGGCAGGCCCGCCGCGCGGCCACGCGGCCGCCGGGGAACCGGTCTCCGAGCAGCCGCAGACACAGGCCGAGCAGCAGACACAGCCGCCGTCACCGGCGGAGCCGCAGCCGCCGCGTCCGTCGGAGCCGCTGCGTCCGGAGCCCGCACCGGCCGGGGCCGCGCCGGACGACGCCCCCTGCACCCTTCCGTACGACCTCTCCGACTTCACCGGCCGGGCCCGCGAGCTCGGCCGGCTCCTCGACTACGCCCGGGAAGCCTGCCGGGGCGGCGAGAGGTACTCCCGGATCGTCGCCATTGACGGCATGGGCGGCATGGGGAAGACCACCCTCGCCGTGCACGCCGCCCACCGGCTGGCCGCCCGTTACCCCGACGGGCAGCTCCACATCGACCTGCGCGGCTTCACCCCGGGCGGCAGCCCCGTCGCGCCCACCGCCGCGCTCGACGGCCTGCTGCGCACCCTCGGCACACCCGGCGACCGCATTCCGGAGGACCTTGAGGGGCGCACCGCCCTGTGGCGGGCGAAACTGGAAGGCCGGCGGGTGCTGCTGCTGCTCGACAACGCGGTCTCCGCCCCGCAGATCCGGCCGCTGCTGCCGGCCTCGCCGGGCTGCCTCGTCCTGATCACGAGCCGCGGGCGGCTCCTCGACCTCGACGGTGTCGAGTGGGTGTCCATCGGGACGATGGAACCCGGGGACAGCACCAGCCTGATGGCCGAGACGCTGGGCGCGGCCAGGGTGGCCGCCGAGCCGGAGGCCTCCGCCGAACTGGCCGAGCTGTGCGGCCATCTGCCGCTGGCCCTGCGCATCGCGACGGCCCGCCTGCGCAACCGGCCGCGCTGGACGGTGCGTTACCTCGTCGAGCGGCTGCGCGACGAGACGCGCAGGATGGACGAGCTGAGTTCGGGGGAGCGCAGCGTCGCGGCGACTCTGCGGCTGTCGTACCTGGCGATGGACGAGGAGTACCGCACCGCGTTCCGCATCCTCAGCCTGTACCCGTGCGCCGGTACCGACGTGTACTCGGCCGCGGCGCTCCTCGGCACGGCCGTCCGGGACGCCGAGGACGCCCTGGAGTTCCTGCTGGACGTCCACCTCGTACAGCAGCCGGACATCGGGCTCTACACCTTCCACGACCTGGTGCGGACCTTCGCGCAGGGCCTGCGGGGCCCGGCGACGGCCGAGGACGACGCGGCGGCGGTCGAACGGCTCCTCGGCTACTACATGACGACCTCGGACGCGGCCTGCGAGGTGCTCTTCCCGGGCCGTGAGCAGCGGCCCACCGGGATCCCGCCCTACCGGGGCGAGCGGCCGGCCTTCAGGAGCGCCGACGAGGCCGTGGGCTGGTTCGACCGGGAACAGGCCGGGCTGCTCGCGGCGGTGTCCCTCGCCGAGCGGTCCGGCCACGACCGCTACGCGGCCTGCCTGAGCCGCAACGTCGGCTTCCACCTGCACGCGCAGGGCCAGCTCGACGAGTTCTGGAGCGTCGGGCACCTGGCGGTCGCCGCGGCCCGCCGCCTCGACGACCCGGCCCTGCTGGGCATCAGCCTGGCCAATCTGGGAGCCGCCTGCTGGAAACTGGGCCGATTCGAGGAGGGCCTGGACGTGGCCACGCAGGCGCGCGAGACGGCGGTGCGGGCCGGGGACCGGCACACCGAGGCGCACAGCGACTCCACCACCGGGCTGCTGATGTCGATGCTCGGGCGGTACGCGCAGGCCCTGCCGCTGCTGGAGCGGTCGGTCGCGATGGCCCGGGAGCTGGGCAACGCCCGGGCGGAGGCCGAGACACTGAGCACGCTCAGCACGCTGTACGAGCGGTGGGGCCGGTATCCGGAGGCGGCCGCCGCCGCCCGCCGGGCGGTCGGGATCGGCCGCGAACTGGGCTACCGCAGCAACGTGATCGCGGCCCTGACCGACCTCGCCTTCGCCCAGGTCGGCCTGGAGGAGTACACGGATGCGGACGCCACGCTGAAGCGGGCCCGGGACCTGTGCGACGAGACGAGGTCCCCGGGCGACGTCGCCCTGGTGCTCGCACTGTCCGCCCGGGTCGCGCAGGAGCGCGAGGACGGCCTGGCGGCGCGGGCGTTCGCCGAGCGGGCCCTGGTCCTCGGCCGTACGGGCGGGGCCCCGATCCGGCTCGCGAAGGTGGAGAACGTCCTCGGGCGGCTCCACGCGGCATGGGGGGAGCACGGGACGGCGCGGGAACTGCACGCCCACGCCCACCGGATCGCGTCGCCGATGAGCTTCAGGGCCGAGGAGGCGGCGGCGCTGGTGGGCCTCGCCCACGCGGCCGAGGCGCTCGGAGACCCTGCGGCGGCGGCCGGACACCGCGCCGCGGCGGAGGGCTTGTTCGAGGCCATGGGGCTGCCGGAGCACCGCCGGGCCTACTGACCACCGGCCCGGCACGGGCGGCTGCCCCGTACCGCGGATCCGGTACGGGGCACCGCCGGCGTCCGGCGCGGCGCCGGGCCGTGGCGGGCGGCTGACGGGCCGGTCAGGCGACGTCCCGGGCCAGGCGAGGCCCGGGTCAGGCGCCGTGCAGGGTCAGGGGACGGGGCGCGGGGAGGGGGCGCCCGGTCCCTTGTCGTCCGCGCGCACCTCGTAGCCGGAGGGCTGACCGGCGTCCGCCGTCTGCGCCGTCACGGCGGCTCCGGTCACCAGCGCCACCGCGAAGATCCCGATCAGTCCGACCAGCTTGCTGCGCATGTGCTGAACCCCCTGGTGCGTGGTACCCGGTGTGCGGCCCCCGTGTGACGGCTGCCGCTTTCGACAGGACACAGACTGACCCAGTCCCTTACCGGTCCGTTCCCCTCTCGCTACCGGTCGCGGCGGCGGCGCGGGAAGGACGCTCGCGCGGCCGCTCCCGGCCGGGCTCCACGGCCGCGGCGATGCGCGTTCCCCGTGCCCCGACCAGCACGTCCGTCCGCGTGGTGCCGTACTCGTAGCCGACCAGGTCCAGCAGGGCCCGTACGGTCGCGCGGATCCCGGCCCGCTCCGCCTCGGGCAGCGGTGGGGCACTCCCCTCGGGGGTGATCCCCGCGACCAGGTGCATGCCGTCGACGCTGAGGGTCTCGACACGGAACTTCGCACCCGTCAGCAGCTCCTCCACGAGGTAGGGGGCGCTGTGGCGCGCGGCGCGGGCCTGCTCGGCCCACCGGTCCAGGCCGTGCCGGTCGTGCACCGGTACGGTCCGCCAACAGCCGGACGCGTCGGCGGACTTGATGACCACGGGCAGTGGGAAGTCCTCGGCGAGGGCGCGGGCCTCGGCCACGGTCCCCGCCTCCTCGGCGCGGACGGCCGAGGTCCGGCTCTGGTTGAGGACGCGCCGGACGGCGACCGCGTCCGGCAGTCCGCCCGCAGGGCGCGGTCGTTGTCCGGCGAGGTCCCGCAGCACGTCTTCGGCGGCGGCCGCCGCAGCGCTGCCGAGGCCCTGTACGAGATCACTCGCGAGGTACAGGACGTGGCCGATCCCGTGCCGGAGGACGGTGTCGGCCAGCAGGTCCCCCAGCGCGGCGGCGTCGTCGAAGTCCGCCGGCAGGATCCGCTGCGGCGCCAGCCCGGAGGAGTGAAGGGTGTCCGGGGGCGGAGCCGCGCGGTCCGACACCACCCAGACCTCCAGGCCCGCCACGGCCGCGGCGTGCAGGAGCCCCGGCCCGGGCCTGACCAGAACCACGCGCTCGGCGGCCTGTCTGATGATCACGGTCCTTCTCCTCCATCGTGTCCCACGATGCTGGTGCCACGTCTTCCCGGTCCCTTCCCGGCGCGTTCCCGGTGCCCGCGCGTCCCCCGGTCGGCCCCGCCGCTGGGCCGGCCGCCGCCGGGTGGCGGACAGTGGGGAAAGGCACCGACACCCCAGGGGGGACCCTCACGCCGGAGGCGTACAGACATGGGAATCTTCGACTTCCTCAAGTCCGACAAGAAGCAGGCGCAGGAGCAGGTGCAGCAGCGGGCGGCCAAGGGGGCGGACTCCTCCAGGAGCGCCGCGGCCGACGCCGCCTCGGCGACCAGGGCCGCCGCCGAGCGCATGGCGGCCGCCGCGCCGCCCACGCCCGGGCCGGCGCCCGCGACCCCGACGCCCGCCTCCGCGGCGCACAAGGCCGTACCCGCCAAGCCCCGGCCCGCCGCGATGCCGAAGCCCGCGCCGCAGGCCGCCCGGCCGGGGGCGGCGCACACGCCGACGCCCCACTCCGCCGCGCACAAGGCGGTCCCCGCGGCGCCCGTGGCCAGGCCGCAGCCCACCGCGAAGACGCGCACCTACACCGTCCGGCAGGGCGACACCCTCGCCGCGATCGCCCGCCGCGAGTTGGGCGACGAGGCCCGCTGGCGCGAGCTCTACGCCATGAACAGGGGCGTCGTCGGCGCCAACCCCGACCTTGTTCCGCCGGGCGCGGTCCTGAACCTCCCGTCCTGACCTTCCCGCTCCGTCCCGTGACCCCGTACGCGGGGACGCGGGAGGGCCCGGACCCCCCTGGTGCTTCCAGGGGTCCGGGCCCTCCCGCATGCCGGAAGTCAGTGACCGGAGCCCGGCTCCGGTCCGGAGGAACCGGCCTCGCGCTCCTTCTCCGCCAGCTCGTCGTCGAAGTTCGCCGCCGCGGCGTCACGGTCCGACAGCTCGGTCGCCGCCGGCGGCTCGACCAGCCAGTCCGGGTTCGACTGCTGGTCCCACCACCGCCACGCCAGATACGCGCCGGCCGCGAGCAGGCCCACCAGGGCGGCCCCGCGCAGGACCCGGCCGCGGCGCTGTGCCCGCTCGTGCTTGCGGACGAGCTTCTGTACTTCCTTCGCGGTCACCTGGCCGCGCAGCGCCGCCAGCGCCGCGGACGACCGGGCCGCGGCCTCCTCGGCCACGGGCGTGGCGGCCGCGAGGGCGCTCTCGATCTTCGGCTGTGTGTAGTCGGCCGCATGACGGGCCGCCAGACGGGTCTGGTGGACCGCCTTCACCGCGGCCCGGTCTACGGGTGGCGGCACGTGCGCCCGCGCCGCCTTCAGGCGTGGGTGCAGATGGCAGTCGTAGGTCATCCGGGCTTGGCGCGCGGCGCCGGTGGCAGCCTGGGACACCATCGGCGACAGCCGTTCGTTGGCCTCGTGTGCGTAGTGCACCGCAGCGTCCCTGGCGGATTCCGCGTACGGCGCCACCATTTCAGCCGCGTACCGCACGCTCTCCCTGGCGCTCTCGGCTGCCAGGCGCGCGCTGTCCTTGCCGGTCACGGGATCCTCCT
This sequence comes from Streptomyces sp. TN58, assembly GCF_001941845.1. NCBI lineage: Bacteria > Bacillati > Actinomycetota > Actinomycetes > Kitasatosporales > Streptomycetaceae > Streptomyces > Streptomyces sp. TN58. The sequence continues at coordinate 3,915,132 of NZ_CP018870.1, read as the reverse complement.
CCTCGGTGGCGGACACAGTTCACCTTTCCACCCTTTGTCGGATCATGCCTGCCATAGCGACGACAGGCATGCGTGACAGGGCATACGGGTGGAGGATTTCAGTGCCGCGGAGCCCTCCGTGCGACCATCTGGACCGACAGTGATGACTTATGGAAGGCAGATCCGTGGCCGAGAAGCTCTACGCCACCCTGAAGACCACCCACGGCGACATCGAGATCGAGCTGCTGGAGAACTTCGCTCCGAAGACCGTCCGGAACTTCGTCGAGCTCGCCACGGGCGCCCGCGAGTGGACCCGTCCCACGGACGGCCAGAAGACCACGGACCCGCTCTACGACGGCACCGTCTTCCACCGCGTCATCAGCGGCTTCATGATCCAGGGCGGCGACCCGCTCGGCAACGGCACCGGCGGGCCCGGCTACGCGTTCGCGGACGAGTTCCACCCCGACCTGGCCTTCACCAAGCCGTACCTGCTCGCCATGGCCAACGCCGGCCCGGGCACCAACGGCTCGCAGTTCTTCATCACCGTCGCCCCCACCGCCTGGCTGACGCGCAAGCACACCATCTTCGGCGAGGTCACCGACCCCGCGAGCCGGAAGGTCGTGGACGCCATCGCCGCCAGCGCCACCAACTCGCGCACCGAGCGGCCGCTGGCGGACGTGGTCATCAAGTCCGTCGTCGTCGAGAAGCGCTGACGGACCGCACCACACCACAGCACACCGCACCGCACCGCTCCCCGCTCCGCCCGGGAACCTTTCCGCCCCGTCCGTCCGTACTGGATACGTACCGCACCGGCGGGGCGCACCCCCTGCCGCCGCCGACCGAGGGGACCGATGGACACCGACCGTCTGCCCGGCTGCTACCGCCACCCGGACCGCGACACGGGGATCAGCTGCACGCGCTGCGAGCGCCCCATCTGCCCCGAGTGCATGATCAGTGCGGCGGTGGGCTTCCAGTGCCCCGAGTGCGTCCGCGAGGGCTCCGGGACCGGACACCGGCCCACCGCCAACGCGCCTCGCACCATCGCGGGCGGGGTCGTCGCCGAGGACCCCCACCTGGTCACCAGGATCCTCATCGGGATCAACGTCGCGGTCTTCTTCCTCGGCCTCCTGGCCCCCGCGCTGGTGGTGCGGCTCCAGCTGCTCGGCCAGTACGTCGACTACCTCGGCGGCCCCGTCCACGGCGTCGCCGCCGGCGAGTACGACCGACTGCTGACCTCGGTGTTCCTGCACGTCGAGTGGTGGCACATCATCAGCAACATGATCGCGCTGTGGGTGATCGGCGGCCCGCTGGAAGCTGCCCTCGGCCGGACCCGGTACCTCGCGGTCTACCTGCTCTCGGGCCTGGGCGCGAGCGCTCTGGTCTATCTCCTGACCGCGCCGAACACCCCGACCGTGGGCGCGTCGGGGGCGATCTTCGGGCTGCTCGGCGCGACCGTGGTGCTGGCGCGGCGGCTGCGGTACGAGATGCGGCCGCTGATCATCATGGTCGTGCTGATGCTGGTGCTGACCTTCGTGCCGTTCGGCGGATACCTGCGCGTGTCCTGGCAGGCCCACGTCGGCGGTCTGGTCACCGGCGCGCTGGTCGGGCTGGGCATGCTCGCGCCGACCGCCGCGAAGCATCGCGCACTCGTCCAGTGGGGCACCTGTGCGGTGGTGTTCCTGCTGGCAGCGGGACTGATCATGCTCCGTACGGCGGAACTCACCTGATCACACCGGCGTCAACTCTCCACAGAGTTATCCACAGATCTTCTGTCTTTTCCTCAGGTGTGGATGACGCTGTGGATAACTCATGGGGAGAGCTTCCGTCAGTGACCGGGAGGTGCTACTTCCACTGCGTGGAAACGCCGAATCCCGCCGCGATGAAGCCGAAACCGACCACGATGTTCCAGTTGCCCAGAGCCTCGATCGGCAGCTGGGTCTCGGTCACGTAGAAGACGACGATCCACGCGAGACCGATCAGGAAGAACGCCAGCATGACCGGGGCGACCCAGCTGCGGTTCGTCAGCCGGATGTTCTGCGGCTGCCGCGTGGGCGGCGGCGTGTAGTCGTCCTTCTTGCGGATACGTGACTTCGGCACGAGGGGCTCTCCTGTCGATGCGCTGGGGACCTTGCCTGCCCCGGGCGTCCGTTAGCGTAGTGGACCTGTGGCGTTGAAGGAGAAGGGTACGTTGAGCAATTCAGACGACTCCTCCGCGGGTCCCCGTCGCCGGGCCAGGCCGATCGGGTTGCTGACGGCCGCCGTCTTCGCCCTGGCCGGGCTGCTCTTCGTCACCAGTTTCAACACCTCCAAGGGTACGAACATCCGGACGGACGCCTCCCTCCTCAAGCTGTCGGACCTGATCAAGGAGCGCAGCCAGGACAACGCCGAGCTGGAGGAGAGCACCGCCGCGGCCCGCGGCCGCGTGGACGCCCTCGCCGACCGCGACGACGGCAGCACCGAGGCGCAGGACGCCAGGCTGGCCGCCCTGCGCGCCGCCTCCGGCACCGAGGAGCTCTCCGGCAGGGGCCTGACCGTCACCCTCAACGACGCCCCGCCGAACGCCACCGCCCGCATCCCCAACGTGCCCGAGCCGCAGCCCAACGACCTCGTGATCCACCAGCAGGACCTCCAGGCCGTGGTGAACGCCCTGTGGCAGGGCGGCGCCGAGGGCATCCAGGTCATGGACCAGCGGCTCATCTCCACCAGCGCGGTGCGCTGCGTCGGCAACACCCTGATCCTCCAGGGCCGCGTCTACTCGCCGCCGTACAAGATCTCGGCCGTCGGCGACCCGGCGGCGCTGAAGAAGGCCCTCGCGGCCTCCCCGGCCCTGCAGAACTACCAGCTCTACGTGAACGCCTACGGCCTGGGCTGGAAAGTGGACGAGCACAAGGCGATGACACTTCCCGGCTACTCCGGCACAGTGGACCTCCACCATGCGAAGCCGGTGGCCAACACCCCGTGACCGGGTCCGTCGCGACGTCGTACTGCGCCTGGCGGTACGGACGTTCAGCGAGGTGTGCCTGACCGCCGGAACGCTGATCGTGCTCTTCGTCGCCTACGTCCTGCTGTGGACCGGGGTAGAGGCGGACCGGGCCGCGGACGGGGAGATGGCCCGGCTGCGCGACCGCTGGGCCGCGCAGGCCCCGCCGGCCGCCTCCCCGGACGCCCCGGCTGCCCCGCCGGCCGCGGCCGCCGCCCCGGAGGAGCCGCCCCCCGCCCCCGGCCGGGCCTTCGCCGAGATGTACGTACCGCGCTTCGGCCCGGACTGGGTGCGGCCCGTCCTGGAGGGCACGGACGCCGAGCTGCTGAAGAGGGGCCTGGGCCACTACCCCTCCACCGCCCGCCTCGGAGCCGTCGGTAACTTCTCCGTGGCCGGCCACCGCCGGACCTACGGAGACCCCTTCAAGGACTTCCCGAAGCTGCGCCCCGGCGACGAGGTGGTCCTCAAGGGCGCCGGCACCTGGTACACGTACACGATCCGCGGCGGGCCCCTGCGCACTCTGCCGACCGACGTCGGGGTGGTCGGCCCGGTCCCGCCGAAGTCCCCTTTCACCGCACCGGGCCGGTACCTGACGCTGACCACCTGCGACCCGGAATGGGGGCACAGCCACCGGCTGGTGGTGTGGGCGGAACTGACCGGGACGCGCGCCGCCGGACAGGGCGGGCCGGGGGGTTCGTCCAGGTGACCCCCCGCGCCGGGCCGCTGGCTTTAGTCTGTTGGCGTACCGCCCCCGCGGTGCGGTGAACGAATGTGGACGAAAAGGAATCAGGCGGTATGTACGGCTGGATCTGGCGGCATCTGCCGGGCAACGCGTGGGTGCGCGCGCTGATCTCACTCGTACTGGTCCTCGCCGTGGTCTTCGTGCTGTTCCAGTACGTCTTCCCCTGGGCCGAGCCGCTCCTTCCGTTCAACGACGTGACGGTGGACGAGGGATCGGGAGCCACTCCGTGAGCGCACGCATTCTGGTGGTAGACAACTACGACAGCTTCGTCTTCAACCTGGTCCAGTACCTGTACCAGCTCGGAGCCGAATGCGAGGTGCTGCGCAACGACGAGGTCGCCCTCGCCCACGCGCAGGACGGCTTCGACGGCGTACTGCTCTCCCCCGGCCCGGGCACCCCGGAGGAGGCGGGCGTCTGCGTCGACATGGTCCGGCACTGCGCCGGCACCGGTGTCCCCGTCTTCGGCGTGTGCCTCGGCATGCAGTCGATGGCGGTCGCCTACGGGGGCGTCGTGGGGCGGGCGCCCGAGCTGCTGCACGGCAAGACCTCGCCGGTGGAGCACGAGGGCCTGGGCGTGTTCGAGGGACTGCCCTCGCCGTTCACGGCGACCCGCTACCACTCCCTCGCCGCCGAGCCCGGGACCCTGCCCGACGTCCTGGAGGTCACGGCCAGGACCGAGGACGGGATCATCATGGGCCTGCGCCACCGGGAGCACGACGTCGAGGGCGTGCAGTTCCACCCGGAGTCGGTGCTGACCGAATGGGGCCACCGGATGCTCGCGAACTGGCTGGTGCGCTGCGGTGACGCGGGCGCGGTGGAACGCTCGGTGGGGCTGGCCCCGGTGGTGGGCAAGGCCGTCGCGTGACGACCGTCGCGCCGTCCGCCCCCACGGAGGGCCGGGCCGCGCGACGCAGGGCAGCTCAGGAGGCCGCGAAGCGGGCCGCCAGGAACACCCGGAGGCGGGGCGGGCGGCGTCGCAAGCGGCCGCCGTCCGGCGGCCCGGCGGTCATCGCGAGCCGGCTGGGCGGGGAGCTCTTCATCACGATGGGCCTGGTGATGCTGCTGTTCGTCGCCTACCAGCTCTGGTACACGAACCTGCTGGCCGAGCGGACGGCGAACGGCGCCGCCGGCTCCCTGCTGCAGACCTGGGAACGGCAGCCGGACGGCGGCGCCGCCGCACCGCCCGTGACGGCCTTCGAGCCGGGCCAGGGCTTCGCCATCCTCCACATCCCCAAACTGGACGTGAAGGTCCCCGTCGCCGAGGGCATCAGCAAGCCCAAGGTGCTGGACAAGGGCATGGTCGGGCACTACGGCGAGGGCGCGCTGAAGACCGCCATGCCGGCCGACAAGCAGGGCAACTTCGCGGTGGCCGGACACCGCAACACCCACGGCGAGCCGTTCCGCTACATCAACCGGCTGGTGCCCGGGGATCCCGTCGTGGTCGAGACCCGGGACGCGTACTACACGTACGAGACGACCTCGTCGCTGGCGCAGACCCCGCCGACGAACGTCGGGGTGATCAAGCCCGTTCCGGAGGGCTCCGGGTTCACCGTCCCGGGCCGGTACATCACCCTGACGACCTGCACCCCGGAGTTCACCAGCACCTACCGGATGATCGTATGGGGCAGGATGACCGGTGAACGCCCCCGCAGCCAGGGCCCGCCGCCCGCGCTGACCAGTTAAGGACGAATCAAGCAGTGTCTCGTGCCAGCCGCCGCGCCGCGGCCCCGCCCGCCGGCAGCCGCAGTGTGCTCGCGGGGTTCCTGAGCCTGTTGGGCGAGGTCCTGATCACGACGGGTCTGGTGCTGGGCCTGTTCGTGGCCTACTCGCTGTGGTGGACGAACGTGCTCGCGGACCGGCAGGCCGCCGCGCGGGGCGACGAGATCCGCCGGCAGTGGCAGAAGCCGGCCCCCGCGCAGGCCGGACCCGGGGCACTGGACACCCAGGGCGGCGTCGGCTTCCTGCACGTCCCGGCGATGCGGAACGGCGAGGTGCTCGTCAAGGCGGGTACCGCGCCCGACGTCCTCGACGACGGCGTCGCCGGCTACTACACCGAGCCGGTGAAGTCGGCGCTGCCGTGGGACGAGAAGGGGAACTTCTCGCTCGCCGCGCACCGGGACGGCCACGGCGCGAAGTTCCACAACATCGACAAGGTGAAGGCCGGCGACGCGGTCGTCTTCGAGACCCGGGACACCTGGTACGTCTACAAGGTCTTCGCGGAGCTGCGCCAGACCTCGAAGTACAACACCGACGTGATCAACGCCGTCCCCAAGGACTCCGGGAAGACCACCCCCGGCCGGTACATCACACTCACCACCTGCACGCCGGTCTACACCTCGAAGTACCGGTACATCGTGTGGGGCGAGCTGGTCCGTACGGAGAAGGTCGACGCCGAGCGCACGCCCCCGGCGGAGCTGCGCTGAAACAGGCCTGGAGGGCTCCAGGAGGCCCGAGGAGGCCCCAGGGAGCCCTGTGACGCCACGGGAGTCCCTTTGAGCCCCTGAACACCTCAGGAGTCCCGTACGGCGTGCAGGCGGCCCAGTGGCGCCGCCCGGGGCCTGCCGAACGAAAGGCCCGGTCCCTCTCACCTGAGAGGGCCGGGCCTTCTGCACTGCGCTGCTACGCCGTCGGCGTCAGCGGCGGCCTCCGCCGCCGGTCAGCCCGCCGAAGATGCCGCCGTTGTTCCCGCCGTCCTGCTGTCCCGCGATGGTGCCCAGGTTGACCGCCTGGCCGGAGACGGCCGGGGTGCCCGGCGGCGGGTCGGTGGTGATCACGATGGCGTTGTCGTCCGACGGGCCGGCGACGATGCCGACCCGCAGGTTGGCCCGCTGGAGTTCGTTCTTGTACTGGCCCAGGGTCCGACCGGCGAAGTTCGGCACGACCGTGGCCTGCGCGGCCTTGGCGATGGTGATGTTCACCGTCTTGTTCTGCTCCAGCTGCTGGCCCGCGGCGAACTGCTGGGTGATGACCGTGCCCGGAACGGCTCCCGGCTGGTCGGACTCGGTGACACTGCCGAGCCGCAGGTTGACGGCCTTGAGCGCCTTCTCCGCCTCGTCCTTGGTCTTGCCCTTGAGCTCGGGGACCTCGGACTTGGACTGCTCCTTGGCGACCGTCAGCGTGACGACGCTGTTCTTCTCCGCCTCCGAGCCGGGCTCCGGGTTCTGCTCCAGGACGGTGCCCGGGGTGCGCTCGGACTCCTGGGTCTTGCGGTCGACCTGGAAGCCCTTCTCCTTCAGCGCCTTCTCGGCGTCCTCGAACTTCCTGTCGAGCACGTTGAGGACCAACACCTTCGGGGCGCCCGAGGACACCGTGACCGTGACCGTCGACCCGTCCTCGACCTTGGTCCCGGCCACCGGGTCCTGCTTGCAGACGTTGCCCTTGGGCTGGTCGTCGCAGGGCGCGTCGGCGCCCTTGACGACCTTGAGCCCGACGTTCTCGCCGCTCTTCGACGCCTGTTCCAGGGTCTGGCCCACGAGCTTGGGCACGGCGGGGCGGTTGTCGGCCGTGTCCCCGAAGAGGGAGCGGCCGATGAGGATCGCGCCGACGAGGACGAGGAGGCCGGCCGCCACGAGCAGCACGGTGGACGCCCTGCTCTTCTTCTGGCTCTGGCGGCGGTTCGGGCCCTGGTCGTAGCCGCCGTGGCCCTGGTCGCCGTAGCCGTAGCCGCCGTCGCCCGGGGGCATGGGCGGCATCATCGACGTCTGGGCGCCCGCGTCGGTGGCGCGCAGGGCGGTGGTGGGCTGGTCGTAGCCCTGCGGGCCGTAGCCGTGCCCCGGATCCGGGTAGCCGTAGCCGGCCGCGCCCATGGCGGCGGTGGCGGCGACGGGCTGGCCGTCGAGGCAGGCCTCGATGTCGGCGCGCATCTCGTCCGCCGACTGGTAGCGGTAGTCGGGGTCCTTGACCAGTGCCTTGAGGACGATGGCGTCCATCTCGGGCGTGATCTCGGGGTCGAAGTTCGACGGGGGCTGCGGCTCCTCCCGTACGTGCTGGTACGCCACCGCCACCGGGGAGTCGCCGACGAACGGGGGCCGCACGCAGAGGAGTTCGTAGAGGAGGCAGCCCGCGGAGTAGAGGTCGGAGCGTGCGTCGACCTGCTCGCCCTTGGCCTGCTCCGGCGAGAGGTACTGGGCGGTGCCGATCACGGCGGCCGTCTGCGTCATGGTCATGCCGGAGTCGCCCATGGCGCGGGCGATGCCGAAGTCCATGACCTTGACCTGGCCGGTGCGGGTCAGCATCACGTTGGCGGGCTTGATGTCGCGGTGCACGATGCCGGCGCGGTGCGAGTACTCAAGCGCCTGGAGGATGCCGATGCACATCTCCAGCGTGCGCTCCGGCAGCAGCTTGCGACCCGAGTGCAGCAGTTCGCGCAGGGTCGAACCGTCGACGTACTCCATCACGATGTACGGGATGGAGATGTTGTCGACGTAGTCCTCGCCGGTGTCGTAGACGGCGACGATCGCCGGGTGGTTCAGCGACGCGGCCGACTGGGCCTCGCGCCGGAACCGGGCCTGGAAGGACGGGTCGCGGGCGAGGTCGGCACGCAGGGTCTTGACGGCGACGGTACGGCCGAGCCGGGTGTCGTGGCCGAGGTAGACCTCGGCCATGCCACCGCGGCCGAGCACGTGGCTCAGCTCGTACCGGCCGCCGAGGCGACGCGGCTCTTCCATAACGTTGCAGCCCTCTCCGTCAGTCCCGACCGCACCTGTGTGTGGTCCGGCGGTGTGCTGTTCGCGCAAAGGCTACCGGCCGATCGTCCGTGATCGGTTCGTGGCCACAGGCTGATACTGGACCGGTACCGTACGCGCGGATCCCGGCCGGATTCAGTGACCTGCGTCACGTACTCCGGTCCGTGATCCCCTGTTCACCCCTGGCTGCCCAGCACCGCTTCCATGACCGCCTTGGCGACCGGAGCGGCCAGACCGCCACCGCTGATGTCGTCGCGGGCGGTGCCCTCGCTGTCCTCGATCACGACGGCGACGGCGACGGGCGAGGTGCCGTCCGGGTTCTCGGCGTAGGAGATGAACCAGGCGTACGGGCGCTTCTTGTTGCCCTCGCCGTGCTGCGCCGTACCGGTCTTGCCGCCGACCGTCACGTTCTTGATCTTGGCCTTCTCGCCGGTGCCCTTCTCGACGACGTTGACCATCATCTGCTGGAGCTTCTGCGCGTTGTCCGCGGACAGCGGCCGGCTCATCTCCTGCGGCTCGTGCTTCTCGATGATGTCGAGGTTGGGAGCCGTGAGGTTGTCCACCATGTAGGGCTTCATCAGCTTGCCGTCGTTGGCGATCGCCGCCGTGACCATGGCCATCTGCAGCGGGGTGGCGGCGGTGTTGAACTGGCCGATCGCGCTCTGGGCGTTGCCGTCCCGGCCCATCTTCTTGTCGTAGACGCTGGCGAAGGCGCGGACCGGAGTGTCGATCTTGTCGTTGTTGAAGCCGAACTTCTCCGCCGTCTCCACCATCTTGTCGCGGGTGACCTTGTCGCCGAGGTTCGCGAAGACGGAGTTGCAGGAGATGCGCAGCGCCTCGTTGAGGCTGGCCTTCTCGCAACCGGTGTGGGAGTTGGGCAGCTGGGTCCGGGTACCCGGGAGGATGTACGGCTCGGGGGTGTCCGTCGGGTCGTCGATCTTGTCGACCACGCCGTGCTCCAGGGCGGCCGCGGCGGTGACCACCTTGAAGGTGGAGCCGGGCGGGTAGGTCTCGCGCAGGGCGCGGTTGACGAGCTTCTTGTCCTCGCTGTCCTTCAGCTCGACCCACGCCTTCTCGTCGGCCTTGGAGTTGCCGGCGAAGCTCGACGGGTCGTACGAGGGCGTGGAGACCAGCGCGAGGATGGCACCGGTGCGCGGGTCGATCGCGGCGACCGCACCCTTCTTGTTGCCGAGCTTCTCGAAGGCGGCCTTCTGCGCGGCGCGGTTGAGCGTGGTGACGACGTTGCCGCCCTGCTTCTTCTCGCCGGTGAACATGCCGATGGTGCGGTCGAAGAACAGCCGGTCGTCGTTGCCGGTGAGGATGCCGTCCTCAAGCGATTCGAGCTGGGTGGCGCCGAAGGCCTGCGAGGCGTACCCGGTGACCGGGGACCAGAGCTCCCCTTCGGTGTAGGTGCGCTTGTACTTGTAGTCGCTGCCGTCGGTGACCGCGGAACCGGTGATCGGCTCGCCCTGGACGATGATGTTGCCGCGCTCGGTCGCGTACTGGGCGATCTGGACCCGTCGGTTCTCCTTGCGCGTGCTGAGTTCCTCGGCCTGGACGTACTGCAGCCAGTTGGTCCGGATCAGCAGCGCGAGGACGAGCAGCCCGCAGAACAGCGAGATGCGGCGCAGGGGCTTGTTCATGACGGGCGGACCACCTGGGTCATCTCGGAGTCGGGGGACGGGGCGGGAGCCGGTGCCGGGCGGCGGGCGGTGTCGCTGATCCGGATGAGGACGGCGATGAGGATCCAGTTCGCGAGGACGGAGGAACCGCCGGACGCGAGGAAGGGCATCGTCATGCCGGTGAGGGGGATGAGCCCCATGACTCCGCCGGCGACGACGAAGATCTGGAGGGCGAAGGCGCCGGAGAGGCCGATGGCGAACAGCTTGCCGAAGGGGTCGCGGGCGGCGAGGGCGGTGCGGACGCCCCGCTCGATGATGAGCCCGTAGACCAGGAGGAAGGCCATCACGCCGGAGAGGCCGAGCTCTTCGCCGACGGTGGAGAAGATGAAGTCGGAGTTGGCGGCGAAGCCGATCAGGTCGGAGTTGCCCTGCCCCCAGCCGGCGCCGAGGACGCCGCCGGAGCCGAAGCTCATGATCGACTGGCCGACCTGCTCACAGGCGCCCGAGGTGGTGTAGCAGCCGAAGGGGTCGAGCCAGGCGTTGACGCGGGCCTGGACGTGGCTGGCGAAGGAGGCCACCACGACCGCGCCGCCGACCGACATCAGCAGGCCGATGACGATCCAGCTGGTGCGCTCGGTGGCCACGTACAGCATGATCACGAACATGCCGAAGAAGAGCAGCGAGGTGCCGAGGTCGTTCTCGAAGACCAGGACCAGCAGGCTCATCGCCCAGATCATCAGGATCGGGCCGAGGTCGCGGCCGCGCGGCAGGTAGAGCCCCATGAAGCGGCGGCTCGCCAGGGCGAGCGCGTCGCGCTTCACCATCAGATAGCCGGCGAAGAAGATCGCGATGACGATCTTGGCGAACTCGCCGGGCTGGATGGAGAAGCCGCCCACGCTGATCCAGATCTTGGCGCCGAAGACGTCGGCGCCCAGGCCCGGGACGACGGGCAGGATCAGCAGCACCAGCGCGCCGGCCATGGAGATGTACGTGAACCGCTGCAGGACGCGGTGGTCCTTCAGGATCAGCAGCACGGCGGCGAACAGGGCGATCGCCAGCGCCGTGTACATCATCTGGCGGGGCGCGGAGGGCGAGAAGTCGCCGAAGCTGCGCTTGGCGAGGTTCTGCAGCCGCACGGACTGGTCCAGGCGCCAGATCAGGACGACGCCGAGGCCGTTCAGCAGGGTGGCGAGCGGCAGCAGCAGCGGGTCGGCGTACTTCGCGTACCGGCGTACGACGAAGTGCGCTATGCCGGCGAGGACGGCGAAGCCGGCCCCGTAGGCGAACATGCCGGGGGGCAGCTCGCCGTGGATCGCCAGACCCACGTTGGCGTAGGCGAAGATCGGGATGACCACGGCGAAGGCGAGCAGCACGAGCTCGGTGTTCCGCCGGCTCGGCAGCTCGATGGCGCCGATGGTGGTCGTGTTGGTGACAACGCTCATGGTGTGGCAGGCCCCCTGCGCCCGCGGGCTACTTTCCGCACAGGCCGACCAGCTGCTGCTCCTCGGGAGTCAGGCTGGGGCCGGGTGTCTGGCTGTTCTGCGCCTCGGCGCCTCGGCGCTCCTCGTCCTTCTTGCAGGCTGAGACCTGGACGCCGAGGTCGTCCAGCTTCTTGCGGGCACCGTCGAGGCTGCCCTCGCTGATGGTGGCCTCGACCAGCTTGCGCTTGAAGGGCGGCAGGTACTTCAGTTCGATGTCGGGGCGGTCGGTCTCCACCTTGGAGAGCTCCAGCGGTCCGAGCTTCGGGCTGATGCCGCGGAAGAGCGCGACGTGCTCGCCCTTCACGCCGACGTAGAACTGGGTCTGGGTCCAGCGCCAGCCGGCGTAGAGGCCGCCGCCGATGACACCGGCGACGACGAGCAGGGTCAGTGTGCGGGTGGTCCACTTGCGCCCTTTGCCGCGGCGCCTGCGGGGGTGGTCGTAGCTGTCGTCGTAGCCGGAGTCGCCGTCGTAGCCGTCGGCTTCGCCGAAGGTGCCGTAGCCGCCGCCCTGGCCCTGGTCGCCGTACCCGTAGCCGGGGGCGTCGCCGCTGCCGGGAGGGCCGAAGGAGCCCGCGGGCGGCGGGGCCTGGCGGCCGAGGCCGGCGGCGCGGCCGGCCGCGGACTGCATGGCGTTGCCGCCGTCGAAGAGCTGGTGCTGGTTCTCGGCGACCGCGCCGACGACCACCGGGGTGTCGTTGACCTGGGCGGCGAGGGTGTCGCCGCTGTCGGTGTCGAGGACGTCCGCGACGATGCAGGTGATGTTGTCCGGCCCGCCGCCGCGCAGCGCGAGCTGGATCAGGGACTGCACGGTCTCGCGGGGGCCGTGGTAGTCGGCGAGGGTCTCCTCCAGGGTCTGGTGGGAGACGACGCCGGAGAGCCCGTCGGAGCAGATCAGGTAGCGGTCGCCGGCGCGGACCTCGCGGATGGAGAGGTCGGGCTCGACGATGTCGCCGCTGCCCAGCGCGCGCATGAGCAGGGAGCGCTGCGGGTGGGTCGTCGCCTCCTCCTCCGTGATGCGGCCCTCGTCGACCAGGCGCTGCACCCACGTGTGGTCCTGGGTGATCTGCGTGAGGACGCCGTCGCGGAGCAGGTAGGCGCGGGAGTCGCCGACGTGGACGAGACCCAGGCGCTGGCCGGTCCACAGCAGCGCGGTGAGGGTGGTCCCCATGCCTTCGAGCTGGGGGTCCTCCTCCACCATGACGCGCAGCTGGTCGTTGGCGCGCTGCACGGCGGTGGCGAGGGAGGTCAGGAGGTCGGAGCCCGGGACGTCGTCGTCGAGCTGCACGAGGGTGGAGATCACCTCGGAGCTCGCGACCTCGCCGGCGGCCTGGCCTCCCATGCCGTCGGCGATCGCCAGGAGACGCGGGCCGGCGTAGCCGGAGTCCTCGTTCCCCTCACGGATCATGCCCTTGTGGGATCCGGCGGCGAACCGCAGGGACAGACTCATGCGCACCTGCCCTGTCGACGAAGCTTCCTCCGGGTACAACCGGTCTCGACGAGCCACACTGCCCACCCTCCGGTCGGGAGCGCGCTCGTGTCCGTGTCCTCGGTGGCACGGATCACCGCCGCGCGCTCGCTCCGCTCGCTCATTCTCGTACTACTTCCGCAGCTCGATGACGGTCTTGCCGATGCGGATCGGTGCGCCCGGCGGAATGGGCGTCGGGGTGGTCAGCCGGGTCCGGTCGAGATACGTGCCGTTGGTGGACCCGAGATCCTCGACGATCCACTGGCCGTCACGGTCGGGGTAGATCCTGGCATGGCGGCTGGACGCGTAGTCGTCGTCCAGCACGATCGTGGAGTCGTGGGCGCGGCCCAGGGTGATCGTCTGTCCGGCGAGGGCCACGGTGGTTCCCGTGAGGATGCCCTCGGAGACGACGAGCTTGGTGGGCGCACCGCGACGCTGGCGCTGCTGCGGAGGCGCGGCCTGGCGGCCGCCCTGCTGCGGGGCGCCGCCGGCGCCGCCGCGGCGGGAGCCGCGCTGGGTCACTCTCGTACCGAAGAGATCGCTGCGGATGACCTGAACGGCCACGATGACGAACAGCCACAGAACGGCCAGGAAACCCAACCGCATGACCGTCAGGGTCAGCTCTGACATTGCCCCCGCTTCACCCTTCGGCTTGCCGGTAAATGATGGTGGTGCTGCCCACGACGATCCGCGAGCCGTCGCGGAGCGTAGCGCGGGTGGTGTGCTGCCCGTCCACCACGATGCCGTTGGTGGACCCGAGATCCTGGATCGTCGAGGGCGTTCCGGTCCGGATCTCACAGTGCCGGCGCGATACGCCGGGGTCGTCGATCCGCACGTCGGCTTCGGTGCTTCGGCCGAGTACGAGCGTGGGGCGCGAGATCTGGTGGCGGGTGCCGTTGATCTCGATCCAGTGCCGCCGGGGGCCGCCCGGTCCCACCGGGGCCGCCGCGCCGGGACCGCCGGGGGCGGGCCGGCGGGCACCGGGTCCGCCCGGGGGCGGGCCGGCGGGCATGGGCGGTGCGGCGACCGGCGGGTAGCCGTAGCCGCTCGCCGGGGACGGCGGGGCCCCCTGCGGCTGGGAGGTGCTGGAGGCCAGGGTGCGGCTGCGGACCCGGTAGAGCCCGGTGTCCAGGTCCTCGGCCTTCTCCAGGTGGACCTTGATGGGACCCATGAAGCTGTACCGCTGCTGCTTGGCGTAGTCGCGGACGAGGCCCGCGAGCTCGTCGCCGAGCTGCCCGGAGTAGGGGCTCAGACGGTCGTAGTCGCCGGCGCTGAGCTCCACGATGAAGTCGTTGGGGACGACGGTCCGCTCGCGGTTCCAGATGGTGGCGTTGTTGTCGCACTCCCGCTGGAGGGCTCCGGCGATCTCCACCGGCTGGACCTCGGACTTGAACACCTTGGCGAAGGTGCCGTTCACCAGACCTTCGAGTCGCTGCTCGAACCGCTTCAGAACTCCCATGGGGCACCTCCTCCGTCGTTGTCGCCCTGTACTGCTTACTGATCGTATCCACGCGTGGCGGATTCGGGTGGTTCCCCATCGCTCCTGTGGGGACGAGTGTTGGTCCTCACAAGCGATCGTAGGGGCGCTCCGGGAACAGTGTCCCGCACCGGGAGCGGAGTGCGGGAGGGGCAGTCCGTGCCAGGGCGTGTGCCCCCGGGGAAAGCGATGTGAATCCACCCCGTTCTACGTGCTAATGTTTCGACGTCGCCAGGGGAACGGCCCGAAAGGGAAGACCACTGGGACGCTGCTCGGGCGAGTGGCGGAACGGCAGACGCGCTGGCTTCAGGTGCCAGTGTCCTTCGGGACGTGGGGGTTCAAATCCCCCCTCGCCCACATCGACGAGACGGTCGTCACCGCGAAAGCGGTGGCGGCCGTTTCGCATTGCCCCGCGACGGTCGCGTGCGCGTGACCCACCGCACGGCCGTCTCCGGTCAACCGGTGCCCGCGGTGTGGCGTCGGTCACGGCGGGGCGGCCGCAGGCGCGGACCGCTCCAACTGCTCCCGCCCGATCCGACTTTCGTCGCGGCGGACGAGACGAAAGAGGGCAGCCGGGGACGGGGGCGGCTGTCTAGGGTCGGCCGCGTGGATGTGATGGCGAAGACACGTGCGGGCTGGGACTGGCTCAGGGGGCCCGACCCGTGGACGCGGCGGATGCTGGCGGGGGACCTCGCTCTCGCCGGTGTGCTGGCCATCCTCGGACTGGGGGTGGAGGAACTCGACGGTGGGTCCGGGCGGCGGATGCTGCTGGGCGCCGTGGTCGTGGTGGCGCTGACCCTGCTGCGCAGGCGGCTGCCGGCGGCGGCGCTCGTGTCGGGCTCGGCGCTGAGCGCCGTCCTCCCGGGGCTGTTCTTCGTCCTGCCGCTGCTGGGCTGGTCGTCCGGGCGGCGGATCGTCGGCGTGGGCCGGGCGCTCGGTGCCTTCACGCTGGCCTTCGTCGCGTCGATCGGCCTGAGCGTGGTGGCGCAGTGGTCGCAGATGCGACCGCTCCTGGTGATCGTGTTCTCCACCCTGATGTTCCTCGCGGTCACCGTGATGCCGGGTCTGGCCAGCCGGTACTGGTCGCAGCGCCGCACGCTGCTGGCCGCGCTGCACGAGCGCAACGGCCAGCTGCTGCGCGAGCGGGCCATGGTCGCCGGGCAGGCGCGGCTGCGCGAGCGGCAGCGCATAGCCCAGGACATGCACGACAGCCTCGGCCACCAGCTGGCGTTGATCTCCGTGCACACGGGTGCGCTGGAGGTGGATCCCGTGCTCACCGACCGTCAGAAGGAGGCCGTCGGCGTGCTGCGCCAGGCCTCGGTGTCCGCGATGCACGAACTGCGCGAGGTCGTCGGCATCCTGCGCGACGGCGTGGAGGCGCCGCCCCCGGTGGAGGAGGCCCAGCCCGCGGCGCGCGGCGTGGCCGGGATCGCGGGGGTGGTGGAGGCGGCCCGGGGAGCCGGGACCGAGGTGCGGATGACCACCTCCGGGCGGCCGAGGCCGCTGGTCGCGGCGTGCGACCACGCCGCGTACAGGATCGTGCAGGAGGCCCTGACGAACGCCTACAAGCACGCTCCGGGGGCGGCGATCACCGTCGAGCTGCGCTACGAGGACGACTCGCTGGTGGTGGAGATAGCGAACGGGCCCTCGGCCGGTCCGGGCGAGGGTGTGGTGTCGGGCGGGCAGGGTCTGACGGGGCTGCGGGAGCGGGCCCGGCTGGTCGGCGGCATGGTGCACGCGGGTCCCGCCGCGGGCGGCGGGTTCCGGGTGGCGGGCGTGCTGCCGTACGGCGCGGAGCCGGCCGGCGCCCAGGACGTGGCGGACGACTTCGGGCAGCAGGCGCAGGCCCAGAAGCTCACGCGGGGGCGGCGCGGCGAGCAGCAGCCGATGGACTGGGCGGCGGTCGACCGGGAGCTGGCCGTACGGGTGCCCAGCCGCAGCGGAGGCATCGCCGTGGGCTGCGGAATCGCCTTCGCGGCGGTGGTGGTGCTGGTGATCGTCGTGATCGCCGCGGTGCTGCTGCTGCTGGACTCCGTGGGCGACGCGATGATCAGCCGGGACGAGTACGACGCCGTGCAGGTCGGCGAGGCCGAGCAGGCGGTCCGGGACCGGCTGCCGAGCGGCGAGAGCTTCCTGACCGCGGGAGCCGACCGGAAGGGGCCGCCCCGGCCGCAGGGTTCGGAGTGCCTGGCGCTGCTGGCCGACGACCAGCCCACCGACTCACTGACCACGGACCTGGTGTTCCGGTTCTGCTTCCAGGACGGCAAGCTCGTGGACAAGCAGGCGTACGAGGTCAAGCAGTAGGAGCACGGGTGACAGCCGAAGTGATCAGAGTGGTGATCGCAGACGACGAGCCGCTGATCCGGGCCGGGATCAGGATGATCCTGACCTCGGCGCCGGACATCGAGGTCGTCGCGGAGGCGGCGAACGGCCGGGAAGCGGTGGATCTGGCCCTCGCCCACACCCCCGCGGTGATGCTGCTCGACATCCAGATGCCGGTGCTGGACGGCCTGAGCGCGCTGGGCGAGCTGCGTCGGGCCGCGCCGGAGGTGCGGGCGCTGATCCTGACAACCTTCGGCGAGAAGGAGAACGTGCTGCGGGCGCTGGGCCAGGGCGGGGCGGGGTTCCTGCTCAAGGACTCGGCGCCGGGCGAGCTGATCGGGGCGGTCCGCGCCGCCGCGGCGGGGGACGCCTACCTCTCGCCGGGGGCCACCCGGCACGTGGTGGACCAGCTGGCGTCCGGGAGGGCGGCCGCGCGCGGTGAGGAGGCCCGCCGCCAGGTCGCCGAGTTGAGCGAGCGGGAGCGGGGGGTCCTGGCGCTGCTCGGCGAGGGACTGTCCAACGCGGACGCGGGCCGGCGCCTGCACATGAGCGAGGCCACCGTGAAGACGTACGTGAGCCGGATCCTGGCGAAGCTGGGCTGCGAGAACCGGGTCCAGGCGGCACTGCTGGCCAGGGACGCCGGACTGTAGTGCTGTGGCCGGGAAGGCTGGCCGGGGCGCCGCGTCCGGTGCGGTGCATCGCAAGGCGGAGGGCCACGGCTCGTACCGGACGTACGTGCGTGGTCCGACAACGCGGCGAGGTGCCGTACCGGGCGCCGCGACCCGGTGAACCCTTACGGTCGCAGCACTAGGTACGGTCAGCGCGTTCTCGAAGCGATCAGATGAACGGGTGGGGGCGGCGCCGATGGCGGTGGTGGCGGGACAGCGGATTCCGGACGTGGCGGGGTTCGCGCCGCGCGTGGCGGCGGACTCTCCGAAGGAGGCGGGCAAGGCGCTGCGCGCCCGCCTGCCGAGGGCGGCGCACGCCGGCTTCGAGGTGCCGGCC
The DNA here is from genome assembly GCF_001941845.1 of Streptomyces sp. TN58. Taxonomy (NCBI): domain Bacteria; kingdom Bacillati; phylum Actinomycetota; class Actinomycetes; order Kitasatosporales; family Streptomycetaceae; genus Streptomyces; species Streptomyces sp. TN58. The sequence goes on along the minus strand of NZ_CP018870.1, from coordinate 3,897,374 downwards.
GGACGGCCGGACGCGGTGCGGGCGGTGGAGGAGTCCAACGCCGGGCGGGTGGCGGAACTGACGCCGATACGGGTCGGCCGGATGGCCGCCAACCCCTTCGCGTTCCTGCGCGGGGCGGCCGGGCTGATGGCACACGACCTGTCCGGCGGACCGGTGACGGGCGTCGGCGCGCAGATCTGCGGCGACGCGCACGCGGCGAACTTCGGCCTCTACGGGGATGCGCGGGGCCGGCTCGTCATCGACCTGAACGACTTCGACGAGACCGTGTTCGGTCCGTGGGAGTGGGACGTGAAGCGGCTGGCCGCCTCACTGGTCCTGGCCGGCCGGGTGGTCGGCGCGGACGAGGTCACCTGCCGGGCGGCCGCTTTCGACGCCGTGGGCGCCTACCGGCGGACCATGCGGCTGCTGGCCAGGCTTCCCGCGCTCGACGCGTGGAACGCCATCGCCGACGAGGAACTGGTCTCGCACGCCGACGCCCACGATCTGCTGGGCACCCTGGAGCGGGTCTCGGAGAAGGCCCGCAACAACACCTCGGCCCGGTTCGCCACCAGGTCGACCGAGGTCGGACCGGACGGCGGCCGCCGCTTCGTCGACGCGCTGCCCGTACTGCGGCGCGTCACGGACGCCGAGGCGGCGGCCGTGGCGGCCTCGCTCGGGCCGTACCTGCAGACCCTGCAGGGCGACCGGCTGCCGCTGCTGGCCCGGTACGCGATCCACGACGTGGCCTTCCGCGTGGTGGGCACCGGGAGTGTCGGCACCCGCTCGTACGTGGTCCTGCTGCTCGACCACCGGGGCGAACCGCTGGTGCTCCAGGTGAAGGAGGCCCGGCCGTCGGTGCTGCTGCCGCACCTGCCGGGGGTGGGCTTCACCTCCGAGCCGGAGGAGCACGAGGGCCGCCGGGTGGTGGCCGGGCAGAAGCGGATGCAGGTGGTCTCCGACATCATGCTGGGCTGGACCACGGTGGAGGGGCGCCCGTACCAGGTCCGCCAGTTCCGCAACCGCAAGGGCAGCGTGGACCCGGGGGCGCTGGCTCCCGACCAGATCGACGACTACGGGCGCATGACCGGGGCCCTGCTGGCCCGGGCGCACGCGCACAGCGTCGATCCCCGGCTGCTGGCCGGCTACTGCGGCAAGAACGAGGAGCTGGAGGAGGCGATGGCGGCCTTCGCGGTGGCCTACGCGGACCGCACCGAGGCCGACCACGCCGACCTCGTGGCCGCGGTGCGGTCCGGCCGGATCGCCGCCGAGACCGGGGTGTAGGACGCGCGGTCGCGCGGCCGCCGCGCGACGGGCGGTGTTTTGCGTGAGCGGTGTTTCACGTGAAACATCGCCCGCGCGGGCGGGCCCGTACCCTGGCCGGGTGAGCGAGCAGACCGAGCACCCTGAGCAGACAGTCCCCGGTGCGCCCGGCGACTCCTCCGCCGCCGGCGAGGAGCGCCCCGAGGCGCGCCTGGAGCGGGCCGTACGAGCCGCCGAGCAGGCGCTGATCGAGTTCGAGATCGCGGTGGAGACCTTCCGTGTGGAGGTGGAGAACTTCTCCCGCCTGCACCACCAGAAGCTCGGCCCCATGTACACGCGGCTGGACGAGCTGGACGCGCTGATCGCCGAGGCGAAGGCGGCGCGCACCGGTGATGCCGAGGACCTGCGGCGGGCCCAGGACGCGCGCTCGCTGGTCATGCCGATGCCCGGCGTGGACGAGCTGTTCCACGACTGGCTGGACTCGGACGGCATCTCCGACGACGCCGCGGCGATGCTCACCGACCGGCCCGTGCGGCCGCCGGAGCGGGTCAGGCCCTCGGAGGAGGTCCGCCGCCTCTACCGCGAGCTGGTCCGCCAGGCCCACCCCGACCTGGCCCAGGAGGAGGGCGAGCGGGAGCGCCGCGACGCGTTCATCGCCCGGGTCAACGCCGCGTACGGGCGGGGTGACGAGGGGCTGCTGCGAGAGTTGGCCGAGGAGTGGGCGGCCGGGCCGGCGCCCGAGGCCTCCGCGCCCGGCGAGAGCGACGAGCTGTACGCCCGGCTGGAGTGGCTGGCGCGCCGCAAGGAGCTGCTGGCGCTCGTGGCGAAGGAGCTGGAGGAGAGCGCGATCGGGTCGATGCTGCGGATGGCTCCCGACGACCCGGACCGGCTGCTGGAGGAGATCGCGGAGCAGCTGCTGGCGCAGGTCTCCGAGCGCGAGGCGCAGCTGGCGGCCGAGCTCGCCGCCGAGTGAGGGCGGGGCCTGCGCACGGACGTGGCCGGGGCCGCGGGTCGGATAGGTTGGCCGCAGACCTGTGAAGAGAGAAGGCGACAGTTATGAACTTCGGACCGCTTCCTTCGGTGGACGCCGCCGCGGTGCCCTCCGAAGGCTTCGTCCTCGACGTCCGTGAGGACGACGAATGGGCGGCCGGGCACGTCGAGGGCGCTCTGCACATCCCGATGAGCGACTTCGTGGCCCGCTTCGGCGAGCTGACGGAGGCCGTCGAGGACGGCCGCCGCGTGTACGTGATGTGCCGGGTCGGCGGGCGTTCCGCGCAGGTCACCCAGTACCTGGTGCGCCAGGACATCGACGCCGTGAACGTCGACGGCGGGATGCAGGCCTGGGACGGTGCCGGCCGGCCGATGGTGACGGACAACGGAAGCCCGGCCTTCGTCCTCTGAGCCCTGCGCCGAGCCTGCGGGCTCAGCCGAGGGGGTGGGCGGCCAGCAGGTCGCCCAGGGCCTCCTCGTGCGCGGCCGCCGGACCCAGCTGGAGCTCCAGCTGCTTGGCCCAGGCGTGGTAGCGGTGCAGCGGGTAGTCCGTGTCGGCGCCGAAGCCGCCGTGCAGGTGCTGGGCGGTCTGTACGACCCTGCGTACGCCCTCCGAGGCCCAGATCTTGGCGACCGCCACGTCACCGGCGACCGGCAGCGGACCGCCGGCGCCGCCCGTCGCGGCGTCGAGCCGCCAGGCGGCCTGCCAGAGCGTGACCTCCATGGCGCGCAGGTCGATGTAGCGGTCGGCGGTCTGGACGGCGACCGCCTGGAAGGTGGCCACCGGGAAGCCGAACTGCTCGCGCTTGCCTGTGTACCCGCTCGTCATGCCGAGGACGGCCTCGCCCAGCCCGAGGGCCAGGGCGCAGGTGCCGGTGGTGAGCACCTGGTGGAGCCGTTCCCAGGCTGCCCGGGTGTCGATCAGGTGGGTCCGCTCCACCCGTACGCCGTCCAGGGCGAGTTCGGCGAGGCGCTCCCCGGTGGTGGAGACCTGCTCGGCGAGGGCGAGGCCCGCGGCGGTGCGCGGGACCAGCGCGAGGACGGCGTCGCCCTCGCCGGTGTGGGCGGGTACGGCGATCCAGTCGGCGGTGTGTGCCCAGGGGACGGCGGTCTGGGTGCCCTCCAGGATCCACGCCTCGCCGTCGAGGCGTGCGGTGACGGCGAGTTCGGCCGGGTCGTGGCCGGAGCGGCCGTGCGCGGCGGCGGTCAGGACGAGCGTGCCGTGCCCGGCGCCGGGCAGCAGGGCGGCGGCCAGTTCGGGGCTGCCGTACGCCTGTACGGCCATGGCGGTCGCGCAGTGTTCCAGCAGCGGGACACGGGCCAGCACCCGGCCGGCCTCGCGCAGGACGAGGCACAGGGCGATGGTGTCCAGGCCCGCGCCGCCGTACTCCTCGGCGAGGACGAGGCCGAGGAGGTCGGACGCGGCGAGCTTGGCCCACAGGGGGCGGTCGAAGTCCTCGGCGACGGCACCCGGGGTGAGAGCGGGGCTGGGCACGCCGTCGGGTACGACATCCGCGAACACGGCCTTGGCCGCCTCGACGGCGGCCCGCTGTTCCTCGGTGAAGGTGAAGTCCACTGCCTGTCCTCCCGTTCCGACCTGACGGGGCGTCAAGATAGAACACGTTCCTGAAAATGGACAGGGGAGGACAGCGGCCGGCAGGGCCTAGCGGTCGAAGTCGATCTCCACTTCCTCGGTGACGGGGTGCGACTGGCAGGCCAGGACGAAGCCCGCGTCCGTCTCCTCCGCCTCCAGGGCGAAGTTCCGGTCCATCCGGACCTCGCCGGACACCACGAACGCCCGGCACGTGCCGCAGACGCCGCCCTTGCAGGCGTACGGGGCGTCCGCGCGGTTGCGGAGCACCGCGTCCAGCAGGGACTCGCCCTCCTGGACGGGCCAGGTACCGGAGCGCCCGTCGAGCCGTGCGGTGACCCGGCCGGCCGCAGCCGCGGCGGAGGCCGCCGAGCGGACCGGCGCGGGGATGGTGTCCTCGACGTGGAAGATCTCCTCGTGCACCCGGGTCCGGGCGATGCCGAGGCCGTGCAGGGCCCGCTCGGCGCCCTGCACCAGGCCGTAGGGCCCGCACAGGAACCAGCCGGTCACCTCGGCCACCGGCAGCAGCGCGGGCAGCAGCGACGTCAGCCGCGCCTCGTCCAGCCGGCCGGAGGGCAGCCCGGACTCCTGCTCCTCCCGGGAGAGGACCGTGACCAGCTGGAACCGCGAGGGATAGCGGTCCTTGAGGTCGGCGACCTCCTCCAGGAACATCGTCGAGGCGGCCGTACGGTCGCTGCGCACCAGGCAGAAACGGGCGTCGGCCCGCGCGGCCAGGAGGCTCGCGGCGATCGACAGCACGGGCGTGATGCCGCTGCCGCCGACGATCGCGGCGTAGTGCCCGGCGGCGGGGGCCGCGGCGGGATCCAGCACGAAGCGCCCGGCCGGGACCATCACGTCCAGCACGTCGCCGGCCGCGATCTCCTTGTGCGCGAAGGTGGAGAACTCCCCGCCCTCCACCAGCCGCACCCCGACGCGCAGGTGGGCGGGGCCCGGGCCGTCCGCCGTGGGGGCGGGCGAGCAGATCGAGTAGGTGCGGCGGACCTCGGTGCCGCCCTCCGGGGCGGTGCGGCGCAGCGTCAGGTGCTGGCCGGGGGCGTGCCGGTAGTCCTCGCGCAGGTCCTCGGGGACCCGGAGGGTCAGCGCCACCGAGTCGTCGGTGAGCCGGTCGACTTCCGCCACCGTCAGCGGGTGGAACGCGCCGTGGCGGGGGGCGGCCATCTACAGCTCCTTGAAGTGGTCGAACGGTTCGCGGCAGGAGGTGCAGCGGCGCAGCGCCTTGCACGCGGTGGAGGAGAAGCGGCTGAGCAGCTCGGTGTCGGTCGATCCGCAGTTCGGGCAGCGGACGGACAGGGACACCGGGACCGGCCCGCCGGCCGCGTGCGGCCGGGGCGGGGCGATGCCGAACTCGGCCAGCTTGCGGCGGCCCTCGGCGCTGATGTCGTCCGTCGACCAGGCCGGTGCCAGCACGGTGGTCACCCGGACGTCGGGGATGCCGTGGCCGGTCAGGACCCGCTCGATGTCGGCCGACATGGCCTCGATGGCCGGGCAGCCGGTGTAGGTGGGGGTCAGGGTGACCTCGGCGTGGCCGTCGTCGTGCATCCGCACGCCGCGCACCACGCCCAGCTCGCCGAGGGTGAGCACGGGCAGCTCGGGGTCGGGGACGGAGCCGGCCAGCTCGGCCAGCTCGGCCTCCAGGCGGGTCGTCGCGACGTCGGCGCCGGTCACCATGACGCCCCCGGGTGGCTGCGGTGCAGATGCTGCATCTCGGCCAGCATCCGGCCGAAGGACTCGGTGTGCAGGCCCTGGCGGCCGGCTCCGGCCGCCCAGGCGCCGGTGCGCGGTCCTTCGGGCAGGGTGAGCCCGGCCCGCTCCACGACATCGGTCAGCGCGGCCAGCCAGCGCTCTTCGAGCGCGGCCCAGTCCACGCCGTCGAGGCCCTCGACCGGCTGGAAGAGCTCCCCGGTGAACTTCCACAGCGCCTGCAGCGCCGCCTGCATGCGGGCGTGGCTCTCCTCGGTGCCGTCGCCGAGCCGCAGGGTCCACTGCTCGGCGTGGTCGCGGTGGTACGCCGTCTCCTTGACGGCCTTGGCCGCGAGCGGCGCGAACGGGCCTTCCCCGCGGGCGAGTTCCGCGTACAGCTCGTGCTGGTGGACGGAGAAGTAGAGCTGGCGGGCGATGGTGTGGGCGAAGTCGCCGTTCGGCTGCTCGACCAGCTGCAGGTTGCGGAAGGACCGCTCCTCGCGCAGGAACGCCAGCTCGTCCTCGTCGCCGACCATGGACAGCAGGATGCGGGCCTGGCCGAGCAGGTCGAGCGCGATGTTGGCGAGGGCGACCTCCTCCTCCAGGACGGGGGCGTGCCCCGCCCACTCGCCGAGGCGGTGGGAGAGGATCAGCGCGTCGTCGCCGAGGGCGAGGGCCGCCGCGGTGGTGGCGTCGGCGGTGGTGGCGGTGGTGTCGATGCCGGTCACAGGTGGCTCACCCCCTCCGGGATGTCGTAGAAGGTGGGGTGCCGGTAGGGCTTGTCGGCGGACGGGGCGAAGAAGGGGTCCCGCTCGTCCGGCGAGGATGCGGTGATCGCGGTGGAGGGGACCACCCAGATCGAGATGCCCTCGTTGCGCCGGGTGTAGAGGTCGCGGGCGTTGCGCAGGGCCATCTCCGCGTCGGGGGCGTGCAGGCTTCCCGCGTGCGTGTGCGAGAGGCCGCGGCGCGAGCGCACGAACACCTCCCACAGGGGCCAGTTCTGCGTCATACCCGTGCCTCCTCGTTCTGTCCGGCGGGCTTCGCCGGCTGCTGTGCCGCCTGCTTCTGTGCGTACGCGGCGGCCGCGTCGCGCACCCAGGCGCCTTCCTCGTGAGCCCTGCGGCGCTGGCCGATCCGCTGCTCGTTGCAGGGGCCGTTGCCCTTGAGCACGTCCCAGAACTCGGCCCAGTCGATGGCGCCGAAGTCGTGGTGCCCGCGCTCCTCGTTCCACTTCAGGTCCGGGTCGGGCAGGGTCAGGCCGAGGGCTTCGGCCTGGGGGACGGCGATGTCCACGAACCGCTGGCGCAGCTCGTCGTTCGAGTGGCGCTTGATGCGCCAGGCCATCGACTGCGCCGAGTGCGCGGACTCGTCGTCCGGCGGGCCGAACATCATCAGCGAGGGCCACCACCAGCGGTTCACCGCGTCCTGCGCCATGGCGTGCTGCTCCTCGGTGCCCTTGGACAGGGCCATGAGGAGCTCGAAGCCCTGGCGCTGGTGGAAGGACTCCTCCTTGCAGATGCGGACCATGGCACGGGCGTAGGGACCGTAGGAGCAGCGGCAGATCGGCACCTGGTTGGTGATCGCCGCGCCGTCCACGAGCCAGCCGATGGCGCCGACGTCCGCCCAGGTCAGGGTCGGGTAGTTGAAGATCGAGGAGTACTTCTGCTTCCCCGAGTGGAGCTTGTCGAGGAGCTCGTCGCGGCTGGTGCCGAGGGTTTCGGCGGCGCTGTAGAGATACAGGCCGTGGCCCGCCTCGTCCTGGACCTTGGCCATCAGGATGGCCTTGCGGCGCAGCGAGGGCGCGCGGGTGATCCAGTTGGCCTCGGGCTGCATGCCGATGATCTCGGAGTGGGCGTGCTGCGCCATCTGCCGGACCAGGGAGGCGCGGTACTGCTCCGGCATCCAGTCGCGCGGTTCCACGCGCTCGTCCGCCGCCACGGCGGCGTCGAACGCCGCCGCGAGCTGGGCGCCCAGGTCAGCCGTCATGCCCGTCCCGTCCGTCTCGTCTGTCCCCAGGGCCGCGTCCGGGCCCGTTTCCGGGGTCACTGCCACCATTCCGGCCCCTTGTCAGTGTTTGCCGGTCGTCCGTCCACCCGACCGACCGATCGTTCGGTTCCTTCGCTTCAATGGTGAGACGGCGGCCCGTAGGGTGTCAACCTCTGTGGTCAACCCTGTGGACGCCGGACGATCGGGGCGGGATGGATTCGAACGGGCTCAAGCTCGCCGAAGCGGCCGCTCCGCCCTCCCCCAGGGCGCCCGGAATCGTCGGTCTCTCCACCCCGTACCGGATCGTGGCGGCCCTGGCCCTGGGCGTCGTCGGCCTGGCCGTGTGCGCGCACCTCGGCCTGGTCTTCCTGCACGTGGCCCCGTCCAACACGCTGAGCAAGCAGCACGCCGGGGCGATCGACGCCTGGGTCTACCCCGAGTTCGAACAGAACTGGAAGCTGTTCGCGCCCAACCCGCTCCAGCAGAACATCGCCGTGGAGGTGCGCGCCGAGGTGCGGACCGCCGGTGGCGAGCTGATCACCACGGGCTGGCGGGACCTGAGCGCCGAGGACGCGGCGGCGATCCGGCACAGCCTCCTGCCGAGCCACACGGAGCAGAACGAGCTGCGCCGGGCCTGGGACTTCTACACCGGCTCGCACGACGAGGACGACAAGCCCGTCGGCGAGCGCGGCGAGCTGTCCGAGGAGTACCTGCGGCGCATCGCGACGAACCGGATCGCCCCCGACCACCGCGGCGGGCACGTCCTGCGGATCCAGTTGCGCTCGGCGACGACGGCCGTACCCGCCCCGAAGTGGAGCACCGAGACCACCGACACCCAGACCTACTACCGGGAGCTGCCGTGGTGGAAGGTGTGAGACGGACCCGCGCCGCACTGGCCCGGGCCGTCGCCAAGGTCAGCGGGCAGGCGCTCGGGCCGTACCAGAGCGCCGTCGTACGCATCGGCTTCGCCGGCACCTGGCTCTTCTTCCTGCTGCGGGAGTTCCCCCACCGCGCCGAGCTGTACGGCCCGGACGGGCCGTGGAGCCAGGGCCTGGCGAAGCGGCTGCTCGACTCCAACGGCGCCTTCACCGTCGCGACCTGGTCCGGCTCGACCCTGTGGTTCGAGACCGTCTACGCGGTGGCCGTGCTGGCGAGCGCCGCCCTGCTGCTGGGCTGGCGGACGCGCGCCACGTCCACGGTGTTCATGGTGGGCGTGCTCTCCCTGCAGAACCGCAGCGTGTTCATGGGCGACGGCGGCGACAACGTCATCCACCTGATGGCGATCTACCTGGTGCTGACCCGGTGCGCGCAGGTGTGGTCGCTGGACGCGCGCAGGGCGCGTACGCGGGGCTCCGCGTCGGCGGGGCGGGCCGGACCGGTGCTGTGGTGTGTGCTGGCGGCGGTCTTCGCCTACGGAGCGGCCACCGGGCGGTTCAGCGACGGCTGGCTCGCGGGATTCGCCGCGGTGTGGGTGCTCTGCGGGCTGTGGTGGCTGGTCGACCGCTACGAGCCGGAGGGCGAGGGCCGGGCGGTCCTGGACGTCCTGGCCAACCTGCTGCACAACGCGGGCATGCTGGTGATCATGGCGGAGGTCTGCCTGATCTACGCGACGGCCGGCTGGTACAAGATCCAGGGCTCGCGGTGGCAGGACGGCACGGCGCTGTACTACCCCCTGGCGCTGGACTACTTCAGCCCGTGGCCGGCGCTGTCGGCGCTGCTGGCGGGCAGCGGGACCCTGGTGATGCTGCTGTCGTACGGAACGGTGGCGGTGCAGGTGGCCTTCCCGTTCACGCTCTTCAACCGGCGGATCAAGAACGTGCTGCTGGTCCTGATGATGCTGGAGCACGCGGGGATCGCGGTGCTGCTGGGGCTGCCGTTCTTCTCGCTGGCGATGATCGCCGCCGATGCGGTGTTCCTGCCGACCGGGTTCCTGGTGTGGCTCGGGGCGAGGGTGGTCGGGCGGCGGTTCCGGCGGGGCCCTGCGGTGCCTTCCCCCGCCCCGCGCCTTCCCGCAACCGGGCCCCGCCCGGACCCGGACCCCGATCCGGACCCGGATCCGGCCCTCGCGCCCCGGACGGGCTGAAAGACCGGGGGCTCCGCCCCCGTACCCCCGCGCCTCAAACGCCGGCGAGGCTGCATGTGCGGGCTCCCGCGCTTCGGGCGCCGGCGGGGGCTGATGTGCGGTCCCCTTGCGGCGGGTGCCGGTGGGGGCTGATGTGCGGGCTTCCGTGCGATGGGTGCCGGCGGGGCTGGTGTGCGGGCTTCCGTGCGATGGGTGCCGGCGGGGCTGGTGTGCGGGCTTCCGTGCGATGGGTGCCGGTGGGGGCTGATGTGCGGGCTTGCGTGCGATGGGTGCCGGTGGGGCTGATGTGCGGGCTTCCGTGCGATGGGTGCCGGTGGGGCTGGTGTGCGGGCTTCGGTGCGTCGGGCGCCGGCGGGGGCTGGTGTGCGGACTTCCGCGCTTCGGGCGCCGGTGGGGGCTGGTGTGCGGGCTGCCGCGCTTCGGGCGCCGGTGGGGGCTGATGGGCGGGCTCCCGCGACTCGAACGCCGACGGGGCTGGGACCGGGCGTAGGGTCGGGGGGTGACTGAGCGGGTGGGTGGGGACGAGACGGTGCGGCAGTGGCGGGAGGGCGTCGGGCGCGGGGACCTCGTGCTCCTCGACGGGTTCCACGCGCTCAAGCACGCCCTGCGCTTCGGAGCGGACGTGCGCATGGCCGTCGCCGACGATCCCGGCGCCGTACGGGCACTGGCCCGGGAGCTGGCGCCCGACGTGGAGGCCGACGTGGTCCGCCTGGTACGGCCGGCCGTGCTCAGGGAACTGCTGCCCCGCGTCCACCCCACCGGCGTCGCGGCCCTCGCCGTACGGCCCGACCGCGCCGCGGGCCTCGCGGGCCTGCGGCGGACGCCCAGGCCCGCGCCCGTCGTCGTCCTCGACAACCCGCGCAACCTCGGCAACGTCGGAGCCGTCGTCCGCCTCGCCGCCGGTTTCGGCGCCACCGGGGTGGTGACCCGGGGCGATCTCGACCCCTGGCACCCGAACGTCGTCCGGGCCGGCGCCGGACTGCACTACGCCACCACCGTCGAGCGCCTCGCCCTCGACGAGCTGCCGCCGGGGCCGCTGTACGCGCTCGACCCGGAGGGCGGGGACATCCGCGGCCTCACCCTCCCGGACGACGCGCTGCTGGCCTTCGGCTCGGAGCGGCACGGGATCTCCCCCGAGCTGCGCGCGCGGGCCGACCACCTGGTGTCGCTGCCGATGCGGCCCCAGGTCTCCAGCTACAACCTCGCCACCAGCGTGGCCATGGCCCTCTTCCACTGGGGCGGACCCCCGCCCGGCGCCTCCGACGCCTGAGCGGGGGCGCACCGGCTACGCCTGGCGGCGGACCTCCACCACGCGGAAGCGGTTCGCGACGAAGGCGCCGTCGCACAGCGCGGCGTTGGCCGCGGGGTTGCCGCCGGAGCCATGGAAGTCCGAGAAGGCCGCCGTCTGGTTGACGTAGACCCCGCCCGTCAGGTTCAGGGAGAGCTGCGCGGACTCCTCCAGGCAGACCTCCTCGACCGCCCGCTCGGTGTCCGCGGAGGTGGTGTAGGCGCCCACCGTCATGGCGCCCTTCTCCCGCACGGTGCGGCGCAGCAGCTCCAGCGCGTCCGCCGTGGAGTCGACGGCCACCGCGAAGGAGACCGGGCCGAAGCACTCGGACAGGAAGGGCGCGTCCGCGTCCGGCTTGCCGGCGTCCAGCTTGACCATCACCGGCGTACGGACCACCGCGTCCGGGAACTCGGGGTTGGCGACCTCGCGGGAGGCCAGCGCGACCTCGCCGAGCTCGGCCGCCGCCTCCAGGCGGGCCTTGACGTCCGGGTTGACCAGGGCGCCGAGCAGCGCGTTGGCCCGGGCGTCGTCGCCGAGCAGGCCGCCCACCGAGGCCGCCAGGTCGGCCACGACCTCGTCGTAGGACTTGTGGCCGGCGTCCGTGGCGATGCCGTCGCGCGGGATGAGCAGGTTCTGCGGGGTGGTGCACATCTGGCCGCTGTAGAGCGACAGGGAGAAGGCCAGGTTGGCCAGCATCCCCTTGTAGTTGTCGGTGGAGTCCAGGACGACGGTGTTGACGCCCGCCTTCTCCGTGTAGACCTGCGCCTGGCGGGCGTTGGCCTCCAGCCAGTCGCCGAACTCCGTGGAGCCCGTGTAGTCGATCAGCTTGATCTCGGGGCGGACGGCGAGGTCCTTGGCGATGCCCTCGCCCGGGCGCTCGACCGCGAGCGCGACCAGGTTCGGGTCGAAGCCCGTCTCCGCCAGGACCTCGCGCGCCACCTGCACGGTCAGCGCGAGCGGCAGCACGGCCCGCGGGTGCGGCTTGACCAGCACCGGGTTGCCGGTGGCCAGCGAGGCGAACAGGCCCGGGTAGCCGTTCCAGGTCGGGAAGGTGTTGCAGCCGATCATGAGGGCGATGCCGCGGGGGACCGCGGTGAAGGTCTTTCCGAGCTCCAGCGGGTCCTTCTTGCCCTGCGGCTTCGACCAGTCGGCCTGCCCCGGGACCCGGGTCTGCTCCTCGTACGCGTACGCCACGGCCTCCAGGCCGCGGTCCTGCGCGTGGGGGCCGCCCGCCTGGAACGCCATCATGAAGGCCTGGCCGCTGGTGTGCATGACCGCGTGCGCGAACTCGTGGGTGCGGGCCGAGATGCGGGCCAGGATCTCGATGCAGACCAGGGCGCGTGCCTCCGGACCCGCGTCGCGCCAGGCGGCCATGCCGGCCTTCATCGCGGGCAGCAGCATGTCCACGTCCACGTGCGGGTACTCGACGCCGAGGTCCAGGCCGTACGGGGACTTCTCCGCGCCCGTGAAGCCGTCGGTGCCGGGCTGGCCGAGGTCCAGCCGGGTGCCGCGGAGCGCTTCGAAGGCGGCCAGCCCGTCGGCCGGGGCGGTCTCGCCGTACGCCTTGGGGTGTTCGGGATGCGGGGACCAGTAGGCGCGGCTGCGGATCGCCGACAGGGCCTGGTCCAGGGTGGGCCGGTGCTTGGCGGACAGCTGGGGGACGGTGAGCTCGGCGGCCATCAGGGACCAACTCCTCGTTGAGCCGGGCGAAGGAGAGCAGACTGGAGTTAGAGTAACCGAACGATCGGTCGGGACAAGAGGGCCCGGCGGGCCTGTGGAAAAGTCGGTGCGGGAGGATCAGGACATGACAGCAATCGAGCGGTCCCGCACTGTGGCGGTCGTCGGAGCGGGCACGATGGGCCAGGGCATCGCCCAGGTGGCCCTTCTCGCCGGCCACCGTGTGCTGATCTACGACATCGATGCCGCGCTCGCCTCCGGCGGCGTCGCCATCGTGCAGGACCGTGTCGAGCGGATGGCCGCGAAGGGCCGTCTGGACCGGGCCGAGGCCGCGGAGGCGGTCGGCCGGATCGCCCCCGCCGGGGCCCTCGCCGACCTCGCCGGGGCCGCCCTCGTCATCGAGGCCGTCGTCGAGAACGTCGGGATCAAGCAGACCCTCTTCGCCGCGCTCGAAGACGTGCTGGAGCCGGACGCGCTGCTCGCCACGAACACCTCCTCCCTCTCCGTCACCGAGCTCGCCGCCGGTCTCGCACACCCCGGCCGCTTCCTCGGCCTGCACTTCTTCAACCCGGCCCCGCTGCTCCCGCTCGTCGAGGTGGTCAGCGGCTCCGCGACCGACCCGGACGCCGCCGAGCGCGCCTACCGCACGGTCCTCGGCTGGGGCAAGACGCCGGTGCGCTGCGCCGACACCCCCGGCTTCATCGTCAACCGGATCGCCCGCCCCTTCTACGCCGAGGCCTTCGCGGTGTACGAGGAGCAGGGCGCCGACCCGGCCACCATCGACGCCGTGCTCCGCGAGAGCGGCGGCTTCAAGATGGGGCCCTTCGCCCTGACCGACCTGATCGGCCAGGACGTCAACGAGGCCGTGACCCGCTCCGTGTGGGAGTCCTTCTTCCGCAGCCCCAAGTTCACCCCGTCGCTCGCGCAGCGCCGGCTGGTCCAGTCGGGCCGCCTGGGCCGCAAGTCGGGGCACGGCTGGTTCCCGTACGGCCCCGACGCGGTCGCCGCGCAGCCGCACACCGCCGGGCCCGAGGAGGCCCCCGACAAGGTGACCGTCGTCGGCGACCTCGGCCCCGCCGCCGAACTGGCCGACCTGCTCCAGGAGGCCGGGATCGCGGTCACGGCCGCCGAGCAGGGCGGCCCGTACATCCAGCTGCCCGGCGAGGGCCAGCTCGTCCTCGCGGACGGCAAGACCTCCGTCGAGTTCGCCGACGTCGTCTACTTCGACCTCGCGCTCGACTACCGGGGCGCCACCCGGATCGCCCTCTCCGCGAGCGAGGACACCAGCGAGCGCACCCTCGCCGAGGCGATCGGCCTCTTCCAGAAGCTCGGCAAGCAGGTCTCCGTCATCGGCGACGTCCCCGGCATGATCGTCGCCCGGACCGTGGCGATGCTGATCGACCTCACCGCCGACGCCGTGGCCCGGGGCGTGGCCTCCGCCGAGGACATCGACACCGCGATGCGGCTCGGCGTCAACTACCCGCTGGGCCCCTCCGAATGGCACGACCGGCTCGGCCGGGACTGGGCCTACGACCTGCTGCACCACCTCGACGAGCGCTGCCCCGGCGGCCGGTACGCGCCCTCGCTGGCGCTGTTCAAGCTGGGCTACGCGGCGGGCGACGAGGAGGGCACGCTGTGACCACGGTCAAGCGCGACACCTACACCCCCGAGACGCTGCTGTCCGTGGCCGTGCAGGTCTTCAACGAGCGCGGCTACGACGGCACCTCGATGGAGCACCTGTCCAAGGCCGCGGGCATCTCGAAGTCCTCGATCTACCACCACGTCACGGGCAAGGAGGAGCTGCTGCGGCGAGCCGTCAGCCGGGCCCTCGACGGGCTCTTCGCGGTGCTGGAGGAGCCGGGGGCGGTCCGCGGCCGGGCCGTCGAGCGCGTCGAGTACGTCACGCGCCGCACGGTCGAGGTGCTGGTCGGCGAGCTGCCGTACGTGACGCTGCTGCTGCGGGTCCGGGGCAACACCCGCACCGAGAGGTGGGCGCTTGAGCGCCGCCGGGAGTTCGACCACCAGGTGGCGGAGCTGCTGAAGGCCGCCGCCGCGGACGGCGACCTGCGGGCGGACGTGGACATCCGCCTCGCCACCCGCCTCCTCTTCGGCATGGTGAACTCGCTGGTCGAGTGGTACCGCCCACACCCGGGCACCGGCCCCGAACAGCTGGCGGACGCGGTCGTCCACATGGCCTTCGACGGCCTGCGCACCACCCGCTGACCACCCGCCGGCCGCCCGACAGCCACACCGGCGGTCCGGGTGCCGGCCGTGTCGGCCCGCTCCCGGACCGGCGCAAACGGTCGCACCGCGCCGCCCTGTCACCCGGACGCCCCCTACTCCTCGGCGATTGCCGCCGGGCCGCCCGAGGGGCCCGGGCCGGGGGCGAGGAGGTCGGTTTCCTCGAAGACCAGCAGGGTGCGCGTCGACAGGACCTCCGGGATGGCCTGGAGGCGGGTCAGGACCAGCTCGCGCAGGGTCCGGTTGTCCGGGGTGTGCACGAGGAGCAGGACGTCGAAGTCGCCGCTGACCAGGGCGATGTGCGCGGCGCCGGGGAGCTCGCGCAGCTGTTCGCGGACCGTTCGCCAGGAGTTCTGGACGATCTTCAGGGTGATGTAGGCGGAGGCGCCCTGGCCCGCGCGCTCGTGGTTGACGCGTGCAGTGAAGCCGCGGATCACCCCGTCGTCGATGAGCCGGTTGATCCGCGCGTACGCGTTCGCCCGCGAGACGTGGACCTGCTCGGCCACGGAGCGTATGGAGGCCCGGCCGTCCGCCTGCAGCAGCCGCATGATCGACCGGTCGATCGGGTCCAGGGGCCGTGGTGCGACGGGAGGGGCCGCGGAGGCTCCCGGTGCGCCCCCAGGTGGAACCGGTGCGGAACCGGCCGCGGCCATTTGTTCATCCGGCATTGCCCGATGCCTCCCTCTCCTGGACGTCCTGCATCCATCCCAGGGCCCCGGCGCCAGTTTGTCCACAGCCTGGAGCCGCCTGTAGCCAAAATGCGCAGGCAACCGAACAATCGGTAGGTGAGGGGCCTCACATCCGGGGCCACCCCTGCCCGCTTCCCACGAGGAGGTGTACGCCGCCATGACGGTCCAAGAGCTGCCCGGTGCCGGTGCGTCCCACCGTCCCACCCCGCCGCCCGCCTGGAGGCCCCGTACGGACGCCGCCCCGCTGCTTCCGGACGCCGAGCCCTACCGCGTGCTGGGCACCGAGGCGGCCGACCGCCTCGACCCCGCGCTGATGCGCCGGTGCTACGCCGAGCTGGTCCGCGGCCGTCGCTACAACGCCCAGGCCACGGCGCTCACCAAGCAGGGCCGGCTCGCCGTGTACCCCTCCACCGTCGGCCAGGAGGCCTGCGAGATCGCCGCCGCGATGGTCCTGGAAGAGCAGGACTGGCTCTTCCCGAGCTACCGCGACACCCTGGCGGCCGTGGCGCGCGGACTGGACCCCGTACAGGCGCTGACCCTGCTGCGCGGCGACTGGCACACCGGCTACGACCCGCGCGAGCACCGCATAGCCCCCCTCTCGACCCCGCTCGCCACCCAGCTGCCGCACGCGGTGGGCCTGGCGCACGCGGCGCGGCTGCGCGGCGACGACGTCGTCGCCCTCGCCATGGTCGGCGACGGCGGCACCAGTGAGGGCGACTTCCACGAGGCGCTGAACTTCGCCGCCGTGTGGAAGGCCCCCGTGGTCTTCCTCGTGCAGAACAACGGCTTCGCGATCTCCGTCCCGCTCGCCAAGCAGACCGCCGCCCCGACGCTGGCCCACAAGGCCGTCGGATACGGCATGCCGGGCCGGCTGGTCGACGGCAACGACATCGCCGCGATGCACGAGGTGCTGTCCGAGGCCGTCCGGCGGGCCCGCTCCGGCGGCGGCCCGACGCTGATCGAGGCCGTCACGTACCGCATGGAGGCGCACACCAACGCCGACGACGCGACGCGCTACCGCGGTGACGCGGAGGTCGAGGCGTGGAAGGCACACGACCCGATCGTCCTGCTGGAGCGCGAGCTGACCGCGCGCGGAATCCTCGACGAGGCGGGCATCACGGCCGCGCGCGACGAGGCCGAGGCGATGGCGGCGTCCCTGCGCGACGGGATGAACGCCGATCCGGTGGTGGATCCGATGGACCTGTTCGCGCATGTCTACGCGGAGCAGACGGACCGCCTGCGCGAGCAGGCGGCCATGCTCCGTGCCGAGCTGGAAGCCGAGGACCAGGCGTGACGACGGTGGCGGCGAAGTCCGCGAAGACGGGGGCCAAGCCCGCGACGATGGCGCAGGCCCTGACGCGGGCGATGCGCGACGCGATGGCCGAGGACCCGACGGTCCACGTCATGGGCGAGGACGTCGGCACACTCGGCGGCGTCTTCCGCATCACGGACGGCCTGGCCAAGGAGTTCGGCGAGGACCGCTGCACGGACACCCCCCTCGCCGAGGCCGGGATCCTGGGTACGGCGGTCGGCATGGCCATGTACGGGCTGCGGCCTGTGGTGGAGATGCAGTTCGACGCCTTCGCCTATCCGGCTTTCGAGCAGCTGATCTCGCACGTGGCGAAGATGCGCAACCGCACCCGCGGCGCCATGCCGCTGCCGATCACCATCCGCGTGCCGTACGGCGGCGGCATCGGCGGCGTGGAGCACCACTGCGACTCCTCCGAGGCGTACTACGTGGCGACGCCCGGCCTGACGGTGGTCACCCCGGCGACCGTCGAGGACGCCTACGGGCTGCTGCGCGCGTCGATCGCGAGCGACGACCCGGTGGTCTTCCTGGAGCCGAAGCGGCTGTACTGGTCGAAGGCCGACTGGTCGCCGCAGGCGCCGGCGGCCGTCCCGGGCATCGGCAAGGCCCTCGTCCGCCGGACGGGTACGAGCGCCACCCTGATCACCTACGGCCCGTCGCTGCCGGTCTGCCTGGAGGCGGCCGAGGCGGCCCGGGAGGAGGGCTGGGACCTGGAGGTCGTGGACCTGCGCTCCCTGGTCCCCTTCGACGAGGAGACGGTCGTGGCATCCGTACGCCGCACCGGGCGCGCGGTCGTCGTCCACGAGGCCGGCGGCTTCGGCGGGCCGGGCGCGGAGATCGCCGCCCGGGTCACCGAGCGGTGCTTCCACCACCTGGAGGCCCCGGTGCTGCGGGTGACGGGCTTCGACATCCCCTACCCGCCGCCGATGCTGGAGAAGCACCACCTGCCCGGTGTCGAACGGATCCTCGACGCCGTGGCCCGCCTGCAGTGGGAGAACTGATGCCGCAGGTCATGGAATTCAAGCTGCCCGACCTCGGTGAGGGTCTGACCGAGGCCGAGATCGTGCGCTGGCTGGTGGCGGTGGGCGATGTCGTCGCCATCGACCAGCCGGTCGTCGAGGTCGAGACGGCCAAGGCGATGGTGGAGGTGCCCTGCCCGTACGGCGGAGTGGTCACCGCCCGCTTCGGGGAGGAGGGCGAGGAACTGCCGGTCGGCGCCCCGCTGATCACTGTGGCGGTGGGTGCGCAGTCGATGCCCGCCGGGGCCGCGGAGGCGGCCGAGGCCGCCGAGTCCGAAGGCTCCGGCGAGGCTCCCCGGCCGCTGATCGGCTACGGCTCGGACCACTCGCGCCCGGCGCGCCGGCGACGGGTGCGACCCGTCACCGCCGCGGTGTCGGCGCCGGTCGCGGCCCCCGCGCCCGCAGCGGCGGCTCCGGCCGCCGCTGCCGCTCCGGCCGCTCCGGTCGTTCCTGCCGCTCCGGCCGTTCACGCCGGGCCGGTGCCCGTCATCTCGCCGCTGGTGCGCAAGCTCGCCAAGGACCACGGGGTGGACCTGCGCGCGCTGCACGGCTCGGGCCCGGAGGGCCTGATCCTGCGCGCCGACGTCGAGGCGGCCCTGGCCGCACTGCGCGAGCCCGCCCCGGCCGCCGCTCCCGCCCCCGCGGCGGTCGCGGTGGCGGCGCAGGGTGAGCGGATCCCGCTCAAGGGGCTGCGCGGCGCGGTCGCCGAGAAGCTGTCGCGCAGCCGCCGCGAGATCCCGGACGCCACCTGCTGGGTCGACGCGGACGCCACCGAGCTGATGGCGGCCCGGGCCGCGATGAACGCCGTGGATGGCCCCAAGATCTCGGTCCTCGCGCTGCTGGCCCGGATCTGCACGGCCGCGCTGGCCAAGTACCCGGAGCTGAACTCCACCGTGGACCTGGCGGCCAAGGAGATCGTCCGGCTCCCCTCGGTGCACCTCGGCTTCGCCGCGCAGACCGAGCGGGGTCTGGTGGTCCCGGTCGTCCGGGACGCCCAGGGCCGCAATCCGGAGTCGCTGTCGGCGGAGTTCGCACGGCTGACCGAGCTCGCCCGCGCGGGCAAGCTGGCCCCGGCGGACCTGACGGGCGGCACTTTCACCCTGAACAACTACGGGGTCTTCGGGGTCGACGGCTCCACGCCGATCATCAACCACCCGGAAGCGGCGATGCTCGGCGTCGGCCGGATCATCGACAAGCCGTGGGTCCACGAGGGGCAGCTGGCGGTGCGCAAGGTCGTCCAGCTGTCGCTGACCTTCGACCACCGGGTCTGCGACGGCGGCACGGCGGGCGGCTTCCTCCGCTACGTCGCGGACTGCGTGGAGTCCCCGGCGGTACTGCTGCGCACGCTGTAGCCGTGGCGGCCCCGGGGCCAA
Source organism: Streptomyces sp. TN58 (assembly GCF_001941845.1). Lineage (NCBI taxonomy): Bacteria > Bacillati > Actinomycetota > Actinomycetes > Kitasatosporales > Streptomycetaceae > Streptomyces > Streptomyces sp. TN58. Next base: position 3,878,188 of record NZ_CP018870.1, on the reverse strand, counting down.
GTGCCCCGGGGCCCGCAGCGGTGCCGCCCGCCGCTCGCGCTCACACCGTGAGCAGCAGTTTGCCCACGTGCGTGCCCGCCTCCATGACCCGGTGGGCCTCGGCGGCGTCCCGCATCGGGAACGCCGCGTGGACCACCGGCCGCACCCGGCCGGCGGCCACGAGCGGCCACACGTGCTCGCGCACGGCGGCCACGATCGCCGCCTTCTCCTCCAGCGGCCGCGCCCGCAGCGACGTGGCCGTGATCGCCGCCCGCTTCGCCAGCAGCGCGCCCAGGTTCAGCTCGCCCTTCACCCCGCCCTGGAGCCCGATCACCGCGAGCCGGCCGTTCACGGCGAGGGCGTCCACGTTCCGCGAAAGGTACTTGGCGCCCATGATGTCCAGGATCACGTCCGCCCCGGCCCCACCCGTAGCGTCCCGTACCGCGGCGACGAAGTCCTGCTCGCGGTAGTCGACGAGGACGTCCGCGCCCAACTCCTTGCAGCGGGCCAGCTTGTCCGGGCCGCCGGCCGTGACGGCGACCGTCGCGCCCACCGCCTTGCCCAGCTGGATCGCCATCGTCCCGATGCCGCTGGCCCCGCCGTGCACCAGCAGGGTTTCGCCGGGGCGCAGCCCGGCCACCATGAACACGTTGGACCACACCGTCGTGACGACCTCGGGCAGCGCCGCGGCCGTCACCAGGTCCACCCCCGGAGGGACCGGCAGCAGCTGCCCGGCCGGCACCGCTACCCGCTGCGCGTAGCCGCCGCCGGCCAGCAGGGCGCAGACCTCGTCGCCCACCGCCCAGCCCGAGACCCCCGCCCCGACGGCGGCGATCCGCCCGGAGCACTCCAGCCCCGGAAGGCGCGAGGCGCCCGGCGGCGGATCGTAGAAGCCCTGCCGCTGGAGGACGTCGGCGCGGTTCACGGCGCTTGCCGCGACCTCGACGAGGACCTCGCCCTCGCCCGGTACCGGATCGGGAACGTCGGCCCAGACGAGGGCTTCGGGGCCGCCGGGCTGCTCGATGGTGATCGCATGCATGGCCCGGAGGCTACGCCACGGCGCGGCTACTCGGCAGGACCCAGTATCGTCCTCGCGGCGGTGGACGGAACCGCCCGCACGATGGTGATGAGACGGTCCGTCAGCTGGAGGGGGCTGGCGTGCGGGTCGTCGTACGGGAGCAGCCGATGGCCGCGGAGGACGTTCACGACCAGGTCGTCGGTGTCGCGCACCGACTTGCCGACCTCGGCCTTGCGGACGGGCCGTTCGATGAGGTCCAGGCCGCTGCCCTGCTGGATCAGGTCCTCCATCACGGTGCCCGCGCTGGGGCTGAGCACCGACAGGCCCAGCAGCCGGCCGGCGGCGCTCGCGCTCGTGATGACCGCGTCGGCCCCGGACTGGCGCAGCAGGGGGGCGTTCTCCTCCTCGCGCACCGCGGCGACGATCTTCGCTCCGCGGTTGAGCTGCCGGGCGGTCAGCGTGACCAGGACCGCGGTGTCGTCGCGCTGGGTGGCGATGACGACCTGACGGGCCTTCTGGAGCTCGGCGCGGAGCAGGACGTCCGAGCGGGTGGCGTCGCCCACCACACCCGTGAACCCCTCGGCGTTGGCCATGTCGATGACCTTGGCGCTGGGGTCGACGACGACCACCTGTTCCCGTGAGAGGCCGGTGGCCAGCAGGGTCAGAAGGGCCGAGCGGCCCTTCGTGCCGAAGCCGACGACGACCGTGTGCTCGCGCAAGTTCTTCCTCCAGCGCTTCAGCCGCCACTCTTCCCTCGTGCGCTCCGTCAGGACTTCGAGGGTGGTACCGACGAGGATGATCAGGAACAGCACGCGCAGCGGCGTGATCAGCAGGATGTTGATCAGCCGTGCGCTGTCGCTGTAGGGCACGATGTCGCCGTAGCCGGTCGTGGACAGCGTCACCGTGGCGTAGTAGAAGCAGTCGAGGAGATCGACCGTCTCGTTGGCGTTGTCGTGGTAGCCGTCGCGGTCCAGCCACACGATGAAGACCGTGAGGAAGAGGACGAACAGGGCCATCAACAGGCGCTTGGCTACCTGCCGCAGCGGATGCTCGACGATGCGCTTGGGCAGCTTGATGCGGCGGGAGACGAGCTTTTCGTCCGCCCCGCGGGCCATGGCGTCATGTCCGGGCAGTTTCACGTGAAACATCCTCCCGAAGCCCACGGCAGGTCGAGGACTTCCAGCTCCTGGCCCGATCGGGCGCCCCTGGGCGGTACGACGGCCAGCGCGTCCGCGGCCGCCACGCCGCGCAGCATCGCGGGGCCGTGGTAGCGCAGGGGCACGGCGTGCTCGTCGTCGAGCCGGACGGGGACCAGCCGGGTGTCGTGCGGGTGGCCCGGGACGTCGCCGTGCACCGGCGCCGTGTAGCGCGGGCGCGGGCGGCGGCCCGCCAGGGCGCGCAGCAGCGGCTCGGCGAGGGTCAGCAGCCCGGAGACGGCGGCGAGGGGGTTGCCCGGAAGCCCGACCACGTGGCGCCCGTCCGCCCGGTCGCCGATCCGCGCGAGCAGCATCGGGTGGCCCGGACGGACCGCCACTCCGTCGACGAGCAGCCGGGCGCCGGCCTTCTCCAGGACGGGGTGGACGTGGTCGACGGGGCCGGAGGCGGTGCCGCCGGTGGTGACCACGACATCGGCGGTGGACGTGGTGACGGCCTCCAGCAGGGCCGCGGCCCCGTCGGGGTCGTCGCCGAGCGTCCGGGTGCCGGTGACCTCGGCGCCCAGACGGGTGAGCCACGGCCCCAGCATGGGGCTGAGGGCGTCGCGGATCAGCCCGTCGTGTGGGCGGCCCTCGGTGAGGAGTTCGTCGCCGAGCACCAGGATCTCCACGCGGGGGCGGGGCCGGGTGGTCACCCGGTCGTACCCCGCGGCCGCGGCGAGGCCGAGCACGGCGGGGGTGACCAGCGAGCCGGCGGGCAGCAGCAGGTCCCCCGAGCGGCATTCCTGGCCGCGCGGGCGGATGTCCTGGCCGGTGCCGACGGGCCGGTCGGCGAAGAGCTGCCCGCCCGCCTCGGTGCAGTGCTCGCTGCGGACGACCGCGGTGGTGTCGGCGGGGATCCGGGCGCCGGTGGCGATCCGGACGGCCTCGCCGTCGGCGAGCGGATCCGGTCGGCCGGAGCCGGCCAGGATGCCGTCGCCGGGGCGGACGTGCCACGGGCCGGGACCGGCCACGGCCCAGCCGTCCATGGCGGAGGTGTCGAAGGACGGCAGGTCGGTCAGCGCGTCCAGGGCGGCGGCCAGGACCTCGCCGATGGCATCCCCGAGGGGCACGTCATGGGTACGGGCCCGCACCCCGGCGCCGGCCTGCGCGGCGGCGTCCCGGGCCTGCGGCCAGGAGGCGGCCCGGTGGGTGCCCCCGCCGCCGCCTTCCGGGGTACGGCTGACCAGGGCCAGGGCTTCGTCGAGGGCCTGTTCGGCGGAGTTCGTGGGGATCATCCCGAGCCGTTCCCTCCGGTGGCGGTGTCGGCCTCCGCTTCGGCGGCCCAGCGCAGCGCCAGGTCGGCGGCCTTGCGGGAGGCCTCGGCGACGGCCTGGGCGGGGTCGGCGCCGGTGGCTGCGGCATGGGCGGCCGCGTAGCCGACCAGGAAGGTGGTCAGCGGGGCGGCGGGCCGGGCGACGCCGTGGGCGGCGTCCCGGGCGAGGTCGAGCAGGGTCTTGGTGTCGACGGCGAGGTCGATGCCCAGCTCGCTCTTGACGGCGGTGATCCATTGGTCCAGCACGGTTCCATGCTCCCTGATCCGGGCGCGGGCGGCGGAGAGATCGTCCCAGGTGTCGCAGTCGAACGCGGCGAGGGGCTGCGCCTCGACTTGAGCCAGCTCCAGTTCGGCGGTGAGCGCGCGCAGCGGGAGCCCGGCGAGAGCGCCGTGCTCGGTGGCGAGCAGCGCGACCTCACGGCGCAGGGGCTCGGCCCGGTAGGCGGCGACCAGCGGCTGGTCACGGCCCTCGGGATCCCGCAGCACCGCTCCGTCCGTGCCGGGCGCGTTGGCGGCGGCCAGCAGGGCCCGTACGGTCTCCCGGTCCAGGAACGGCAGGTCCGCGGAGAGTACGAGGACCAGCCCGGCGGTGGTGTCGCGCAGCCCGGCGTCCAGCGCGGCGACGGGGCCGCCCCCGGGCGGGTCCTCCCGGGTCCACCGCACGGGGCGTGCCGTGGGCCGGCGGCCGCCGACCACGACGGTGCGCAAGGCGTCCGGGCAGGCGTCGAGGACGCGGTCGAGGAGCGCCCGTCCGCCGACGCTCAGCGCGGGCTTGTCCGCCCCGCCGAGTCGCCGAGCGGCACCGCCGGCCAGCACGATCGCGTCGTAACTCATGCCCATGAGTATGCGCGGCCCGTGTTCCCGGCCGTGAGCCGGATGCCGCCTGTCGCCTGCCCGGCGGCCGCCGCCACTGCCGGGGCTCCGCCCCCGGCCCCGCGCCTCGAACGCCGGCGGGGCTCGAAGACCGCCCCCTGACCCCCGCGCCTCGAACGCCCGCGGGCCAGAAGAGCGGAGCCCGGCCGCGTCCGAAGGCGCGGGCCGGGCCCGGGGGTTCGCGCAACACGCGCTAGAGGTAGGGGCCCGAGCGGATCGCGCCGTGGTTGCCGTCTTCCTCGTCGTCGTGGTGGCCGCCCGGCGGCAGGGCGCGGCGCATCTGCTCCAACTGGGCCCGCGCGGCCATCTGCTGCGCGAACAGAGCGGTCTGGATGCCGTGGAAGAGGCCTTCCAGCCAGCCGACCAACTGTGCCTGCGCGATCCGCAGTTCGGCCTCCGAGGGGATGGCCTCCTCGGTGAACGGCAGGGACAGGCGCTCCAGTTCCTCCACGAGCTCGGGCGCCAGGCCGTCCTCCAGCTCCTTCACGGAGGCGGCGTGGATGTCCTTGAGCCTGACCCGGCTCGCCTCGTCGAGGGGCGCGGCGCGTACCTCTTCCAGGAGTTGCTTGATCATGCTGCCGATCCGCATGACCTTGGCGGGCTGTTCGACCATTTCCGTCACCGGGACCTCGCGCGACTCGTCATCGGCGTCGCCGACCGCCGACCCGTCCTGTCCCACGATCAGGACGTGCGGGGGACTGTCCTGCGACCGTTCACTCCTCGGCATCTCCATGCCGTCATTCTCTCGCACACCTTCGCTCTCACTCGGTGTGCCCCCGTACAGGCGTGATCCACCCTGTACGGGGGCACGGGACTCAGCCCGCGGCCCGGCGGGCCAGGGCGCCGCTGGAGCGGGTGACCAGCGCCGCGAGGAGGGCCGCGCCCAGCGGGACCACGACGACCAGTTGGGCGAGGGTCTCCCACGGCACGGCGATCGGAACGAACGGCACGGACTCGCCGGCCAGGGCGTAGCCCTCGTCGACGGCGCGCTGGGCGAGCGCCTCCAGCTCCCTGCGCTGCGTCAGGCGCAGGCCGACCGCGGGCAGGATCCCGGCCGCCGAGCCCAGGACGACGCCCATCAGGGCCACCACCCCGCACTGGAAACCGCTCAGGGTCCGCCGCACCCGCGGCGGGGCGCCCACCGCGGCCAGGGTCTTCAGGTCGGCCTCGGCGTCGGCCTGGGAGAGGCCGGTGGCGATGCCGGCCGCGCCGATGGTGATCAGGCCGGCGAAGACGGTCAGGGCGAGCAGGATCAGGTTGTCGTCGCCCTGGTAGCCCTCTTCGATGCTCAGGGAGGCCTCCACGCCCATCCGGTCGATGTCGCCGGCGATCCTCTGCCGCTGCTCGGAGGAGGCCGTGCCGTCGAGGGCGAAGTACGAGCCGATCGGGGCCGTGGCCAACCCCGTGGCCTGGACGGCCGCGGGCGGCAGGACCAGTTCGACGCCCCAGCTCTCGGTGCCCTCCGGGGCCACGTGGACGGGGATGGCCTTGTCCACGCCGACCGGGTCCCTGTCCGGGCCGGTGAAGGGGCCCTCGGAGTCCGGTCCGGAGATGATCCGCAGAGTGATCCTGCCGTCCTTGACCTGGCGCTTGTCGAAGGCGACGGCCCGGCCTTCCTTGAGCGCGGCCACGGTGCCCGGATCGGTGATCGCGAGCACGCCCAGCAGCTTCTCGTCGGCGACGACCGTGGGGTGCTGCACGTGTCGCCGGGGCTCCTGGCAGCGCCAGTCCTGGCGCAGCCGGCGGGCCTCCTGTTCGGTGAAGGCGTCGGGGCCCGCGGGGTCTTCCCAGAGCGGGCACCGCTGGTCCTTGGGCGTGATGATCTCGGCGCGCCCGCAGGCCGGGTCCGTGGAGTAGGTGTCGCAGCCCGGCATGCCGACCACCAGCCTCTCCACGTCAGCGCGCCGGGCCACCGGGAGCTGTTTGGTGAGGGACTCGCGCAGGGCGGGGACCTCCTTGTAGGCGCTGTTCTCGGAGGTCAGCAGTCGGCCGGTGCCGTGCGGCAGGTCGGCGACGTACTCGTGCCGGCTCTGGATGACGCTGCTGTGCTGGTACGTGGCCACCGCCACCGTGCCGGCGACGGCGGCCAGCACCGCGGCCACGGCGGGCGCCGTACGGCCCCGGTTGCGCACGGCGTCGCGCAGCGCGAGCCGCGGGGAGAGCGGCAGCAGGCGTCCGAGCCGGCCGAAGAGGCCGACCAGGGCCGGGGTGAGGGCGACGACGCCCAGTTCGGCGAGGGCGCTGCCGCCCGCCACGACGGTGGTGCCCATGTCCGCCGCGCCGCCGTAGAGGGCGATGGCGGCGCCGGCGGCGACGGCGACCAGGCCGACGATGGGCAGCACCCGGTTGGAGCGGCGCACACCGCGGCGGCCGGTGAGCGAGGCCAGCACCGTCTGCCGGGAGGCGGTGACCGCGGGGACGATCGCGGACAGCAGTCCGGTCACCACGGCGAGCACGGCGATGCCGGCCAGTTCCAGCGGGCGGAAGTCGAGGCCGCCGAAGCGGTTGCCGAGCTGCTCCTCAAGGACCGGCTGGAGCACGATGGTAAGGATGATGCCGATCGCGGTGCCGCAGACGGCGGCCGCGGCTCCGATGACCAGGCCGCCGGAGAGCACGATGGAGCGGATGTGGCGGCGGTTGCCGCCGTTGGCGCCGACCAGGCCGAGCTGGCGGCGCGAGCGGCGGGCGCCGACCGCGAAGGCCGGTCCGGCGAGCAGGCAGATCTCCAGCATGGCGAGGCCCACGATGGTGGCCGCGATGGCCATCTTGGCGGCGCCGCCGGCGTCCCGCTGGAACTGCTCCTTGGGCTCCTGCCGGTAGAGGGGGACGTCGGCGTCCGCGGGCGGGTCGTTGGCGACGGCGCGGGAGATGACGAGCAGGGACTTGGCGTTGGCCGCCTGGACCATGTTCCACGTGAAACCGTCACCGCCGACCTTGACCAGGTAGGAGTCGTCCGGGTTCAGCCCGGTGCCTCCGGAGGCCTTGAGCGCCTTGTCGAGCGGGGCGATCAGGCTCCCGGGCGGGGCGGTGACCTGCTCCGTCTTGAGTTCCTTCGGCAGCTCGTACGCGCCGACGATCTTGTACGCGGAGGTGGCGCCGCGCGGGGTGACCGAGGAGCCGACGAACAGGCCGGAGTTCTCCAGGAAGGCGTTGGTCGCGACGACCTCGCCCGCCCGTTCGGGCAGTCGGCCGCGGTCGAGCGTGACCAGGCCCTGCGTCAGCGGGTCGTGCAGGTCGATCTCGCGCAGGTCGGTGTCGAGCAGGCCGTGCTTGGTGCGGACCTTGCCGTAGCCGGAGGAGTCCTTCAGGAGCCGGGTGCCGGGCGGGAGCGCGGCGGCCACCTGCTCCGGGGTCACCTCCTCCGGCTGCGACGGGACGTAGACGTCGTCGTAGCCGCCGACGGGCACGTAGCGCGATCCGTCGGGCACCTGGTAGACGGGTCCGCCCGCCAGCGAAACGCGGACCCGGGCGTCGGAGGCTCCGACCACACGGCTGACGGACTGGTCGGGGGAGAGTTCGGCGCTGCGCAGGGTGAGGTCGGCGGCGCTCATGCCGACGACCGGCAGGGCGATCATGGCGAGGACCAGGGAGCTGCGGCCCTTGGCGCGCCAGGCGTCGCGGCGGGCGATGCGCAGGGCCGCCACCCAGGAGTGGTACCAGCCTCGGAGCGAGGAGTTCACTGGCCGCCCGCCTGCCCCGAGAGGAGGGAGTCGGCGTGGCTGCGCAGGGTCTCGTCGACGACGCTGCCGTCGCGCAGGAACACCACGCGGTCGGCCCACGCGGCGAAGCGAGGCTCGTGGGTGACGAGGACCCCGGCGGCGCCCGCGTCGCAGCGGGAGCGCAGCAGGCCCAGGACGGACTCGCCGGTCTCGGAGTCGAGGGCGCCGGTGGGCTCGTCGGCGAGGACGAGGCGGCGGTCGCCGACGAGGGCGCGGGCGATGGCCACGCGCTGCTGCTGCCCGCCGGACATCTCGTCGGGGAAGCGGTCGGCGAGGATGCCCAGGTTCATCTCGGCCAGCGCCGCGAGGGCGGCGGCGCGGGCCTTGCGGGCCGAGGTGCCGTCCAGTTCGAGCGGGAGGGCCACGTTCTCGGCGGCGGTGAGGGCCGGGATGAGGTTGTAGTCCTGGAAGACGTAGCCGATGCTGCGGCGGCGCAGTGCGGCCATCTGCTTGCGGCTCGCGGTGGTGAGGTCGGTGCCCTCGACCAGCACCCGGCCGCTGCTGGGGGTGTCGAGGCCGCCGGCGAGGGTCAGCAGCGTGGACTTGCCGGAGCCCGAAGGGCCCATGACGGCGACGAGTTCGCCGGGGTGGACGGCGAGGTCGATCCCGCGCAGGGCGTGCACTTCGGTGGCGCCGCTGCCGTGGGTGCGGACGAGCCGCTCCAACCGCAGTACGGGTTGCCGGGACTGGCGCTGGTCGGACATGAGGGTTCCCCCCTGGAACGGTGGTTCAGGCGCGCCGCGTACGGGCGGTGCGGGGCCGGTCGGTTGAGGTCGGGGCCGTGGTCTCGGCGGCGGCCTGGGGCGGTTGGGGTGCGGCGGCTCTCCGGTCGGCCGTCTGGGAGAGCCGGACGAGCCGGGCTTCGCAGTGGTCGAGCCAGCGGGCCTCGGCCTCGGTCTGGAAGATCAGCTGCTCCAGGACGAGCAGCCAGGCGACGTCGTCGCGTTCGCGGGACTGCGCGCTCTCGACAGCCGCGAGGGCGGTGGCCTTGAGCCGGGTGTAGTCCTGCATCGCGCGGATCGTGGCGTGCCGCTGGGACTGGATGACGGCGCGGATGTCCACGCCCGGGGCGCCCACGGCCATGGCGAGCTTGATGGACAGCTCGTCGCGGGGCGGGTTGGCCCGGTCGACGGGGCGTTCGTACCACTCGTGCAGCTCGGTGCGGCCGGTGTCGGTGATGGCGTACAGCGTGTGGCCCGCGGCGTCCTCGCCGTCGGGTGCGACGAGGCCGTCGCGTTCGAGGCGGGCGAGGGTCGTGTAGACCTGCCCGACGTTGAGCGGCCAGGTGGAGCCGGTCCGGGATTCGAACTCGGTGCGCAGCTGGGAGCCGTACCGAGGACCCCGTTCCAGTAGGGCCAGAAGCCCGTGACGGATCGACATACTCGGTATGTATACCGAGTATGTTCACGCAGGGCAACCATTCAGGGGTGGGCTTCGGGCCGGGGCGAGGGGGTGGGCAGGTGTCACGCGCCCCGGCGCAGCCGTACGCCCAGATAGCCCAGACCCAGTCCCATCAGGGCGAATCCGGTGCCCAGCGGCAGTATGTGCGCGGCCAGGTCCGCCGCGCGGTCGTTCGGCTCGGTGCCGAGTGCGGTGACCGTGTCACGCACCGTCGGGGCGGCCGCCGTGGGCCGCGCCTGCGCCTCAGGCGGCCACTGGGACCGAGGGGGCGGCGGAACCGGCGGGACCGGCGGGGATGGCGGGGACGGCGGTGCGGGCTCCGTGCGCGGGCGCACCGGCAGCGGCCGGGAGGCGATGAGCAGCTCCGGGTTGGCGGGCTCGGCGGCCGGTCGCCCGGGCCGTTCGCGGCCGACCCCGGCGGGGCTGCCCGCCAGCTCCTCGCGGGCGTCGCCGTCGTCGCTCTCGTCCCTCTCGAAGGCCGCGGTGCGCTCCTTCCGGGGTGCCTGCGCCATTCGGGCCGCCTGGGCCGCGTGGGCTTGCCGGCCCGCCTGCTCGGCGGAGGTGCGGTGCGCGGCCCCCGGGCCGAGGGGGCCGGCGTACACGGAGGCCGCGGGCGCCAGGGCGGCGGCGGCCAGCGCCGCGCAGGCCAGCCAGTGTGACGGGCGGAAGCCTTGGATCACGGGGAGCCCCTCCCGTCCCGAGCGGCCGGCGTGCTCGCTGGAGTCAGCGATGCGCTCAGACTTACATGGTGGGGCAAAAGCGGCATCCCGGACGCCCTGTCGGGGGTCCGGGATGCCGGTGTGTCGTGTGGCCGCGCCGGTCGGCTACTCCGGATTGCCGGTGGACACGGTGAGCGTGTACTCCGTGCCCTCCTTGTTGATCTTGTCTCCGGCGGCCGGGGACTGGCTCAGCACCGTGTCCTTGCCGTACACGGCCTCGTCCTTCTCGACGATGTTGTACTTGCCGCCGGAGGCCTGGATGCAGGCCTTCACCGACAGCAGGTTCTTGTACTTGAGGTCCGGCGCGATGTACTTGCCCGCCTCGCTGTAGTGCTTCGTGGGCTCCGAGCACTTCTTCGGGTCGATCGTGCGCGTGACGTCGGGGCCCTTGAAGCCGGCCTTCGCGGACGCGGACGTGGAGGCCCCCGGATCGGCCGTGGTGCCGCCCTCCTTGTCGTTCCCGTTCATCGAGATCGCGGCGATCAGGCCGCCGACGGCCAGCAGCGCCACCACGACCGCGCCCACGACCACCGGCGTGTTCCGCTTGCCGCCGCCGGAGCCGGACGGGCTCGCCCCGCCCGCCGGGGAGATCGTGTACGGCGGCGGGGTCGGCGGCGCGTACTGCTGCTGCGGCGGGGGCGTGTGCGGGTAGGCGTAGCCGCCGCCCTGCGCCGCGTGCGGCTGCGGAGCGGGCGTCGGCGCGTACGGGGCCGGCGTCGGGCTGTGCGGCGCCTGGTACGGCTGCTGGAGCGACTGCGGCGGCGCCTGGACGCCGGAGTCCACCGGCGGGAACACCGCCGAGGACACGCCCGCGCCGCTGCTCAGGGGCCCCTGGCCCTGCACGATGACCGGTGCCCCGGTCTGGCCGGTGCCCAGCACCCGGGCGACCTCGTCGCCCATGGCCGCCGCCGTCGGGAAACGCTCGTTCGGGTTCTTCTTCAGCGCACGCGCCACCAGCGCGTCCATCGCGGGCGTCACCGACCGGTTGATGGAGGACGGGGCGACCGGCTCCTCCTGCACGTGGGCGTAGGCGATGGCCAGCGGCGAGTCCGCGTCGAAGGGGATCCGCCCCGTCAGCAGCTGGAACAGCATGATGCCGACGGAGTACAGGTCGGAGCGGGCGTCGACGCCGCGCCCCAGGGCCTGTTCGGGCGAGAGGTACTGCGGGGTGCCGACGACCATGCCGGTCTGCGTCATCGAGGTGACGCCCGACTGCATGGCGCGGGCGATGCCGAAGTCCATCACCTTGACCACGCCGCGCTTGTTGACCATCACGTTGCCGGGCTTGATGTCGCGGTGGACGAGCCCCATCTCGTGGCTGGTCTCCAGGGCGGCCAGCACGTCGGCCGTCACCTTCAGCGCCTTGTCCGCCGGCATGGCCCCGTACTGCCGGATGTCCGCTTCGAGCACCGAGCCGAGCGGCTTGCCCTCCACGTACTCCATGACGATGTACGGCATCACCGCGCCGTCGCCGGAGCGGCCCCCGCCGAACGTCACTTCGCCCTCACCGGTGTCGAAGACCGAGACGATGTTCGTGTGCGACAGTTTCGCTACAGCCTGGGCCTCGCGGCGGAACCGCTCGCGGAAGGACTGCTCCCGGCCGAGGTCGCTGTGCAGCGTCTTGATGGCGACCTGCCGGTCGAGCGCCGAGTCGTACGCCAGGTACACGGAGGCCATGCCGCCGGCCCCCAGCAAGTCCCTTAGCTGGTAACGGCCACCGGCCAGAGAGCCGCCCGCGTACTGGCCCTGAGTGCCGTCCTGGCTCATGACTGTTGCTTCCCCTCGGCGTATGTCCCCGCGCACCTGGCGTGGCGCACGTGGCGCCCAGTCTGCCCCAGGGCAAGCACACGTCAAGCCAGGTGCCCGTTCCGTGACCACACGTGCACACGGTGGCCTTGTCCGAACGGTGACCGGTTCGGAGGCTGTAGCGTTCACCGGAGCACCAATAAAGAGGACTACCGCTGAGCGGCGGCCGAGAGATACGACGGCGAGGACTGATGGCACCCGAACCCGAGGGAAACGGCGCCGGGATGACCGACGGTCCTGAGCACTGGGGCGACGGCGGCCTGGTGGGCGACGGCCGTTACCGGCTGACGCACCGACTGGGCCGCGGCGGGATGGCGGAGGTGTTCGCGGCCGAGGACGTACGCCTCGGGCGCACCGTCGCCGTGAAGCTCCTCCGCGCCGACCTGGCCGAGGACCCGGTGTCCAAGGCCCGCTTCACCCGCGAGGCACAGTCGGTCGCCGGGCTGAACCACCACGCCGTCGTCGCCGTGTACGACTCGGGCGAGGACCGGGTCGGCCCGAACACCGTCCCGTACATCGTGATGGAGCTGGTCGAGGGCCGCACCATCCGCGACCTGCTCATCAGCGCCGAGGCTCCGGGCCCCGAGCAGGCGCTCATCATCGTCTCCGGCGTGCTCGAAGCCCTCGCGTACTCCCACCAGCACGGCATCGTGCACCGCGACATCAAGCCGGCGAACGTCATCATCACCGACGCCGGCGCCGTCAAGGTGATGGACTTCGGCATCGCCCGCGCCCTGCACGGCGGGCAGGCGACGATGACCCAGACCGGCATGGTCATGGGCACCCCGCAGTACCTCTCGCCCGAACAGGCCCTCGGCAAGGCCGTGGACCACCGCTCCGACCTGTACGCGACCGGCTGCCTGCTGTACGAACTCCTCGCGCTGCGGCCGCCGTTCACCGGCGAGACCCCGCTGTCGGTGGTCTACCAGCACGTCCAGGACGCGCCCGTGCCCCCCTCGCAGCTGCCGGAGGGCCACCACATCCCGCAGGAGCTCGACGGCCTCGTCATGCGCTCCCTCGCCAAGGACCCGGACGACCGGTTCCAGAGCGCCGAGGAGATGCGCGGGCTGGTCCAGTACGCGCTCCAGATGCTGCACGACCAGGGGCCGAACACCGGTACCTGGAACACCGGCCCGGTCACCATGGCGCTGCCGCACGGCCGCGGCGGAGCGGCCCCCACCACGGCCATGCCCGTGGGCGGGGGAGCCGGGTACGCCTCGCACGCCTCGACCTCGCAGTTCCAGCAGCCGATGGTGCCGCCGTTGAACCCGGACGACGGCACGGCCTTCCCCGGCGGCCCGGGCGGCGGCCACGGCGGCCACAGCGGCGGCTACGAGGTCTACGACGACCGGGGCGGCAGCGGCGGCCGCTGGAAGATGTGGCTGTTCGCGCTGCTGGCGATCGTCGCGATCGCGGGCGGCGCGGCCTACGCCGTCAACAACGTGGGCGGCGGCGGCAAGGGCGGCGAGAAGCAGGACCCGGGGACCAGCCAGACCTCCCCCAGCGCCAAGCCGAGCGCGTCCGACTCGCCCGACGCCACGCAGTCGCGTCAGACGACGGACAACACGCCGTCGAACAACGACACCCCGCCGCAGACCACCCGGCCCCGGACGCAGACCGCGAGCCCCTCGGCCACGCCGTCGGCGTCGCAGTCGCCGAGCGCGTCGGCGACGAAGTCCGCGACGGCGTCGTCGTCGGCCAGCCCGACCAAGAGCGCCCCGGTGACCGGGCCCCCCACCAAGTCCCAGCCGCCGCCGGGACCGGACAGCGCGGAGTGAGTACGGCAGGGTAAGGCGACGGGCCCGGCGGAATTGATTCCGCCGGGCCCGTCCGCTTACAACACCCGCTCGGAGGACGGGTCGAACACGTCGCCGCCCGAATTGCAGAGCCGGAACAAAGAGTTCCGCTGCTACCGGTTCTGCACCTGGAGCCGGGCCACATAGGCCGCGGCCTGGGAGCGGCGCTCCATGCCCAGCTTGGACAGCAGGCTGGAGACGTAGTTCTTGATGGTCTTCTCGGCCAGGTGCAGGCGCTCGCCGATGGCGCGGTTGGTCAGGCCCTCGCCGATCAGGTCGAGGATCTTCCGCTCCTGCTCGGTGAGGTGGGCGAGCCGGTCGTCGCCCCTGCCGCCCTTGCCGTCGCGCAGCCGCTCCAGTACGCGGGCGGTGGCCACCGGGTCCAGCAGGGACTTCCCGGCGGCGACGTCACGCACGGCGGTGAGCAGCTCGTTCCCGCGGATCGCCTTGAGCACGTAGCCCGAGGCGCCGGCCATGATCGCGTCGAAGAGGGCCTCGTCGTCGGCGAACGAGGTCAGCATCAGGCACTTGACGTCCTCGTCCAGGGAGCGCACCTCGCGGCAGACCTCCACTCCGCTGCCGTCCGGCAGCCGTACGTCGAGGACGGCCACGTCGGGACGGGTGGCGGGGATGCGGACCAGCGCGTCGGCGGCGGTGCCGGCCTCGCCGACGATCTCGATGTCCTGTTCGACGGACAGCAGCTCGTGGACGCCCCGACGGACCACTTCGTGGTCGTCCAGGAGGAATACCTTGATTTTTCCGTCTTCGCGCACGAAGTCAGTTTCACACACTCACCCCTTCCCTGCCGGAGTTACCCGGGATAACGTGCCGTTGTTCCCGGCCCCTGCAAGGCTGTGACCAGTGGTTGTTCCCGTCGCTGCGCATTTACTTGGAAATCCAAGCAAAAACGCAGGTCAAACGGGGTTTCGCAGTTATGCGGCGCACTGGGTAACGTGCATTGCGCAGGGCACTCGCCGGGACGCCTGTCACGCCTGAATCCCGTACGCGACGCGCACCCACCCCGTGCGCTCGTTACGGATGCAGGTGAGCCGCACTGGACCCCGGAGAACCCGGGTGCCGGACCGACGGAGGAGCACAAGTGACCGTGGAGAGCACTGCCGCGCGCAAGCCGCGACGCAGCAGCGGCACCAAGCGGGCGGCAGGTGCGGCGAACGCCGCCAAGCCCGCCGCTGCCACCGCGCAGACGCAGGACGCTGAACCTCAGCTCGTACAGCTGCTGACGCCCCAAGGGGACCGGGTCGACAACGCGGAGAACGCGGAGTTCGCATCCTTCGTCGCAGACATCACCACCGAGGACCTGCGCGGCCTGTACCGCGACATGGTCATGACCCGGCGCTTCGACGGCGAGGCCACCGCCCTGCAGCGCCAGGGAGAGCTGGGCCTGTGGGCCTCGCTCCTCGGCCAGGAGGCCGCGCAGATCGGCTCCGGCCGGGCGCTGAACGACGCGGACTACGTCTTCCCGACCTACCGCGAGCACGGCGTGGCCTGGTGCCGCGGGGTCGACCCGACCAACCTGCTCGGGATGTTCCGCGGCGTGAACCACGGCGGCTGGGACCCGAACCTCAACAACTTCCACCTCTACACGATCGTCATCGGCTCGCAGACGCTCCACGCGACCGGTTACGCGATGGGCGTGGCCAAGGACGGCGCGGACGCCGCCGTTATCGCCTACTTCGGTGACGGCGCCTCCAGCCAGGGCGACGTCATGGAGGCCTTCAACTTCTCCGCGGTCTACAACTCCCCCGTGGTGTTCTTCTGCCAGAACAACCAGTGGGCGATCTCCGAGCCGACCGAGCGCCAGATGCGCGTGCCGCTGTACCAGCGCGCGCAGGGCTTCGGCTTCCCCGGCGTCCGCGTCGACGGCAACGACGTCCTGGCCTGCCTGGCCGTGACCCGCTGGGCCCTGGACCGGGCGCGCCGAGGCGAGGGCCCGACCCTGGTCGAGGCGTTCACGTACCGCATGGGCGCGCACACCACCTCCGACGACCCGACGAAGTACCGGCGGGACGAGGAGCGGGCGGCCTGGGAGTCCAAGGACCCCATCCAGCGCCTGAAGGCCCACCTGCTCGCCACCGGCGGCGCCGACGAGGCGTTCTTCGAGGAGCTGGAGGCCGAGAGCGAGGCCATGGGCAAGCGCGTGCGCGAGGCCGTGCGCGCCATGCCCGACCCCGACACGATGGCGATCTTCGAGAACGTCTACGCGGACGGGCACGCGCTCGTCGACGAGGAGCGCGCCCAGTTCGCCGCCTACCTGGCGTCCTTCGAGGGTGGGGAGTGACCACCATGGCCATCGAGAAGATGTCGATCGCGAAGGCGCTCAACGAGTCGCTGCGCAAGGCCCTGGAGCAGGACCCCAAGGTCCTGATCATGGGTGAGGACGTCGGCAAGCTGGGCGGTGTCTTCCGGATCACCGACGGGCTGCAGAAGGACTTCGGCGAGGAGCGGGTCATCGACACCCCGCTCGCAGAGTCGGGCATCGTCGGCACCGCCATCGGCCTGGCCCTGCGCGGCTACCGGCCGGTCGTGGAGATCCAGTTCGACGGTTTCGTCTTCCCCGCGTACGACCAGATCGTCACGCAGCTCGCGAAGATGCACGCCCGCGCCCTGGGCAAGATCAAGCTGCCGGTCGTCGTGCGCATCCCGTACGGCGGCGCGATCGGCGCGGTCGAGCACCACTCCGAATCCCCCGAGACGCTGTTCGCGCACGTCGCGGGCCTGAAGGTGGTCTCCCCGTCGAACGCGAGCGACGCCTACTGGATGCTCCAGCAGGCGATCCTCAGCGACGACCCGGTGATCTTCTTCGAGCCGAAGCGCCGCTACTGGGACAAGGGCGAGGTCGACACCGAGGCCATCCCGGGCGAGCTGCACAAGTCGCGCGTGGTGCGCGAGGGATCCGACCTGACCCTGGCCGCCTACGGCCCGATGGTGAAGGTCTGCCTGGAGGCGGCGGCCGCGGCCGCCGAGGAGGGCAAGTCGGTGGAGGTCCTGGACCTGCGCTCGATGTCCCCGGTCGACTTCGACGGGATCCAGGCGTCGGTGGAGCGGACCCGCCGGCTCGTGGTCGTCCACGAGGCGCCGGTCTTCCTCGGTGTGGGCTCGGAGATCGCCGCCCGCATCACGGAGCGGTGCTTCTACCACCTGGAGGCGCCGGTGCTGCGCGTGGGCGGCTTCCACGCCCCGTACCCGCCGGCCCGCCTGGAGGACGAGTACCTGCCGGGCCTGGACCGGGTGCTCGACGCCGTCGACCGCTCGCTGGCGTACTGAGGAGCCACGTTCCATGACCATCCGCGAATTCAAGATGCCCGACGTGGGCGAGGGCCTCACCGAGGCCGAGATCCTCAAGTGGTACGTCCAGCCCGGTGACACCGTCACCGACGGCCAGGTCGTCTGCGAGGTCGAGACGGCCAAGGCGGCCGTCGAGCTGCCGATCCCGTTCGACGGCACCGTGCACGCGCTCCTCTTCGAGGAGGGCACCACGGTCGACGTCGGCCAGGTGATCATCTCGGTGCAGACCGGTGGCGCCGGCGCCGAGGCGCCCGTCCAGACGGAGGCCGCGCCCGTCGCCGAGGCCGCCCCGGCGGCTCCGGCCGCCGAGGAGCCCGCCGCCGAGGCCCGCCAGCCCGTCCTGGTCGGCTACGGCGTCTCCACCGCCTCCACCAAGCGCCGCCCGCGCAAGGCGACGGCGGCCACGGCCGCGCAGAACGGCACGGCCGCCCCGGTGGCGGCTCCCGCGGCCCCGGCCGCCGCGCCGGTCCTCCCCGCGGTCCCGGCGCAGCCCGGCGGTGAGCGCCCGCTGGCCAAGCCTCCGGTCCGCAAGCTCGCCAAGGACCTCGGCATCGACCTGGCCACGGTGGTGCCGACCGGTGACGGCGGCGTCGTGACCCGTGAGGACGTCCACGCGGCGGCCGCCGCGGCGCTCGCCCCGCAGGCCGCTCCCGCCGCGGCGGCCCCCGTCGCGGCGCAGGCCCAGGCTCCGGCGGCCGAGGCGGCCGTGGCCGCTCCGGTGGCCGAGCCGTCGGCGCGGGAGACCCGTATCCCGGTCAAGGGCGTCCGCAAGGTCACCGCCCAGGCCATGGTCGGCTCCGCCTTCACCGCGCCGCACGTCACCGAGTTCGTCACCCTCGACGTGACCCGCACGATGAAGCTGGTCCAGGAGCTCAAGGACGACCCGGACCTCGCGGGCTTGCGGATCAACCCGCTGCTCCTGATCGCGAAGGCCGTCCTGGTGGCCATCCGCCGCAACCCGGACGTCAACGCGTCCTGGGACGAGGCGGCCCAGGAGATCGTGCTCAAGCACTACGTCAACCTGGGCATCGCGGCGGCCACGCCCCGCGGGCTGATCGTCCCGAACATCAAGGACGCCCACGCCAAGACCCTGGGCGAGCTGTCGGAGTCGCTGTCCTCGCTGGTCGCCACGGCCCGCGAAGGCAAGACCTCCCCGGCCGACATGCAGAACGGCACGATCACCATCACCAACGTCGGCGTCTTCGGCGTCGACACCGGTACGCCCATCCTGAACCCCGGCGAGTCCGCGATCCTCGCGGTCGGTGCGATCAAGCTCCAGCCGTGGGTCCACAAGGGCAAGGTCAAGCCGCGCCAGGTCACCACCCTGGCCCTGTCCTTCGACCACCGCCTCATCGACGGCGAGCTCGGCTCGAAGTTCCTCGCCGACATCGCGGCGGTCCTGGAACACCCGCGCCGGCTGATCACCTGGTCGTAGCGGATCCAGGGCCCAGGCCCAGGGCACGAAGGCGGCGGCCGGTCTCCCCGAGGAGGCCGGCCGCCGGCCGCTCGCGCCCCTGAAATCCCCTGGCCGGCCCACGGGCCGCGTGTGATCATCTGCGGATGCTCTTCCGCGCTGCCACCGCAGACCCCGCAGACCTGGACCGAGCCGTCGCCCACCCGGCCGACGGCCCCGTCCCCGCCCTGACCGCCGAGAAGATCCGCGAGGAACTCGCCGGGAACCGGATCCGCCCCGAGTGGATCTGGACCGCCGAGGACGAGGACGGCAGGATCCTGGCCCGGGCCCTGTGGTGGGGCCGGGCCGACAGCGGGCAGCCGATCGCGCTCGACTGCCTCCAGGTGGGTGCGTCGGTCGCCGACCCGGCCGCGGTCGCCGCCGGGCTGCTGGACGCCGGGCACGCCGCCTTCGGCAAGCGGCCCGGCTACAACATCTCCCTGCCCCGAGGCTGGCGCGACGACCCGGAGCTGGCCGCTGCGGTGGCCTGGCACCGGGAGGCCGCGCACCGGACCGGCCTGACCCGGGAGATCGAGCGCCTGCGCTACGAGTGGACCCCGGCGGCCGGGACGGCGCGGCCCACCGGCCGGCTCGTCTTCCGTGAGGGCACCGACGAGGAGATGCTGGACGCCTTCGTCCGGCTCTCCCAGGGCAGCCTCGACCTGGCCACGCGGCACGAACTGGAGCTGATGGACGCCGAGCAGCTGGCCCGCGAGGACTTCGACTTCTACCGCGACTGCCCCGGCGAGCGCTCCTGGTGGCGCCTGGCCCACCTGCCCGACGGCCGCCTCGCGGGTCTGGCCGTGCCCTCCGCCACCCCGTACCACCGCAACGTCGGCTACCTGGGCGTCGTACCCGAGCAGCGCGGCCGGGGCCTGATCGACGAGATCCTCGCCGAGATCACCCGCTTCCACGCGGCGGCGGGGGCAGAGCGCATCACCGCGACCACGGACACCGTGAACCTGCCGATGGCCGCCGCCTTCGACCGCGCCGGCTACGAGGTCAGCGAGATCCGCCTCGTCCTGGAGGACCCGGCCCGCTGAACCTTCGCGGCCCAGGGGTGTCGTCAAAGTCCCGTCCGGGTGGGGCTACTTTGACGAGACCTCCTAGCGTGCGGCGTTGCCGAGGACCTTGGCCGGGGTGATGCGCAGGATTACGCGGACGTCCTCCGGCGGGGCGTCCTGGTACTCCTTGCCGGCGCCCGGGCCCATGTACTCCTCGGCGATGCGGACGGCCACCGCCCGGCCGACGTCCTCGGTGACGGTGGCCGTGCCGCGGATCTCGGCGTAGCGGAAGGGGTCGGCCAGGTCGAAGACGGTCAGGCCGACGCGGCCGTCGCGCACGATGTTGCGCTCCTTGCGGCGGCCCCGCTCGGTGGAGACCAGCAGCTCGTCCCCGTCACGGGTCACCCAGACCACGGAACTCTGCGGGCTCCCGTCGGGGTTGATGGTCGACAGGACGGCGGGGTGCGGCGCGTCGAGCAGCCCGCGCACGGTTTCGTTCAACTCAACAGTCATGGACGGCAGGCTAGTTGCGATGGGCCGCGGGATGCGGCCGGACGGCGGCCGCGGCGGCGACTACCCGAGGTCGGTCACGCCCAGGGGATGTTGCGCCACGGGCTGGCGGGGTCGGTGGTCAGCGTGACGTGGGCGGCGAGGGCGCCCGTGTACCAGGTGCCGAACTCCTCCTCGTCGAAGTGCAGGCACCGGCCCAGCACGTACCCGGCGGAGAACTCCTCCCACGAGCGGTACGTCTGGCGGGCGGACTCACCGGCGCGCAGTACGGCCTTCTCCGCCTCGTGGAGGGTGCCGTAGCGGCAGCCGATGCCCCAGCGGGCCATCTGTGAGGCGCGGCCGAGGTCCCAGGCCTCGACGGAGCGGACCCAGCCGTCCTCGGGGAGCAGCCCGTCGGCGCGGAAGCGCTGTTCGTAGCGGGCTATCCGGCCGATGAGGCGCTTGACGCCCGCTATCTCGCCCTCGACCTCGGCGGTGGGCCGCGGCCGGGCGACGGTGACCCCGTCGGGGGTGAGCTGCGGCTCGGCGGCCCGCTCGGCGTTGCGGCGCATGCTCGCCTCGGCGGCGTGCCGCCAGTGCTCGACGTCCACGGGTCCCGCGAAGTCGGAGGCGAGGACGCGGCGCACGCGCAGCGCGAACTCCCAGACCGGGCTGACCACCGAGGTGTTCAGGAGTTCTTCGAGGGTGGCGAGCCAGTCGGCCCGGTCGGTGATGCCCCAGCTCTTCGCGACGCGGCGGCGCTCGTGCCGGTAGCCGCTGCCGTGGTAGGCGAGGGCGTTCCAGAACTCGCCGTTGGTGACGGCGAGATGCGCCCCGACGGCGAGGCCGTGCGCGATGTCCCCGTGCAGGGGTCCGCCGGTGAAGAGGGCGTGGACCTTGCCCGCCGGCAGCCCGTAGTGGGGCGCGGCGTCCGCGTGCGCCCGCCAACGGGCCAGGTCGGCGGGCGTGGTGGTGAGGTACGCCTCGGCGGGTGAGCCCGGGTTCACGGCGAGGAAGGCGGGGTCGCCGGCGGCCCACACCTTGGAGAACCAGCCCAGGCTGCGGGACTCGAAGACCGTCTCGGGAGTGGGCGCGGGCAGCATCCCGGCGGTGCGGACGACGAGCATCCGGTCCGGGGTGGGGTGGAAGAAGACCGAGTCGGGGTGCGCGTCGGCCTGCACGCGGGGCTGTGCCAGGTAGAGCTGGGCGCGTGCGAGCACGTCGAAGTAGGCGGCCCAGTCGCCCGCGGTCTTGGCCTCGTACAGCTCTCTCTCGATGACGCTCGGAGCGATCCAGGTGCCCATACGGGGACCTTATACGGACCTCCACCGGCGCCGGCCGGCCCGTTCCGCCTTGCCGCGGGTACCGTCGTCAGGGCAGCGGGGACGCGGGAACGCAGGCCAAAGAGGTTGGGGCATGGGGCGGTTCGGGTCCTCTCCGGCCCGGATCCGACGGGCCGTCGACGCCCGCTGATCCGCCCGCTGATCCGCCCGCTGAGCCGTCGGCTGAGCCGTCGGCGGCAGCGGCGGAGCGCATGCCCCCCGCGTGCCACCGCGCGACCGTGCGGACCCCCTTGACGACCCCCGGCGGGCAGGGGACGCTCCCCGGATCTCGGATCCGAACGGTTGCAGCTGGGGGGCCGCCATGCCGCAGGAGTCTGTTCAGTCGGTGGGGGAGCTGCGCGCGCGGCTGCGCGCGCGGGGGGCGCGGTGGTCGGTCCTGGAGCACCTGGCCGACGACGAGCCGGTGCCACGGCCCTCGCTCGGTCTGGAGCCCGGGGCGAACCTGACGACCGCCGCGGAGGCGGGCACGATCGATCTGCGGGGACTCGTCGGGCACCCGAGCGGCAATCCGCACCTGACCCGCCGACGCGCCGCCCACGGGCTGCTCGCCGGGGCGGGGGATCCGCTCCCCGGCGCCCGGCCCGCCGCCGTGGACTGGCGCAACCGCTGGGGCTGGCCCTGGATCACCAAGGTGAAGGACCAGAACCCGTGCGGTTCCTGCTGGGCGTTCGGCGCCGCCGGCCTGGTGGAGTCCATGGCCCGCATCGAGCACGACGTGTGGGCGGAGCGCTCCGAGGGCGACGTCCACGACGGCCTGCGCTTCAGCTGCGGGCAGGGCAGCAACCCCGAGACCGCCCTCGACTGGATCACGGCGAACGGCGGTCTCGCCGACCCGGACTGCTGGCCGTACAGCATCCCGCCCGCCGGGCTGCCGGCCGCCCGCCGCGACGCCTGGCGCGCCGAGTACACGCCGAGCTGGGACCGGTCCGGCCGGACCGTGCGGGTCACCGACTACGTCCGGCTCGGCGACGTCGAGCAGCAGAAGGTGTGGCTGGACACGGTCGGCCCGCTGACCGCCTGCTTCGACGTCTACGACGACTTCTTCGCCCTCGGCTCGGGGGTCTACCACCGCACGAGCGACCGGCTCGCCGGCGGGCACTGCGTGCTGGTCGTGGGCTACGACGACGCGGCGGGCTGCTGGCTGTTCAAGAACTCCTGGGGCACGGGCTACCACGTCGGCGGCTACGGCCGGATCGCCTACGGCGAGGTCGGCATCGACCACTGGGCCAAGTGCGGGCTGCGCGGCACCAACCCGGACCCGTGGACCAAGCGCCGTCTGCACACGGGCAACGTCTACGAGAGCGGCAACGGCCGCGCCCACCGCAACTTCGAACTCCTCGCCACCACCGGGGGCGGCCGGCTCCAGCACTGGTGGCGCGAGGGCGACGCGCCCTTCGCATGGGCCCGCGCGGGCACCTTCGCCGGTGACGCCTCCGGCCAGCCCGCCTTCACCGGGACCACCTACAACCGCAACATGGAGTCCCTGCACGTCACCCCGGGTGGCCGGCTGCGCCACTGGTACTACGAGCAGTCCGCCGGCGTGTGGCGCGACGGCGGCGCCTTCGGCCCGGGGGACGCGGCCGTCGGCTCCACCCCGGCGTTCATCCAGAGCGACTACGGCAAGCCCGGCAACTTCGAGGTCGTCGTACGCACCGCCGACGGCCGGCTGAACCACTGGTGGCGGATCAACGGCGCCCCCTGGACCTGGAACGACGGGGGCCGCTTCGCCTCCGGCATCGCCCACTACGGCCCCGCCCTCGTCCAGACCCGCTCGCGCCACCTCGACCTGGTCGCCGCCCGCACCGACGGCCTCATGCAGCTGTGGTGGCGCGACGACCCCGACGGCTTCGCCTGGCGCCCCGGGGAGGTCTTCGGCAGTGGCACGCCCGCCACCTCCGCGCCCTGCCTGATCGAGGGCCAGTACGGAGCCGCCGACGAGGACACCGCCGGGAACTACGAGCTGTGCGTGGCCGTGGCCGGCGGGCAGGTCGAGCACTGGTGGCGCGGCAACGCGGGCGGCTCGCCGTGGCGGCGCGGTGCGGTCTTCGGCCACGACGTCGCCTCGGTCACCGGGATGCTCCAGGGCAGCTTCGGGTTCAATCTGGAAGTCGTCGTCCTGCGCACCGACCGCCGCCTCCAGCACTACTGGCGCGACGGCGCGGGCTGGCACGAAGGGCCGGTGATCGGCCCCGTCTGAGAGGACCGGGCGGGCGTGGAGGTACGCAGTGTCGTGCTCAGCCCCGGTGAGCCGTACGAGCTGCGGCTCACCGGTCGCGGGGCGCGCGGCTACGTGTGGACCTGGCAGGTCACGGGGGACCCGGACGCGGTCTCGGTGGCCCAGGCCGCGGCGGCGGGCGGCGGCCCGCCCGGGGCGGCGGTGGAGCTGTGCTACGTCGTACGGGCCCGGCCCCCGGGCGGGGGCCGGGCCAGGATCCGCTTCGCGCAGGTCCGGCCGCCCTATCCGGACGAGGCCCCGTACGACGAGTTCGTGCTGGACGTGCGGGTCACGCCGGCGAGCGGCGGCGCGGGCTGAGGACGGCGTGCTGCAGGGCCTCCAGCGGGCCGCGGTCGAAGCGGCGCAGCCACAGCCACGATCCGGCCGCCAGGGTCAGGCTCACGCCCGCCCACAGGCCCATCACCCACCAGGGGCCGCTGCCGGCCTGCCGGCCGGCCAGGCCCAGCCCGACGCCGTAGCAGAGCAGCATGCACAGCAGGTTCTGGGCGACGTAGCAGGACAGTGCGGTGCGGCCGATGGAGCCGAGGGCGCGGGTCGCCGGTCCGCGGATCCAGAGCCGGTCCAGGGCGACGCCGATCAGGCCGATGTAGCCGAGGGCGAGCAGCGGCGCCGCCCCGTAGCGGCCGAGGAGGTAGAAGTCGCCGCCGCCGAGGGTGGTCGCGGCGTTCAGCGGAAATCCGAGGCCCAGGCCCCAGGCGGCCAGCCGGGCCCGGATGCGCCGGCCGCCGTCGGTGGCGGCGAAGGCGCCGGCCCGGTGCAGGCGTACGCCGAGGAGGAAGAGGAAGACCAGCAGCCCGAAGGAGATGACGGGCTCGATGCGCAGGGGGAGGAAGTGCTCCAGGCGGAAGGCGACCTGCGCCGGCCAGCTCCCGTGGGCGTAGAGGTCGACGGCGGCCTGGTCCGGGGCCTTCGGTGCGCCGTCCGGCCGGGCCGCCGCGTCGAGGGTCAGCAGGCCCATCAGGGCCAGGTGCACCCCGCCGGCCGTCCACATGGCCGCACGCCGCACCTTCTCGGAGCGGGCCAGCAGCCAGGCGACGAGCAGGGCGGTCACGGCGTACCCCATCAGCACGTCCCAGGCGAAGACGAGGACGAAGTGGACGGTGCCCTCGGCGAAGAGGAAGGCGGCGCGCTTCGGGTAGCGGCCGGGCCACGGCTCGCCGCGCCGTGCGGCCGAGTCGTACTGGATGGCCAGACCGACCCCGAACAGGACCGTGAGCAGGGCCAGGAACTTGCCGTCCGCGAGGAAGCGGAAGACGGCTTCGGCGATGTTGGCGGCGGACGGGTCGGTGAGTGCGTCGGGCGCCTTCAACCCCGCCTGGAGCACGCTCCACTCCGAGCCGGGGGAGGCGAAGATCCAGACGTTGGTCATGAGCGTGCCGAGGATCGCGGCGCCGCGCAGGACGTCGAGAAGGGGGAGCCGGGTGGTCGTGCGGGCCACCGGGGCGAGGGTGTCGGCCATGTCTCCAGGCTCCCGGCGCGTGCGGCCGGATACGTCCTGCGGGCGGACGAAGGCCCGGTACATCCTTCGGTGCAGGCGCCGGCGGACGGGGTCGGAGAATGACCGGTTCCGCCTCCTGCCACGGACCGATGTCCTGCCGGGGGCCGATGCCCTGCCACGGACCGATGTCCTGCCGCGGTCCACACTCCGGACGGGACCAGGCCTTGCATGCCTGTTGTATCTAAGCTGTGCCCATGCCCGCCGCCACCAGCACCGCGACCGCCGCCGACCGCGTCTACCGCCACGTCAAGCACGCTGTGCTCGAACGGCGCTACGAAGGCGGCACGCTCCTCACCGAGGGCGAGCTCGCCGAGGCGGTGGGGGTGTCCCGCACCCCGGTCCGGGAGGCGCTGCTGCGCCTGGAGACCGAGGGGCTGCTGAAGCTGTATCCGAAGAAGGGGGCCCTGGTCCTGCCGGTCTCGGCCCAGGAGATCAACGACGTCCTGGAAACCCGGCTGCTGGTCGAGGAGTTCACCGTGCGCAGGGCCGTGCCTGCCCCGCCCGGACTGCTGGACCGGCTCGAAGCGCTGCTCGGCGAACAGCGCCGGCACGCCGCGGCGGGGGACCTCGACGCGATGACGGCGGCGGACCGGGGCTTCCACGCCGAGATCGTGCGCAGCGCGGGCAACCAGATCCTGTGCCGGCTCTACGACCAACTCCGCGACCGGCAGCTGCGGATGGGCGTGGCCCTGCTGCACGCGCACCCCGACCGGCTGGAGCGGACGCTGGCCGAGCACGCCGAGATCCTGGCCGCGCTGCGGGCCGGGGACGCCGTGGCGGCCGCCGCAGCGGTGCGCGGGCACATCGGCCGGGTCGAGTCGCTCGTGCGCGGACCGGGCCTGTGAGCACCGGGGCGGGGGACGCGGGGCCTGGGGGCGGGGGGTCTGTGGGCGCCGGGCCTGCGGGCGCCGGGGCAGGGGTTGCCGCGCCCGCGGCCGCCGGGCAGGCGCAGGATCCGCCGGGAGGCGGGAAGGCCGTCGCCGTCTGGTGCATCGGCGTCGCCGTCTACTTCGTCGCGGTGATCTTCCGTACCAGCCTGGGCGTGGCCGGTCTCGAAGCGGCGGACCGCTTCGGTGTCAACGCCTCCGCCCTGTCCGCCTTCTCCCTGCTCCAGCTCCTCGTCTACGCGGGCATGCAGGTCCCCGTCGGCCTGATGGTGGACCGGCTCGGCACGAAGAAGGTGCTGACGCTCGGCGCGGTGCTCTTCACCGCCGGGCAGCTCGGCTTCGCGCTCTCCCCCTCCTACGAGGTGGCCCTGGCCGCCCGCGCGCTGCTCGGCTGCGGCGACGCGATGACCTTCATCTCCGTGCTGCGGCTCGGCACCCGCTGGTTCCCCGCCCGGCGCGGGCCGCTGACGGCGCAGCTGGCCGGGCTGGTCGGCATGGCGGGCAACCTCGTCTCCACCCTCGTCCTCGCGCCCGTCCTGCACGGGGTCGGCTGGACCGCGGCCTTCGCCGGGAGCGCGGCGGCCGGGCTGGTGGTGCTGGTCCCGCTGGTGCTGTTCCTGCGCGACCATCCGGAGGGCCACGAGCCGGCGCCGGCGGCGCGGCCGGGAGGGGCGGGCGGGACCGGCGGGACCGGCGGGACCGGCGGGGCGGGCGGGGCGGGCTTCGTACGGCGCCAGATCAGGGAGTCCTGGAGCGAGCCCGGCACCCGGCTCGGCCTGTGGGTGCACTTCACCACGCAGTTCCCCGCGATGGTGTTCCTGCTGCTGTGGGGCATGCCCTTCCTGATCGAGGCGCAGGGGCTGACGCGGACCACCGCGGGCGGACTGCTCACCCTCGTCGTCGCCTCGAACATGGCGCTCGGGCTGGTCTACGGCCAGATCATCGGCCGCCGCCAGTCCACCCGGATACCCCTCGCCCTGGGGACGGTCGGCCTGACGGCCCTGCTCTGGGGCGCGGTCCTCGCCCACCCGGGAGGGCACGCGCCGATGTGGCTGCTGACCACTCTGTGCCTGGTGCTGGGCGGCTGCGGCCCGGCATCGATGATCGGCTTCGACTTCGCCCGCCCCGCCAACCCGGCCGAACGCCAGGGCACCGCCTCCGGGATCACCAACATGGGCGGTTTCATCGCCTCGATGACGACCCTGCTGACGGTGGGAGTCCTCCTCGACGCCACCGGCGACGACTACCGCATCGCCTTCTCGACGGTCTTCGTGCTCCAGGTGCTCGGCACCAGCCAGATCCTGCGCCTGCGCCGCCGGGCACTGGCCCGTGAGGCGGCCCGCGGCCGCGTCACCATCCCGGCGCAGGCGCCCGTACCGGCACCCGTACCGGCGCCCGGCCGCCCGGAGGCCGGACCGCGGCCGCGCTCCACCGCCTGAGCGGGACCGCCGCACCGCCCGCCGGGCCGCCGGGCCGCGGGGTCAGGGGGTCACGGCGAACTGCGTCAGGATGGCCTCCGCCAGCTGCGCGTCCCCCTCCACCTTCACCCGGTCGGCGACCGTGTGCGCCCGCACCCGGCCCGCCGCGAGGCGGACGTACGTCTCCCAGTCCATGGCCAGCGTCACCGCCGGGCCCAGCGACGGGGACTTGTCCACGGTGCCCCGGCCGTCCGCGTCGACCCGTACCGTCCGCATGAACTCCAGCTGCCCGTGCACGTCGATCACCACCGCCGAGTTCACCGGGGCGCCCGCCCGCTTCGCCACCACCTTCGGCAGCCCGGCCAGCAGGATGTCCCGCGCCACGTACGCACCCGGCGAGTCCCAGTTCCCCGGCGCGCCCAGCGCCCACCGCAGGTCCTGCTCGTGGATCCACACGTCGAACGCCCGCAGCCGCAGCGCGTGTTCCAGGGTCACCTGGTCGCCCAGCGGACCGCGCACCATCGTGGCCGGATCCCGCTTCTCGTTGCGCAGCTGCCGCGCGCGGCGGATGACGGTGTACTCCAGCTCCGAGGTCATCTCCGGCGCGGTGTGGTGGCGCCGTACGTCGACCTGTACCTCCATGTACCGGCTGAACTCGTCCACCACGTGCCGCAGGTCCCGCGCCACCGTGTGGATCGGCCGGGGGTCCCCCAGCTGCTCGCACTCGATGCCGATGATGTGGGAGACGACGTCGCGTACCGACCAGCCGGGGCACGGCGTCGCCCGGTTCCACTCGCCCTCCGCCAGGGGGAGGACCAGCTCGGATATCGCCTCGATCGAGTGCGTCCACGCGTCGGCATAGGGCTGAAGGCTGGGATGCGGATGGACGGTCAACGGGACCCCTCGCGGTGCTGTTCAGTGGCGTCGTTCAGTGGCGCGTTTCGGAAGCGGTGGACTCAGTTTCCAAAACTACGCTGCCTGTGAGCACCCCGGCAGTGCTTTCGTGTGACGATTCGTAGGCCCGAGTTGACGGCTTGAACGCCAGGACGGTGGTAGTGTGCGCGCCTCGCTGATCCAAATCGCAGTGAACGAGGGCGAGTCGGTGTCTTCCCGGCGCGCCCGCGCGGCCGATCTCGTACGGGATCAGGACGAGTCCGATCTCGTCGTGCTGCCCGAGCTGTGGACGGTCGGCGCGTTCGCCTACGAGCAGTTCGAGACCGAGGCCGAGCCGCTGGACGGACCGACCTACGAGGCCATGTCCAAGGCGGCGCGCGACGCCGGCGTCTGGCTGCACGCAGGCTCGGTAGTGGAGCGCGCGGGTGACGGATCCCTCTACAACACCGCCCTGGTCCTCTCCCCGGCCGGCGAGCTGGCCGCCACCTACCGCAAGATCCACCGCTTCGGCTTCGACCAGGGCGAGGCCGTCCTCATGTCCGCGGGCGACTCCCTCACCACGGTGCAGCTGCCGGAGCAGACCCTCGGCATCGCCACCTGCTACGACCTGCGCTTTCCCGAGCTGTTCCGGGGCCTGGTCGACGCCGGCGCGACCACGATGGTCGTCGCCGCCGGCTGGCCCGCGCGCCGCCGCGCGCACTGGACGCTGCTGAGCCGGGCGCGTGCCGTGGAGGACCAGTCCTACGTCCTGGCGTGCGGGCTGGCCGGCACCCACGCCGGGGTCGAACAGGCGGGCCACAGCCTGGTCGCGGACCCGTGGGGCGAGGTCCTGGCGGAGGCCGGCCCGGGCGAGGAGGTCCTGACCGTGGAACTGGACCCGGCCAGGGTCGCCGAGACCCGCGCGCAGTTCCCGGCCCTCAAGGACCGCCGCCTGGGCCGCTGACGCCCGCCCGCCCGGGGCCCTGCGGGAGCCCGGCGGCCGGTCAGCCGGTCACGGCCCAGAGCCAGACCGCGAGGGCGGTCGGAACGGGGCACGCCACCGCGCCGAGGAGGAGCATCCGCGTGGACGCGGCCAGGTCGCGGACCCGGGGCGCGCGGGCCAGGGCGGTGATCCCGGCGGCGCCCGCCGGGATCAGGAGGAGCGGTGCGACCAGGCCGACGGCGGGCTCCCCGGCCGCGGCGGTCCAGAGCAGCGCGACGCAGGCGAGGCCGCCGGTCCAGGCGACCGAGAGGGCGGTGACCGCCCACAGCAGGCCGGCGAGCGCGACGACGGCGGGCCGTTCCCGGCGTGCGGGCCTGGCGGGCCGCCACGGACCGTACAGGGCCGCATGGGTGCTGGGGTTCACCGTGGGTTCCTTCCGTCGTGCCGTGCTCTGCCGGACGTCCGTGCCGTGCTCTGCCGGACGTCCACGATCCTCGCCGCCGGCCCGCCGCCCCGGCATGAGCGCGGATGCTCATCTCCGCCGGGCGCGTACTCAGCCGCCCGGCGCGTCGTCCTCCCGCTCCTTCTCGGCCATCCGGATCACGCACACCGCCACCGCGACCAGCAGCGCCGCGTCCGCGTCCTCCCGGACCACGTCCACCGCGTACGTCTCCCGCACCCGGTACCACTGCCGGGAGACCAGCGCGAGCAGCTCCCCCTCGTACTCCACCTTGAACTCGCGGTCCAGGATCCGCCCGCTGACGTCGAGCTCCGTGCCCTCGACCAGCGTCACGCGGAAGTGGTTGCGCAGCAGCGAGAGGCGCTTGCGGCGGATCACCGCGAGCCGCCGCTCGTCCCGCTCCAGGGTCATGGCGTCGCGGAAGCCGAAAAGCCTCTCCCGCAGGGTGATCAGGATCCGGCCGTCCGGATCCTTCAGCTCCAGCGTGTCCCGGAAGCGCAGCGCCTTCCCGTCGACGAGGAAGGCGTGCCGCCCGTCCTCGTCCTCGATCCAGTAGTCGTCCCCGATGGCCAGCATTTTGTCCCGTACGAGGTATTTCATGCGGTCATCAGTGCCCGCGATAGGTTGCCCCCATGCCCCTGCTCTACGTGACCGACCTGGCGTACCCCGCACGCGGCCGCCGGTACTGCGACGAGGACATACTCCTCACCTCGCGCCTGCGCGAGCACTTCGCGCTGGCCCTGTGCCACCCCGCCGACGCGCGCGCCCTCATGCCCGGCTTCGACGCCGTGATCGTCCGCAACAGCGGCCCGGTCCTGCACTACCAGGAGGAGTACGACGCCTTCCGCGCCGCCGCCCTCGCCGCCGGCACGCCCGTATACAACCCCCTCACCGGCCGCGCCGACATGGCCGGCAAGCAGTACCTCCTCGACCTGACGGCCGCCGGCTACCCGGTCATCCCGACCGTCGACGACCCGGCCCGGCTCGCCGAACTCCCGCAGGTGCCCGAGTACGTCGTCAAGCCGAAGCAGGGCGCCGACTCCATCGGCCTCACCTTCACCGCCACGCCCGGCGGCCCGGCCGGCGAGGTGCTGATCCAGCCGCGCATCGACTTCACGTACGAGGTGTCCTTCTACTTCGTCGACGACGCCTTCCAGTACGCGCTCCACGCCCCCGACCCGGCCCGCCGCTGGGAGCTGCGCCCGTACGAGCCGACCGGCGAGGACCTGGCCTTCGCCCGCTCCTTCGTCGAGTGGAACACCCTCTCCCACGGCATCCAGCGCGTGGACGCCTGCCGGGCGCCCTCCGGGGAACTGCTCCTCGTCGAGCTGGAGGACCTCAACCCGTACCTGTCCCTCGACCTGCTGCCCGCGCCCGTCCAGGACGCCTTCACCGCCGCGCTCACCCGGTCCCTGCGCTCCTTCCTCGGCTGATGTCAGTGCCGGGTGCCAGGCTCTTCCCATGGACAAGACGACGTTCTGGCAGCTGATCGAAACAGCCCGCGCGGACACGGCGGCGGAGACGGCGGCGGACACCGGCGCGGGGGCGGACGCGACGGAGGGCGAGGTGGCGCGGCGGTCGGGGCAGCTGCTCGCGGCCCGCCCCCAGGCGGAGATAGCCGCAGCCCAGCAGGTGCTGTGGGACCTGCTCGCGGAGTCCTACCGCAGCCCGCTCTGGGCCGCGGCCTACCTGATCAACGGCGGCTGCTCGGACGACGGCTTCGACTACTTCCGCGGCTGGCTGCTCACGCAGGGCCGGGCGGTCTTCGAGGCGGCCCTGGCCGACCCGGACTCCCTCGCGGACCACCCGGCGGTCCGCGAGGCGGCTGCGCGGGGCCGGGACCTGTGGGACGAGAGCGCCCTCTCGATCGCGTGGACCGCCTACGAGAGCGCCACCGGCCGAGAGCTCCCCTCCGACTCCTTCACGATCAGCTACCCGCCCCTGGACCCGGCCTGGGACTTCGACTTCGACGACACGGCCGAACTGGCGGGCCGGCTGCCGCGCCTGAGCGCCCTCTTCGCCTACTCGTAGCGGTACAGCAGGGACTCGCGCTCCTGGCGGCGGATGTCCTCGATCGTCAGATGCGGCATGTCCAGGTGGGCGAGGGTGATCTCGGCGGAGCTGGGGGCGGCGTCCTCGGCGAGCCACTGCTCGGGCTTCCACGCGCCGCTGCGCAGGAACGCCTTCGGGCAGTGCTGGTAGGCCTCCTCCACCTCCACGACGATCGCGCTGCGCGGCGGCTTGCCGACGGCGGTCAGCTGCTCCAGCAGCCGCGGGTCGGCACTGACGCAGGCCCGCCCGTTCACGCGCAGTGTGGTGGCCCGGCCCGGGATGACGAAGATCAGCCCGGCCCGGCCCGTCTCCACGATGTTGTGGGCGGTGTCGAGCCGCTTGTTGCCGGTGGCGTCGGGGATCGCGAGGGTGAACTCGTCGAGCACGGCGACGAATCCGGGCGGTCCGCCCCGCGGTGTCACGTCGCAGTGCCCGCCCGCCCCGGCGCTCGCGACGAACACCAGCGACGACCGTCCGATGACCGCGCGGGCGGCCTCGTGGATCCTGTCCACGGCCTTGCGCCGCGCCATCTCCCCCGGCTCCTCGTACAGCTCCCTCAACTGCGCGGCAGTGCCCACCGCTTCGGCGTTCAAGGCGTCGAATATCCGCCCATTCGGCGGCGTGCTGTCCGT
Source organism: Streptomyces sp. TN58 (assembly GCF_001941845.1). Lineage (NCBI taxonomy): Bacteria > Bacillati > Actinomycetota > Actinomycetes > Kitasatosporales > Streptomycetaceae > Streptomyces > Streptomyces sp. TN58. The sequence continues at coordinate 3,845,814 of NZ_CP018870.1, read as the reverse complement.
CATGCTCCGCACGCTACCGGCCGCGTCCGGCGGCGTCCGGGCAAGGATCGATCGGGGGGCCCGACGAGGGTCGGCGCAGAGCCGGTCAGAGCCTGGTCAGAGCCTGGTCAGGGCCCGGAGAAGGCGCCGGCCCGGGCCGCCAGGGCGGCGGTGCGCGCCGCGGCGGCCGGGAGGCGCGGGTCCGGCGGCGTGCCCAGCAGGACCAGCTCGCGCTCTGGTACACCGCCATGCGCGCCGACCGCATCGGCCGCATCACCCCGGCCGGCCAGGTCACCGAACACCCGCTGTCGGTGCGGGACGCCTTCGCCTCCTTCATCACCGCCGGCCCGGACGGTGCGCTGTGGTTCACCCTCAACCGGGCGAACGCCGTCGGCCGCATCACCACCGGCGGCCGGATCACCGTCCACCCGCTGCCCACCCCGGGCGCCGGCCCCGTCGGCATCACGGCGGGCGGCGACGGCGCGCTGTGGTGCGCGGAGATCGGCGTCGGACGGATCGCCCGGATCACCACCGCCGGCGAGGTCACCGAACACCCGCTGCCCGACCCCGCCTGTCGGCCGCACGCCATCACGGCGGGCCCGGACGGCCGCTGCTGGTTCACCGAGTGGGGCGCGAACCGGGTCGGCGCGATCACCCCCGACGGCCACATCGAGGAGCACCCCCTCCCGACCCCCGGCAGGGAACCCCACGGCCTCACCTTCACCCCGGACGGAACCCTGTACGTCGCCCAGGAAACGGGCCACCTGGCCCGCCTGCCCCTGCGGTCCTAGAGCCCACCGGTGTCGAGGTCGACGCCGAACGGCTCCGGCAGCCGGACGACCGTCCCGAACGGATGCGGCCCGTCCACCTTGGTGTACCCCAGGCCCCCGGGCTCGGCGAACAGGGCGACGGACCGCTCCAGCCGGTCGACCAGCAGATGGAGCGGCGCCCCGTACTCGGCGTACCGCCTCCGCTTCACGACGCGGTCGGTGTCGGCGCTGGACTTGGAAGTGATCTCCACGATCAGCAGGGCCTGATCGGGCAGGAGCGCACCTCCGCGGTGGGCGAGTTCTTCCGGTACGACGGCGATATCCGGAACGTACCAGTTGGCCGATCCAGGCAGATCCAGATTTCCAGAGCCTTCGACACAGCCGAGATCGTCCACCCTCGCTTCAATCTGGCGGCGTACGAGTTTCGCCGCTCGCTCGTGGTCCCAGCTCGGCGTCACATTGGTGATGACCCCTTCGACGATCTCAGTGCGGTCTCCGCTGTGGTGCTGGATGGCGTACTTCAGCGCGCGTTCGGGATCGATGCCCTCGCTGTAGTCGTGCGCGGTGGTCATGCCGGAAGCCTCCTTCGCCGCCCGTCGCCAGGCTCCCACACACCCGTTCGTTGCGGCCGTGTGGCGGGGGGCGGTCACCCGTGGGGCTGGTGGGGAAGGAATGGCAAGCTTGAAGGATGAACGATGCTGCCCCGGCGCCCACCCCCGCGCCCGCACCCCGAAAGCGTGCCCGTGTCCGTGCCCCCGAGCTGATCGGCAAGGGCGGCTGGCTGAACACCGGCGGCAAAGAGCTCACCCTCGCCGACCTGCGAGGTAAGTGCGTTGTTGTTGATTTTTGGACATTTTGCTGCATCAACTGCCTGCACGTCCTCGACGAGCTGCGCGAGCTGGAGGAGAAGCACCGCGACACCGTCGTGATCATCGGTGTGCACTCGCCGAAGTTCGTGCACGAGGCCGACCATGCGGCCGTCGTGGACGCCGTCGAGCGCTACGAGGTGCACCACCCCGTCCTCGACGACCCCGAGCTCGCCACCTGGAAGCAGTACGCCGTCCGCGCGTGGCCCACGCTCGTCGTGATCGACCCCGAGGGGTACGTCGTCGCCCAGCACGCCGGGGAGGGGCACGCCCACGCCATCGCGAAACTGGTCGAGGAGCTGGAGGCCGAGCACGAGGCCAAGGGCACCCTGCGGCGCGGCGACGGGCCGTACGTGGCGCCCGAGCCCGTCGCGAGCGACCTGCGCTTCCCCGGCAAGGCGCTGCTCCTGCCCAGCGGGAACTTCCTCGTCTCGGACTCCACCCGCCACCAGCTGGTGGAGCTGGCCGCCGACGGGGAGAGCGTCGTACGCCGCATCGGCAGCGGTGAGCGCGGATTCGGCGGTGACAGCTTCAGCGAGCCGCAGGGGCTGGCCCTGCTGCCCGACGGCCGGGTGGTGGTCGCCGACACCGTCAACCACGCGCTGCGCGTCCTCGACCTGGAGACGGGGGCCGTCGAGACGGTCGCCGGGACCGGGCGGCAGTGGTGGCAGGGCTCGCCGACCTCCGGGCCGGCCCTCGAAGTGGACCTGTCCTCGCCGTGGGACGTGGCATGGTGGCAGGGCAGGGTGTGGATCGCCATGGCCGGCGTCCACCAGCTGTGGACGTGGGACCCGGAGGTGGGCACCGTCGAGGTCGCGGCCGGCACCACCAACGAGGGGCTGCACGACGGCCCGGCCGCCGAGGCCTGGTTCGCGCAGCCGTCCGGGCTCGCCGCCGCCGGGGACCGGCTGTGGATCGCCGACTCCGAGACCAGCGCCCTGCGCTACGTCCACCCCACCGACACCGGGTACGCCGTCAGCACCGCCGTCGGCACCGGCCTGTTCGACTTCGGGCACCGCGACGGGGACGCCGCCCAGGCCCTGCTCCAGCACCCGCTCGGCGTGACGGCCCTGCCCGACGGCTCGGTCGCGGTGTGCGACACCTACAACCACGCGCTGCGCCGCTACGACCCCGCCACCGGCCAGGTCTCGACTCTGGCGACGGACCTGCGCGAGCCCAGCGACGCCGTGCTCGTCGGCGACGAGATCGTGGTCGTCGAGTCCGCCCGGCACCGCCTGACGCGGCTGCGGCTCCCGGAGGAGGCGGTACGGGTGGACGCGGTCGCCCACCGCACCCAGCGGGCCGCCACCGAGGTAACGCCCGGCATGCTGCGCCTGGACGTGGTCTTCCAGGCCCCGAGCGGGCAGAAGCTCGACACCCGCTACGGGCCCTCCACCCGCCTTCTCGTCTCCTCGACCCCGCCGGAGCTGCTGGCGGGCGGCGAGGGCGCCGGGACCGACCTGTTCCGGGAGCTGGAGCTGAACCCGGCCGTCACCGAGGGCGTGCTGCACGTCTCGGCGATGGCCGCGTCCTGCGACGACGACCCGGCCAACGAGTACCCGGCCTGCCACGTCCACCAGCAGGACTGGGGCGTGCCGGTCCGGGTCACCGCCGACGGCGCCGCCCGGCTGCCCCTGGTCCTGGCCGGGATGGACGACGACCAGGGCTGAGGCCTGACGCGCCTTCCTGGAGGAGCTGCGGGGTCAGCCCTCCAGGAAGGCCACCAGGGCGTTGGCGAGGAGGTACGGGTCGTCCGCGCCGCACAGTTCGCGGGCGCTGTGCATGGAGAGGATCGCCACGCCGATGTCCACGGTCTGGATGCCGTGGCGGGCGGCCGTGATCGGGCCGATCGTCGTGCCGCACGGCATCGAGTTGTTGGAGACGAACGTCTGCCAGGGGACGCCGGCCCGCTCGCACGCGGCGGCGAACACCGCGCGCCCGCTGCCGTCGGTGGCGTAGCGCTGGTTGACGTTGACCTTCAGGATCGGGCCGGCGTTGGCCCTCGGGTGGTGCGTGGGGTCGTGCCGCTCCCCGTAGTTGGGGTGCACGGCGTGCCCGGTGTCGGAGGACAGGCAGATGGTGCCGGCGAAGGCCCGTGCGCGGTCCTCGTAGCTGCCTCCGCGTGCGAAGACTGAACGTTCCAGCACGTTGCCCAGCAGCGGGCCGTCGGCGCCGGTGTCCGACTGCGAGCCGTTCTCCTCGTGGTCGAAGGCGGCCAGCACAGGGATGTGGTCGAGCTTCCCGGCGCCGGTGACGGCGGCCAGCGCGGCGACACCCGCGTGCACGGACAGCAGGTTGTCCATGCGGGGGCCGGCCACGAGTTCGCGGTCGCGGCCGAGGTAGGCGGGCGGCTCGATCGAGTGGACCATCAGGTCCCAGCCGGCCACCGAGCCGTGTTCCAGGCCCTCTTCCTCTTCCAGGAAGGCGATGAGGTCGCCCTCGTGGGCCTCGCCGAGGCCCCAGATCGGCTGCATGTGGCGCTGCTTGTCGAGCTTGAGGCCGTCGGTGTTCACCGACCGGTCCAGGTGCACGGCCAGTTGGGGCACGCGCAGCAGCGCACGGTCGATGTTCACGAGGCGTTCGGTGCCGTCGCGGAGGGTCAGCCGGCCGGCCAGGCCCAGGTCCCGGTCCAGCCAGGTGTTGAGGAGGGTGCCGCCGTAGATCTCGACCGCGATCTGCCGCCAGCCCTGCGAGCCCGTGTCGGGGAGCGGCTTGACCCGCAGGTTGGGGGAGTCGGTGTGGGCGCCGATGATGCGGAACGGGGTGTGTGCCGCGGCGCCTTCGGGGACGTACCAGGCGATGAGCGCGCCGCCGCGGAGCACGAACTTGCCCCCGGTGCCCGAGTCCCAGGCGTCCGTCTCCGACAACTGCCTGAAGCCTGCCTTCTCCAGCCGTTCGGCGGCGTTGGCCACGGCGTGGTACGGCGACGGACTGGCCGTCAGGAAGGTCATCAGATCGTCGGTGTGGCCGCGATCGAAGCGGGCGGGAGAGCTCATCGTATTTCCCTTGTGTGGAAGCCCCCGGCTTCAGCCGGGTGAGGAAACGCATTTCCGGCTCGGAGCCTCGCCGCGGCGGTGTGCCGCGGCGTGAGGCTGTGACCTGTGCTGGTGTGCGGATCGTGATCGGTCGCGGCGGCGGCGGTCTGGGTGTTCCTGCCGCGCAGCGGTCGTTCACATGCCGTTTCTATCCGACGGATCCGCGGGCCGTGGAACGGTCGCGGGCGTTCGGACAGCCGCAGGCGGTGCGGGCGGTGCGCTCGGCCCGCGGGGCCGCCGACGGCCGGGAGGGGAACGCCGCGGTCGGTTCGCCGGCCGCCGGGCCGGGTGCTGCTGAGGGTGGAGCGGGGGCGAGACCTCATGGGGAGTCCTCCTCTCGGTCGGGGCGGTCCGTGGCGCAAGAGGGACCCTCACGCGTGAGTGTGGGAATCCCTCCCGCTCGGGAGGGGTGGAAGCCGAGTGGTTCACCTTAACGAGGGGCGGGTCGGTGTTCGCCATGGCCGGACCGGCGCGTTGCGCGGGCGGCTCAGCCCGGCGGCCGGTCGAACCTGCGCTGGAGCTGCCGGCGCTCGCCCCGGCGGATGCGCGGCAGCATCTCCGGGGTCTGCGGGGAGCGCTGCGCACGTCGTCGGCGTCCGGCGCAGAAGATACAGGCCTCGCCGGGGGGTGCGTCCGGGTCGATGGGGGCGCCGGGGTGCTCGGAGCAGCCCGAGGCGTTGCGCGGGCGGGACAGTTCGCGGGCCACGATGAAGGCGCGGTGGAGGTCGTCGGCGATGCGGACGAAGTCCTCGGCGGGGGAGGACAGTCCCAGGTGGAACCGCTGGTCCTCGACGGTGCGCAGGTAGGCGCGCAGCGCGTGGAGGGTGTACGGGGGGTCCGGTACGGGGTAGCCCAGGCGGCGCTGCTCGCCGGCGGGGGCGGGGCCGGGGCCGCCGCGGTGGCGCTGTCCGAGGCGGCGGCGGTCGTTGCAGATGAGGCAGCGGCCCCAGCCTTCGGGGGCCTCGGGGTCGAGGGCGCCGTTGGGGTGCTCGGGGCAGCCGGTGTAGCTCTTGGCGGGGGCCAGTCCGGCGGCCGTCTGGAAGGCCACGTACAGCGCGTCGGCGATGGTGTCGTACTCGGCGGGGTGGGCGCCGTCGTACAGCTCGCGCAGGTGGTCGCCGAGGCTGCCCAGGCTCGCCTGCAGCTCCTTGAGGGCGTACGGCCGCCCGGTGGGGACGGAGTACCCCCTGCTGCCGTGCTGATCCTGTGGACTCATGCCTACGAGCGTCCCATGAACGACTGACATCGGGGAAAGCCGCAGTACAGGGCCCTGGAAGGGGTCCGGGTACGCGGCAGCGGCCGGGTCCCTGTGCGGGGGACCCGGCCGCTGTGCGGTTGCGGCGCAGGAGTGCTGCGCGGGTGGCGCGTCCTTAGAAGGCGGCCTCGTCGAGCTCCATGATGGAGTTGTCGACGGCCTCGGCCAGCTGGCGCTGGACCGAGACGCCCGGGAGGACCTCGGCGGCGAAGAACTTCGCGGCGGCGATCTTGCCGGTGTAGAAGGGGACGTCCTTCGCGGAGGCCGTCGCCAGCTTCTCGGCGGCCACGGCGGCACCCTTGAGCAGGAGGTATCCGACGACGACGTCGCCGGAGGCCATCAGCAGGCGGGTGGTGTTCTGGCCGACCTTGTAGATGTTCTTGACGTCCTCGCCGGTGGCGGTGAGGTCGACGATCATCTGGCCGACGATGGCCTCCAGGTCCACGGCTGCCTTGGCGAGCGCGTCGCGGGCGCCGGCCAGCTCCTCGCCGCCGACGGCCTCGGCCAGGAACTTCTTGATCGTCTCGGAGAGGATGTTCAGCGAGGCGCCCTGGTCGCGGACGATCTTCCGGAAGAAGAAGTCCTGGCCCTGGATGGCCGTGGTGCCCTCGTAGAGGGTGTCGATCTTGGCGTCGCGGATGTACTGCTCGATCGGGTACTCCTGCAGGTAGCCGGAGCCGCCGAAGGTCTGCAGGGACTGCGCGAGCTGCTCGTAGGACTTCTCCGAGCCGTAGCCCTTCACGATCGGCAGGAGCAGGTCGTTCAGGCCGATGAGGGAGGAGGCGTCCTCGCCGGCGGCCTGCTTGACCTGGATCTCGTCCTGGACGGTCGCGGTGTAGAGGACGAGGGCGCGCATGCCCTCGGCGTACGCCTTCTGCGTCATCAGGGAGCGGCGCACGTCGGGGTGGTGCGTGATGGTGACCTTGGGCGCGGTCTTGTCCATGAAGTTGGCCAGGTCCGGGCCCTGCACGCGCTCCTTGGCGTACTCCAGCGCGTTGAGGTAGCCGGTGGAGAGGGTGGCGATGGCCTTCGTGCCGACCATCATGCGCGCGAACTCGATGATCATGAACATCTGGCGGATGCCGTCGTGCTTGTCGCCGATCAGCCAGCCCTTGGCGGGGTGCTGGTCGCCGAAGGTCATCTCGCAGGTGTTGGAGGCCTTGAGGCCCATCTTGTGCTCGACGTTCGTGGCGTAGACGCCGTTGCGCTCGCCCAGCTCGCCGGTCTCCCAGTCGAAGTGGAACTTCGGGACGAGGAAGAGGGACAGGCCCTTGGTGCCCGGGCCGTGGCCCTCGGGGCGGGCGAGGACGTAGTGGAGGATGTTCTCCTCCATGTCGTGCTCACCGGAGGTGATGAAGCGCTTCACGCCCTCGATGTGCCAGGAGCCGTCCTCCTGCTGGATGGCCTTGGTGCGGCCGGCGCCCACGTCCGAGCCGGCGTCCGGCTCGGTGAGGACCATGGTGGAGCCCCAGCGCTTCTCGACGGCGATCTGCGCGATCTTCTTCTGCGCCTCGTTGCCCTCCTCGTGGAGGACGCCGGCGAAGGCCGGGCCGGAGGAGTACATCCACACGGCCGGGTTCGAGCCGAGCAGCAGCTCCGCGTAGGCCCAGACGAGGGAGCGCGGGGAGACGGTGCCGCCGATCTCCTCCGGGATGCCCAGACGCCAGTACTCGGAGTCCATGAAGGCCTTGTAGCTCTTCTTGAACGAGGCCGGGACCGGCGCCGTGTTCGTCTCCGGGTCGAAGACGGGCGGGTTGCGGTCGGCGTCCGCGAAGGACTCGGCCAGCTCGTTCTCGGCGAGGCGGGCTATCTCGGACAGGACGCTCTTGGCGGTCTCGGTGTCCATCTCCTCGAACGGACCGGTGCCGTAGTGCTGGTCGCGGCCGAGCACCTCGAAGAGGTTGAACTCGATGTCGCGGAGATTCGACTTGTAGTGCCCCATGGCTACGGCTCCGTTAAGGCTCGGGGAGACAGGTTCCTCGTACATACCAATCGGTAACAACATGATGCTACCCGCCGGTAATAACGGCAACCCTTCCGTGACGACTGTGACCAGGGTCAAGCTCGCACCACACCGGCCTGGTGCCGCGCCCCTGCGTGACGCCTCGGCGCAGCGCCGGCGCGTCGAGCAGGGCGAGGGCGCGCCCCGCTTCGTCGCCCTCGCCCGCCGGCCGCGGTACGGGCCACGGGTGCGGGTCGGGATCGGTGAGCTCGACCCGCGTACGGCTGCCCTTCCTCTGACCCGCAGGGTTGCTCATGATCGGCGCCGCGGCCTGGGGGTCCTTCGTAGCGGCCCTCAGGGCCTCCTGACCGCACCCCCCGGGAGGGGACTGGCCGGTACCGGCCGGTATGTGCGCGGCCGCTCGGTAGGGTGGGCCGCATGTACGGCTACGACCAGAATCCGGGCGCCCAGCAGCAGTACGCCCCTCAGCAGCCCCAGCAGGGCTACGGGCAGGCACCGCCGCTGTACCCCGAGCCGTCCCCGCCCTCCCTCGCGGACGCCGTACGGGCCTTCACCACGGGGTCCATGTCCGCCGAGGACTTCCAGCAGGTCTTCGCGACCTCGAAGGTGTACTGCCCCCGCGGCGACACCCCCGGGTTCCTGGCGCTGCACAACACGCAGCAGCCGGTCATCCCCATGTTCACCACGCTCAAGGAGCTGCGCCGCTACGCCGGCAAGGAGTCCAAGTACTTCGTGATCACCGGCGCCGAGGTGATCGACCTGCTGCCGACCGGCTACGGCTTCGTCCTCGACATGGAGGGCGACCACCGCATGGTCTTCGACGCGAAGGCCGTCGAGCAGATGGTCGACTTCGCCATGCGCCGCATGTACGGCTGATCCCAACGCCGTACGGCGTGGCACCGGGGGGCGCGATGCTGAGAGTGCACTTCACGGCCGAGGACCTGTTCAACGTCACCTTCGCCGACGCGCCGCTCCCCATGGTGGAGCTGGCGATGGCACTGGTGGCCTGGCAGCGCACCGACGAGGCGGCCGTCTTCGGCCGCTGGCGGGCAGGCGTCGGCCAGGAGCTCCCCCCACAGGTGCGTCCCCTGCTGGACCTGCTGCGCCCGGACGGTGACAACCCGCAGTTCGTCGAGCCGTACGCCCGGACCCTGGAGGAGGGCCTGGCCGCCGTTCGGGATGCCGCGCCGCTGCTGACCGGCGAACAGCTCGCCCGCGCCGTCGCCAGGGCGCCCGGGCCCGATTCCTGGCTGCGCGCGCTGTGGGGCCGCGACCGCGAGGCGTGGAACCAGCTCGGCGGCGCGCTCACCGCGGCCCACGACAGCGTGGTGGCCCCGTACTGGTCCCGGATCCGGCAGTCCTTCCAGGCGGACGTCGCCTGGCGCACCCGGCTGCTGGCCACCCACGGCATCAGGGCGTGCCTGGCCGGCACGCACCCCGCGGCCGGCTGGTCGGGGACCGTCTTCGAGGTGGCCCGGCCGCCGCACTACGAGGTCCGCCTCGGCGGGCGCGGCCTGATCCTGATGCCCTCGCCGTTCTGGACGGGCCGCCCGCTGGTAGCCGAGCACCCCGACGGCCCGCACGTCCTGCTCTACCCGGCGATGACCCCGCTGCCGCTGACCTCCCCCGGCTGGGCCGACGGCGCGCTGGACGCGCTGCTGGGCCGGACCCGGGCGGCGGTGCTCCAGCGGCTGGTGCAGCGGCGCACGACCAGCGAGCTGGCCCGGGACCTCGACATCAGCCTCCCCTCGGTCTCGGAGCACACCCGCACCCTGCGCGCGGCGGGCCTGATCACCACCGAGCGCGACGGCAAGGCGGTCCTGCACTCGGTGACGGGCCTCGGCGCGGACCTCCTGCACAGCGGAGGGTGAAGCTTTCGGCGACGCCCGAAAGCATCGCGGCCGGCCCGCGGGATCCGCAGTATCGGTGGTGCGGGAGAACCCGCTCCTATCGAAGGGGAGAGTGCGATGTCACGTACGTCCTTACGCACGAAGCTCGCGGCGGTCGTGGCCACGGGGGTGATGGCGCTGGGCACGGGGGTCCTGACGGCGTCACCGGCCGGCGCGGCGGCCGCGGGCGACACCTACGCGAACTGCTCCTACGGCGCCGGGTGCATCTACGGGGGTGCGAACTGGAACGGCTGGCCCGCGGAGTACTTCACGCGGGGCAACCACCCCTTCTACAACCAGTACGGGGTGAAGCGCGTGTTCAACAACCAGACGCCCGGCTGGTACGTCCACCTCTGCCGCAACGCCAACGGCACCAACTGCGACATCACCATCGCGCCGTGGTCGTACCGCGACGTGGACCTCACGCCCTACAACTCGCTGCGCATCGTCGGGCCGTGACCGGCTGACGGTCCCGGGCGCGGCCGCGGACTCAGTCCTGCGGCCGCGCGCCGGGCCACTCGCGGCCTGACAGGCGGGTGAGGACCTTGGCGTACACCGTCGTCGCCGCCGCGACGACGGTCGCGAGGACCGCCAGCGCGAGGATGCCGAGCAGGGCGGGCCACTCGCGCAGCGCGTCGCGGCACGCCCTGTCCTCGGAGAGCGGGCCGACCAGCGGGCCCCGGCACTCGGGCCTGCCCCCGTACTCGGGTCCGTAGTCGGCGAGCATCAGGAAGCCGAACCAGCCCCAGATCACCAGGGCCAGGAGCATCCACGCGATCGACCACCCCTCCATACGGCCTGCCTGCCGCTGCTCCTCGGAGCGCTCCGGTACGGCGGTCGCGGTGTCGGGCGAGTCAGGGCGCTGCGCGTCGGCGGTCATGTATCCCTCTCATGGGCAACGGTGGACGGGCGGCAGTCGATCACACGTCGCGGACCGGCACGGAACCGCCCCTTTGGAGAGCGCAGACGGAGACAGCGGGAAGCCGGCCAGGCCGCGTGTCGATCATCAGCTCTTCGGCGTCCCGCAGCCGCGCTCCGTGGTCACGGCGTTGGCGAACGCTTCGAACAGTGCCGTGCGGGCCTGCGACGCCCTGTCCATTCCCTCGTCGAGGAGCAGGTCCCTGTAGGCGTCGTTGCGGCTCATTCCCAGGTACAGGTCGCCGTCTTTGCAGGTGATGACGGTCCGGCTGCGCTCGCGGGTGGCAGCCTTGTCCTGGCGTACCCCCTGAGTCACCACGGGGTCGTCGCTGACCGCGAAGTCGATCCGCGGTGCTGTGGGCCCCTTCAGGTCGAGACTGCACACCCGGGTTCGGGACTCCTTGCCGGTGACGCGCTCCGTGCCCTGCTCCGCCTTGCCCTGGACCAGAGCCGCTTCCGGCAGCCGGAACCCCGGAATGCCGCATGCGTTGGCCGGGTCGGTGGGCTTCGGCGCACCGGCCGGCCCCTGCAGGCGGGCGGGGTCCTTCAAGGCGCCCGTGTCCTTGCAGCCCAGGCCGTCGGCCACGTGCCGGGCCCCGGACATCGCCACACGGGCGAGCGCCTCGGGCGTGGTGCGGCCCTGTGTGAGGTTCACCTTGAGGACCGGGACCTCGGATTCCTTGGAGTTGGGCCGCACCGCGCCGGGGCAGCCGACCGGAAGCAGGACCCATGCCTGCGTCTCGGAGGCCGCACCGGTCGCCCCACCGACGAAGTAGGAGAAGGCGGAGGCGTCCTTCCACAGCGCGGAGCCGGCCCAGGCGAAGTCTGCGCCGTCGAAGGACAGCTCGGCTTCCAGACTGGGCTGGTCGTCGCTCAGGAACTTGTTCGTGCGCTGTACCTTGCACGAGAACGCGTAGTACGGGTCCGACCAGTCCTGCAGGTTCTGCTGGACGATCCGGCCGGGGCCGGAGAGCACGGAGCCCGCCTCGGACGAGGTGAGGGCGCCGGCGCAGAAGCGGTCCGGACCCAGGGCATCGGTGTTCCACCAGGTGAGCAGCCCGGCGCAGCCGGCCAGGGCGACCGCCGCAGCCAGTACGGCGACCGCCTGCCCGGGGCGGGTACCTCGTGTGCGTATGGCCATGGACTACTTCCGTTCCCGCAGTGCGTCGTAGGCGCTCTCGCGCCCGCTCGTGTAGCTCTGGAGTGCTTCTCGCTGGGCAGCTTCGATCAGGGCGTCCGACTGCCGCGTCTGCGTGCCCCAGCTGGCGAAGATCTGGTTGAGGTCGTCCCGGGCGGCGTCGTTGCCGGAGCTGATGCGGTCCCGGGCCAACAGGCCCTGTTCTGCGGTGACGCCCTTGAGCCACTCGTTCCAGTAACCGTCGACGACTCGCTGGGCCATGTCGCCGACGACCGGGATGCCGGTGACGGCACCGCCGATGACGTGGTAGCCGTAGACGCGCTGGTCGGCGGCACTACTCAGGTCGGAATCCCGCTCGCCCAACTGCACGTCCCCGCCAAGCGCGTTGTACGCGCCGTTGGCCTCGCCGATCTTCGCGGCGAGGTTCTTGACGGCCTCGGGATCGGACAGGTCCTGTGTGGTGAGCTGATGTGCCGTGTAGCGGCGCTCGGCCTCGTGCAGGAGGAAGAAGTTCTCGGGGTCCTCGGAGACGCCGCGCATGATGCGGAGCATGCTGCTCCGGCTGTTCTGGATCCGGGAGTCGCTTCCGTCAGAATCGGAACCGGGCCGGCCGCTCATGGTGCCGTCGCCGACGATCGTGTCCACCATGTCCGGCGTGTACGAGGCCAGTGCTCTCCCGAGCGAGCCGCGCATGCTCGCGTAGCCCGGCTCCTTGAGCAGGTTGTCGCCGTTCGCCTTCGAGTCGTCGCCGCCCCTGCCGGTGGCGCTGCCGTAGTCGAGCAGGTTGATCGTGTCGTGCATGATGCGGGCCTCGGCCTCGCTGTGGCGGCCGAGTTCCTCGCCCGGCGATCCCGGTGGACGTCCCGTGGTGGCGGCTTCGAGGGCGAGGCCCAGGCCGGCCCGGGCGTCCTTGTCGACGTTGTCCGTGCCGGCGACCTCGTGGACGTTGTAGTCCACGGTGTTGACGGTGTTCCAGTCGCGTTTCGTCAGCAGGTACTCCAGGCGGTTCTTGTCGCCGTCGGCCGCCGGGTCGAGATATCCGGTCGCCGTCGCGGGGTCGCGGCTGATGATCCCCAGTGTTCCGTCGACGGGGTCGTTGGCGAACCAGCCGTCCTTCTTGCCCTCGAACTGGCCGTACAGGTCCCAGACGTCCTTGTCCTTCTTCTCGGCGTCGATCATCTGGTCGGTGAGGTCGCCGAGGAACTGCGGCGAGTAGCCGCCGCCCTGCTGCATGAGGGTGACCAGTCCCTGGTAGCCGCGGATCTCCTGGCCCTGACCCCGGGTCATGGGCGCCTTGTCGGCCGCGACGTCGAGGTCGAACTTGTCCAGGCCCGCCTTCTTCAGGTCGGACATGAAGTCGTTGTAGAACTTCGCGTCGGGGGTCTTCGACCACTTCTCGAACGCCTGCTGGTACTCCTTGGTGCCGTAGGCGGGGTTCTTCTGCCCTTCGACGAAGACCATCTGTGTCGCGTTGGACAGCGTGTTCGCCAGCGCCTTGTTGGTGTCGCCGTAGAGGCCCTTGCGGCCGGAGTCGCCGGAGTGTGCCACGTTGTTGAGCGTGTTCGAGAGCTTGATCGTCCCCTCGGCGCCCAGGACCGAGACGAAGTCCCGGCCGAATTCCGTGTGGTGCTTGAAGGCCGTGTTGCCGTTGTCCCGAAGAACGCGGTTGAGTCCTTCGACATCGGCGTTCGAGACCTTCTCGCCGCTGTTGAGCCGGGTGGCCACGTCCTTGGCGTACTCCAGCTCGTATTTCTCGATGTCGCTCTTGGCGCCCGCGTTGAAGCCGTTGAATGTGGCGTCCTTGCCTGTGAAGGCGTCCTTGTTGCTGTCCTTCACGGCGGCCTCAAGGGCCATCTTCACACCGGCGTCGGCGTCCTCGAACGCCTTGACGTACTTCTTGATCTGGTCGGCCCAGCTGTTCGCGGCCTTGTTGTACTGCGCGAGCAGAGCCTGGCCGTCGGGGTCGTGGACGTAGGCGTAGCGTTCCTTCTGAGTCATGTCGGGGCGGACGTTGCCCTCGTCGTCGACCGTCATATGGTCCTTGCGGGCGTCCGCGACCAGCGACTCAAGCCTCTGCTTCAGCTCCGTGAACTGTCCGTGGGCATCCCGCAGCAGGTTCGCGACGGCCTTCGCCTGAGCCTGGGCGGCCGCGTACTCGTACTGGGTGCCCGCGAAGTTCAAGGAGGCGTTGCCCTGGGCTATGCCGGTCCAGTTCGTCTGGGAAGAGAGCCCCCGGGTGGCACTCGCGTAGGCCGATTCGGCCTTCTTGAATTCGGCGGCCATGTCGTCCCACGCCTTGGCGGAGGCGGTGAGCTTGTCGTAGCTGGTCGCCATGACCTTCTTGTACGTGAGTCCCACGTGCTATCGCTTCCCTCAGCCGTTCGTGTCGTTGGAACCGGACGGCTTCAGCATTCGGAAGTCGCTGTACATCTCGAAGTCCTGGGTGAGGAACATGCTCCGCGTCCGGCTCAGGTTCCGGGACTCCGTGGCCAGGCGGCCCAGCAGGTTCTTGACCTGGTTGTCCCAGGTCGTTTCGACCGTCTTCAGCCCCGCCGCCGTGTCCCAGCCCGAGAAGGCGGTGATCGCGGCGGTGGTCTCCTCGTCCGCCTTCTTCCCCGCGTTGTCGGTCTGCGTCCTGACCTCGCCGGACAGCTTTCCGGACGCCAGCTTCTTCTGGGCCGCGTCGGTGCCGAAGTCGGGCGCACCCCCTCCGCCGGCTGCCGGGGCGAGCTGGTTCAGGCGCATGTCGGGGCCCTGACGTGCTGCGGCATCGCTGCGCAGTTGGGCCCATTCCTCGTCAAAACCCATCGTCTCCCCCGCGGTGTGCATCGAGATGGCGGTGCCGTCTTGGACATCAGTTCTATCAAGTTGACCGTGGTGTGGATCACGGCGGGACCGCCCCTCGGGGCGCGGCGGGCATGGGGGGAATGCCCGTGGGGGCCATCCTGTTCTGGGGGTGTGGCAGAAAGTTCGAGTTTCAACTAAACTCGGAGCAGAAGGAGGTCCTGACCATGCCCGCAGTGACTGTTGAGAATCCGTTGACGCTTCCGCGTGTGGCCGAGCCGCAGGCGGTCGTCCCGCGCAAGGTGCTGGCCGTCGTCTCCGCTCCGAGTGGGTTCGAGGGTGAGGGATTCCCGGTGCGTCGCGCGTTCGCCGGGATCAACTACCAGTACCTCGACCCGTTCATCATGATGGACCAGATGGGCGAGGTGGAGTACGCGCCGGGTGAGCCGAAGGGCACCCCCTGGCATCCGCACCGCGGCTTCGAGACCGTCACGTACCTGATCGACGGAACCTTCGTCCACCAGGACAGCAACGGCGGCGGCGGGGTCATCAACGGCGGCGACACCCAGTGGATGACCGCCGGTTCGGGCCTGCTGCACATCGAGGCCCCGCCGGAGTCCCTCGTCGTCAGCGGCGGGCTCTTCCACGGCCTCCAGCTGTGGGTGAACCTGCCGGCCTCCGACAAGATGATGCCCCCGCGCTACCAGGACATCGGCGGCGGCAAGGTCACCCTGCTGTCCACCCCGGACGGCGGCTCCCTGCTCCGCGTCATCGCGGGTGAGCTCGACGGCCACGAGGGCCCCGGCATCACCCACACGCCCATCACGATGATCCACGCGACCGTCGCGCCGGGAGCGCAGATCACCCTGCCGTGGCGCGAGGACTTCAACGCCCTGGCGTACGTGATGGCCGGGCGCGGCACGGTCGGCGAGGACCGCCGCCCCCTGCACACCGGGCAGACGGCCGTCTTCGGCGAGGGCGGATCGCTCACGGTGCGGGCGGACGAGTCGCAGGACTCCAACGCCCCCGACCTGGAGATCGTCCTCCTCGGCGGGCGTCCGATCCGGGAGCCGATGGCGCACTACGGGCCGTTCGTCATGAACAGCAAGCACGAGCTCCAGCAGGCCTTCGACGACTTCCAGGCGGGCCGGCTCGGCCGCATCCCCACCACCGCCCGCACGGGCCTCGGCCACCGTGGCGCGGGCCAGGCCGACGAGGACTGACGTCGACAATGCGACGCCACGGGCCGCGCCCCCGGGGAGGGGGGCGCGGCCCGTGGCGTCATGTCGGCGAGCCGTCAGGCGGGGTCCGCGGGCGGCGGCGCCTCCGCCGCTCCCGGCTTCGCCCCCGCCTCCGTCTCGGCGTACCGGTCGCGGAGCTCCGAGATCACGCCGAAGAG
This sequence comes from Streptomyces sp. TN58, assembly GCF_001941845.1. NCBI lineage: Bacteria > Bacillati > Actinomycetota > Actinomycetes > Kitasatosporales > Streptomycetaceae > Streptomyces > Streptomyces sp. TN58. The sequence goes on along the minus strand of NZ_CP018870.1, from coordinate 3,829,818 downwards.
CGCCGCCGTCAGCGGTACCGCGAGGAGCATGCCGAGGATGCCCGCGACGCTCGCCCCGGCGGTGATGGCCAGCATCACCACGGCCGGATGCATCTGCACCGTGCGGCTCTGCACCACGGGCTGCAGCACGTACCCCTCGATCATCTGGACCAGCAGCACCAGGCCCAGCGCCCACAGGCCGATGGCCCAGCCGCGGTCGGCGAAGGCGACGAGGACCGCGACGGCGCCGGAGAGGATGGCGCCGAGGTAGGGGATGTACGCGGTCACGAAGACCAGGGCGGCCAGGCCCAGCGCGCCCGGGACGTCGAGGATCAGCAGGCCCGCTCCGATCAGCACGCCGTCGATCAGCGCCACGAAGGTGGTGCCGCGCATGAAGCCCTCGACGGCCTCGAAGGCGCGCCGCCCCATCGCCTCCATCAGGTCCCCGGAACGGCTCGGCACGACCGAGCGCAGCGCGCCCACGGCCCGGTCGGAGTCGCGCAGGAAGAAGAAGATCAGCACCATCGCGAGCAGGGCCATCGCCAGCACCGAGCCCACCACGCTGAGCCCGGCGACCACGCCGGACGCGGCCGTGCCGCCGAACTTCGTCAGCAGCTCCTTGGAGTTCGCGGTGATGTCCTCCAGCGAGGTGCCCACCGCCCCGAAGTGCTCGGCGAGCGTCTGGCCGGCCCGGCGCAGGGCGTCGATGATCTGGTCACCGGTCTCGATGAGCGCGAGGACGACGATGTACCAGGCCCCGCCGACGACGGCGACCACGGCCAGGCAGGTCAGTGCCGCGGCCGACGAGCGGTTCACGCCCATGGCCACCAGCCGCCGGTGCATCGGCCCGAGCAGGGCCGTACCCAGTACGGCCAGCAGTACGGGCGTGACGGCGGTCTGGAGGACGATGCACAGCCACACGCCGACGGCGAGGACCGCGGTGACCAGCAGGACGACGGCGCACCAGGCGGCGAGCCGCCGGACCGGTTCGGGGAGCAGGGAGTTCGGCACGGCGTCATCCAACCACGGGCCGCCGCGAGGGGCCCCGGCCGCTGCCGCCTTCATCCGTACCGGCCGGTGCCGCCCCTACCCGTGAGGGCCGGGGCCCGTGCCGCCTTCACGCGTCGGGCCGCTTGGACTGCTCGTACAGCTCGAACCAGATCGACTTGCCCTCACCGCGCGGGTCCACGCCCCACGCGTCGGCCAGCATCTCCGTCAGCAGCACCCCGCGCCCGCTGGAGGCCATCTCGCCCGGGTGCCGCTTGTGCGGGAGCTCGTCGCTGGAGTCCGCGACCTCCACGCGCAGCCGGCGCCCGCCCAGGTCGCCGACCGCCTCCGCGACCAGCAGGGCGTCCCCGTCCGTGTGCATGAGGACGTTGGTGACCATCTCGGAGACCATCAGCACCGCCGAGTCGACCTGCTCCTCGTCGGCCCAGTCGTGCAGCAGCTCCCGGACCTGCCGGCGGGCCCCCGCGATGCGTTCGGGTTCCGCCTGCGCCACGGTCAGCATCGTGCGGCGGGTCGGGCGGACCGGGTGCGCCGGCGGGGCGCCGCAGCCGCAGCCCGCGCCCTCGCGGCACAGCAGCACGACGGCTATGTCGTCCTCACGCCGGTCGGCCAGCGGGCCGGTCGTGTGGTGCGAGGACGGCCCGTGCACGGCCTGGACCAGCAGGTCCGCCAGTGTTTCCAGGTGCCCCGGCTCATGGGCCCCCGCCTCGTGCGGGTCGGCCTCCAGGACGGCGCGCAGCCGGGCCCAGCCGGTGTCCAGGTCGTGCCCGCCGGTCTCGATGAGCCCGTCGGTGCAGAGCATCATCGTCTCGCCGGGCTCCAGCGTGAACCGGGTCGTCGGATAGTCGGTGTCGGGGACGATCCCGAGGGGGAGCCCGCCGGCGGTGGGCCGCATCAGCACCGTGCCGTCGGTCATCCGCACCGCGGGGTCGGGATGGCCGGCGCGGGCCACCTCCAGCGTTCCGGTCCGCGGATCGCACTCCACGTACAGGCAGGTCGCGAAGCGGGCACTGCGCGCGTCAGGGTCCTCCTCCGCGGCGGTCTCCTGGGAGGTGCACAGCCCGGCGAGGAAGCGGGAGGCGCGCGAGAGCACCGCGTCCGGCCGGTGCCCCTCGGACGCGTACGCCCGTACGGCGATCCGCAGCTGGCCCATCAGGCCGGCCGCCCGGACGTCGTGGCCCTGCACGTCGCCGATGACCAGCGCGAACCGGCCCGACGGCAGCGGGATCATGTCGTACCAGTCGCCGCCGACCTGGAGCCCGCCGCCCGTGGGGACGTAGCGGGCGGCGATCCGCATGCCGGGGATCTCCGGGCCGAGCTGCGGCATCATCGACCGTTGCAGGCCCGTGGTGAGTTCCCGCTCGGATTCGGCCACCCCGGCCCGCTGGAGGGCCTGGGCCAGCATCCGGGCCACGGTCGTCAGGACGGACCGCTCGTCGGGCGAGAAGGACGCCGGCTGCCTGAAGGCGGCCATCCAGGCGCCCATGGTCCGTCCGGCCACGATCAGCGGCAGGAAGGCCCAGGACACCCGGTCGAAGCGCTGGGCGAGCGGCCAGGTGGCCGGGAAGCGCCGTTTGTAGTCCTCGGGGGAGGACAGGTAGATCGCCCGGCCGGTACGCACGACCTCGGCGGCCGGGTAGTCCGTCTCCAGCGGCATGTCCGTGAAGGGCCCCTCGTCCCCGGCGTCGTGCCCGTGGTGGCCGATGACGGACAGCCGGTCCCCGGCCACGCCGAAGACGGCGAGCCCGTCGGGGCTGAAGCCGGGCATGGACAGCGAGGCCGCGACCCGCAGCACCTCCGCCGTGGACCGGGCCTCCGCCAGCGCCCGGCCCGCGTCCAGCAGGAACGCCTCGCGGGAGCGCCGCCAGTCGCCCGTGATGGGCGTGTGGGCGGCGGTGGTGCCCGGCTGGGGTTCGGCGATCTCCTGGATGGTGCCGATCAGCTCGTAGTCCAGGTTCCCGTCGGCCGTCCAGCGCTCCAGCGGCCTGGAGCGGCTGCGTACCGTCCGCATGACCCGGCCGTCCACGTCCATGATCCGCAGCCGGGCCTCGGCGAGGGTGCCCTCGGCGACGGCCAGGTTCACGATTCCGTTGATCTCGTTCCAGTCCACGGGGTGGAAGCGGGAGCGTACGGCGACCTCCGGCAGGACCACCGGTTCGGCGGGCAGCCCGAGGAGCCGGGCGGCCTCCGCGTCGAGCGAGACCGTGCCGGAGGCGTTGTCCCACTTCCACAGACCCGTCGCGACGGCGGCCAGGACATCCTCGGTACGCACCCGGTCATCTTTACAGGTCGCATCCGGTACGTGCCTGTTCGCGCGAAGTCGGCCGCATTTGCGCAGGCGGACGGCAGTGCCCGACCCGCCACCGTCCCGGACGGTAACCTTGGGACGGTTGAATCCACCCTGGTATCGCGTAGAACTGGATGACTGATGCATCGGTACAGGTCCCACACCTGCGGCGAGCTCCGCGCCTCTGACGTCGCCGCCGACGTCCGACTGAGCGGCTGGCTGCACAACCGTCGAGACCTGGGCGGCATCCTCTTCATCGATCTGCGCGACCACTACGGCATCACGCAGCTGGTCGCCCGCCCCGGCACCGCCGCCAACGAGGCCCTCAGCAGCGTCTCCAAGGAGACCGTCGTCCGCATCGACGGCAAGGTCGTCTCCCGCGGCGCGGACAACGTCAACCCCGACCTGCCGACCGGCGAGATCGAGATCGAGGTCTCCGAGGTCGAGGTGCTCGGCGCCGCCGCCCCGCTGCCCTTCACGATCAACACCGACGACGGTGTGAACGAGGAGCGCCGCCTGGAGTACCGCTTCCTCGACCTGCGCCGCGAGCGCATGCACCGCAACATCATGCTGCGGTCGGCCGTCATCGCCTCGATCCGCTCGAAGATGGTCGCGCTCGGCTTCAACGAGATGGCGACCCCGATCCTCACCGCGACCTCCCCCGAGGGCGCCCGTGACTTCGTCGTGCCGTCCCGCCTGAACCCGGGCAAGTTCTACGCCCTGCCGCAGGCCCCCCAGCAGTTCAAGCAGCTGCTGATGATCTCCGGCTTCGACCGGTACTTCCAGATCGCGCCCTGCTTCCGCGACGAGGACGCCCGCGCCGACCGCTCGCCGGGCGAGTTCTACCAGCTCGACGTGGAGATGTCCTTCGTCGAGCAGGAGGACGTCTTCCAGCCGATCGAGAAGCTGATGACCGAGCTCTTCACCGAGTTCGGCAACGGCCGCGAGGTCACCTCGCCGTTCCCGCGGATCCCGTTCCGCGAGTCGATGCTGAAGTACGGCAACGACAAGCCCGACCTGCGCGCCAAGCTGGAGCTCGTCGACATCACCGACGTGTTCGAGGCCTCGGAGTTCAAGGCGTTCGCCGGCAAGCACGTGCGCGCCCTGGCCGTCCCCGACACCGCCGCCCAGCCGCGCAAGTTCTTCGACGGCCTCGGCGACTACGCCGTCTCGCTGGGCGCGAAGGGCCTGGCCTGGGTGCGCGTCGGCGAGGACGGCACCCTGACCGGCCCGATCGCGAAGTTCCTCACCGAGGAGAACGTCAAGGTCCTCACCGAGCGCCTGGGCCTGGTCCCCGGCCACGCCGTGTTCTTCGGCGCGGGCGAGTTCGACGAGGTCTCCAAGATCATGGGCCCGGTCCGGGTCGAGGCCGCCAAGCGCGCCGGCCACTTCGAGGAGAACGTCTTCCGCTTCTGCTGGATCGTCGACTTCCCGATGTACGAGAAGGACGAGGAGACCGGCCGGATCGACTTCTCCCACAACCCGTTCTCCATGCCACAGGGCGGCATGAGGGACCTGGAGGAGAAGGACCCGCTGGACATCCTGGCCTGGCAGTACGACATCGTCTGCAACGGCATCGAGCTGTCCTCCGGCGCCATCCGCAACCACGAGCCCGAGGTCATGCTGAAGGCCTTCGAGATCGCCGGTTACGAGGCCGAGACCGTCGAGCGGGAGTTCGCGGGCATGCTGCGCGCGTTCCGCCTCGGCGCCCCGCCGCACGGCGGCATCGCCCCGGGCGTGGACCGCATCGTGATGCTGCTGGCCGACGAGCCGAACATCCGCGAGACCATCGCCTTCCCGCTCAACGGCAACGCGCAGGACCTGATGATGGGCGCGCCGACGGTGCTGGAGGAGGCCCGCCTGCGCGAGCTGAACATCGCGCTGCGCAAGCCGGTCGAGACGAAGTCGGCCGACACCAAGCCGGTCACCGAGTCCGTGCACCCGGACGCCGCGCGCTAGGCGGCAGCCGTACGGAAGGGGCCCGGGGTCTACGACCCCGGGCCCCTCCTGTTTGTCGTTGCTTCGTTCAGAAGTTCTCCAGGACGCCCTTGAGGAGGGCCGCGGAGGTCAGTTCGGCGGGGGCGGGCCCGGCGTGGAAGAAGCCGGCGTTCTCGGCGTCCAGCTTGCGCAGGAAGTCGAAGGCCTTGGAGTCGTGGTCTCCGAAGGCGACGAACTGCCAGTGGACGCCGGGGGCGGCGGTGGCGGCGTCCGTCAGCGCCTGGCGGGCGGGCTGGCGGTTGTCGGGGGCGCCGTCCGTCTGGAAGACGACCAGGGCCGGGCCCTCGCCGCCGTCCTCGCGGTAGCGGGCGAGGACGGCCTCGACGGCCACGTGGTAGCTGGTGCGGCCCATCCGGCCGAGCTCGGCGTGGCGGCCCTCGACCCAGGAGCCGTAGTGGCTGTCGAGGGTCAGGTCGGCGGTGCCGTCCACCTCCGTGGAGAAGAACACGGTGTGCACGGTCGCCGCCTCGTCGAGGTGCGCGGCGAGGGCGAGGGCGTGGTCGGCGAGGTACTGGGCGCTGCCGTCCTTGTAGAACCCGCGCATCGACCCGGAGCGGTCCAGGACCAGGTAGACCTTGGCGCGGGCGCCGGCCTTCCCCTTGCTCCGCAGCACCTGCCCGGCGGCCTTGTACGCGGCGGCGACCTCAGGCGCCCGCCGCCGTACGGCGGCGGCCGTGTGGGCGGGCCCTTCCGCCGCCTCTGCCTCTGCCTGCGGCGCGTCGGCGGTGACCTCTGCCTGCGGCGCGTCGGCGGTGGCCTCCGGGTCGGTGGTGGCGGCGGGGGTTTCGTCCTGAGCCTGCGGCTCGGCGGACTCGGGCTCCGCGGGAGCGGTGGGCTCCGCCCCGGCTTCCGCCTGCGCGGCGGCGGCTTCGGCCTGCTCCGCAGGAGCGGGGGCGTCGTCCTGAGCCTGCGGCTCGGTGGCTTCCGCCTCCAGGGTGGCCTCGGCGGGCTGCGCCTCCGCCGCGTCGGCGGTGTCGGCCTGCTCCGCGGGGGCGGGGGTCTCGTCCTGAGCCTCCGGCTCGGTGGCTTCCGCCTGTGGTGCGTCGGCGGTCACCTCCGCGTCGGCGGGGGCCGGGGCGTCGTCCTGAGCCTGCGGCTCGGTGGCCTCGGGCTTCGCGGGAGCGGCAGCCTGCGGCTCGGTGGCGTCCGTCTGCGGTGCGGCGGCGGTGACCTCCGCGTCGGCGGGGGCCGGGGCGTCGTCCTGCGCCTGCGGCTCGGCGGCGTTCGCCTCCGGGGTGGCCTCGGCGGGCTGCGCCTCCGCCGCGGCGGCGGTGTCGGCCTGCTCCGCGGGGGCGGGGGGCTCGTCCTGAGCCTGCGGCTCGGTGGCGTCGGGCTCCGCGGGGGCGGGGAGCGCCGGGTCGGGCTTCGCCGCAGGCGAGGGGCGGCGGGCTTCCGGGACCGTGGGGTCGGCGGCCGGGGCGGGGGCCGTCAGGACCGTGCCCGCCTCGCGGTCCCGCGTGGTCTGCGGAGGAACCGTCGGGTTGTCGAAGGACGCCGCCACGAGTTCGGCGGCGGCATCCAGGGGGTGGCGTTCCGCCTGGTTGGGGACACCCGCCGAGGTGGCGTCCGAAGTTTCCGGAACCGGTTCCGCAGACCGTCCGAACACCTTGCGCAACAAGCTCCGAATACCCATGGGCCAGGCCTTTCGCATGAGTGCGTGCGTCATTTGTCCGTGCTGCGCGGTTGATCCCTGCCCAGAGTGGACACGTAAGGTTATCGGCCGCCCGGCTGGATCTTCGGCAGGGGCGCCCTTCGTGGCGCCCGGCTCCCAGAGATGATCACGCCTTTCCCGAACTGCCGCCCCGACGTGCCGGGTTCACCCGGCGTTCATCCGAGCGCCGCCGCAACGGCGCAACCCGGACCTAGCGTCGCGGCTGGATTGTTCCGACACGTTGTCGGCGGCCACGCAGCTACTCGGAGGACACTCGTGCGCAAGCTCCTGCCGTTCATCGGCAACCCGCATGGGAGCGGCCGTTCCGCTCTCACCTGTCGCTACCGCTGTGGCGACGCCTGCTTCCACGAGGTGCCGAACACAAGTGACAACGAGTACGCGGGCGATGTCATGGCCCGCGCCTACTCCCGCCGCTCGATGCTGCGCTCCGCCGCCGTCGTGACGGTCGCCACCGCCGCCGGATCCGCCGTCGCGCTCAGCGGTCCGGGGCAGGCCGCCAACGCGGCCCCCGCCGCCGACGCCTCCGGTGCCGGACAGGGCGGCAAGGGCGGCGAGGCCGCCCGGGGCCTGCGCTTCAAGGCCGTCGCGCCCAACACCGACGACAAGGTCACCATCCCCGAGGGCCACGCGCAGAACGTGGTCATCCGCTGGGGCGACCCGATCATCAAGGGCGCTCCCGGCTTCAACGCCGACAAGCAGACCGCCGCCGCGCAGGCCGGCCAGTTCGGCTACAACAACGACTTCCTGAGCCTCCTCCCGCTCGGCGGAGACTACGAGCGTCGGCAGTTGCTCGTGGCCAACCACGAGTACACCGACGAAGTCCTCATGTTCAAGGCGTACGACCCGGCCAACCCGACCCGCGAGCAGGTCGAGATCGCCTGGGCCGCGCACGGCCTGTCTGTGGTCGTCGTCCAGGAGGACCACCGCAGCGGCAAGCTGACCGCGGTCTCCCGCCACCACCTCAACCGCCGCCTGACGGCCACCAGCGAGTTCCGGATGGCCGGTCCGGCCGCGGGCGGAGCCTTGCTGAAGACCTCCGCCGACCCCACCGGCACCAAGGTGCTCGGCACCCTCAACAACTGCGCGGGCGGTACCACCCCGTGGGGCACCACCCTCCACGGCGAGGAGAACTTCAACCAGTACTTCGGCAACGCCGGCCAGGTCACCGACCCCACCGCCGCCGCCCGCCTGAAGCGCTACGGCGTGACCGCCGGCGCCACCGAGCGCAAGTGGGAGCGCTTTGACAAGCGCTTCGACGTGGCCCAGGAGCCCCACGAGTCGCACCGCTTCGGCTGGGTCGTCGAGCTGGACCCGTACGACCCGAACTCCGTCCCGCGCAAGCGCACCGCGCTGGGCCGCTTCAAGCACGAGGCAGCGCAGCCCCGCCTGACCGAGGACGGACGTCCGGTCGTCTACATGGGCGACGACGAGCGCTTCGACTACTTCTACAAGTTCGTCTCGTCGAAGCGGATGAAAAAGGGCAATTCCCGTGCTGCGAAGGAGCACAACCTCACGCTGCTCGACGAGGGCACCCTCTACGTCGCCAAGCTCACCGGCGACTCCCCGGCCTCCGAGCTCGACGGCACCGGCAAGCTCCCCTCCGACGGCGAGTTCGACGGCTCAGGCGTCTGGATCAAGCTGGCCACCGGCAACGTCTCGCACGTCGAGGGCATGACCGCCGAGGAGGTGTACGTCTTCACGCGGCAGGCCGCCGACAAGGTGGGCGCCACCAAGATGGACCGCCCCGAGGACGTCGAGCCCTCCCCGCGCACCGGTCGCGTCTACGTCGCGCTGACCAACAACACGGACCGCGGCAAGCCCGGCAAGGCGGAGGGGGCAACCGAGGCCAACCCGCGCAACCTGAACAAGCACGGACAGGTCCTGGAGCTCGCCGAGAACTTCGACGATCCGGCCGGCGACGGCTTCGCCTGGCGGCTCTTCCTGGTCGCCGGCGACCCGAACGACCCGGCCACCTACTTCGCGGGCTTCCCGAAGGACAAGGTCAGCCCGATCTCCTGCCCGGACAACGTGGCCTTCGACCCGCACGGCAACCTGTGGATCTCCACCGACGGCAACCAGCTCGGCTCCCACGACGGCCTGTTCGGCGTCGCGACCAGCGGTGAGCGCCGCGGTGAGCTGAAGCAGTTCCTGACCGTGCCGCGTGGCGCCGAGACCTGCGGCCCGATCATTCAGGACAAGCGCGTCCTGGTGGCGGTCCAGCACCCGGGTGAGATCGACGGCGCGTCCGTGGAGAAGCCGCAGTCGGTGTGGCCCGACGGGCCCGGCAAGATCGTCCGCCCGGCAGTCGTCTCGGTCTGGCGCGAGGACGGCAAGAACATCGGCGTCTGATCCCCTGCGCCGGGCAGATGTTTCACGTGAAACACCATCACAACGCGTGTGAAACGCCTGCCCGGCGCGTCAGCCTTCCTCCGGGAGGCGTCCGACAGGAAGCCTGAGCGTCGTGACCGCACCCCCGCCCGGGGCGTTGGCGAAGGCCAGCGTGATCTCCAGGACCGCTGCCTGTCCCGCCACGATCGTCAGCCCCAGTCCGTGGCCGCGCCCGCGCCCGGGGTCTCCGGTGCGGAACCGCTTGGGGCCCTGCTCGATCAGTTCGGGCGGATAGCCGGGCCCGTGGTCGCGCACCGTCACCACCGGCCCCTCCACGGTCACCTCGACCGGCGGCCTGCCATGCCGGTGGGCGTTGACCAGCAGGTTCGTCAGGATCCGGTCGAGTCGCCGCCGGTCGGTGAGCACCGCCGCGTCGCGGACCACCCGTACCGAGACGCCGGGCGCGGCTCCGGCGGCGGCCCGTTCCACCGCCCGGCCCAGTTCCACCAGGGCGAGGTCGGCCCGCTCCACGCCCGATTCCAGCCGGGAGATCTCCAACAGGTCCTCGGTCAGCAGGTGCAGGGCCTTCAGCCGGTCGTTGATCATCTCCTTGGGGCGGCCCTCCGGCAGCAGCGCCGCCGCGGCCAGCGAGCCGGTGAGCGGGGTGCGCAGCTCGTGGGCCACGTCCGCCGTGAAGCGCTTCTCGGCCTCCAGCCGTTCCTGGAGCGAGCCGGCCATCAGGTCCAGTGCCTGCGCCACGTCCCGCACCTCGTCCCGGTCCCGGGAGCGGCGGCCGTGCCCGCGGTCGTGCCGCCGGTCGGCCGCGCGGGAGGGGAAGTCCACCCGGGCGTCCAGGTCCCCGGCGCTGATCCGGCGGGCCACGGCGGCGGTGGTCGCGAGGCGCCGGCTGATCCGGTCGGCGAGGAAGAGGCCGGCGAGCGCCACCACCCCGGCGGCCAGCGCGGCGGACGCGAGGATCGCGGTGTCGATGTGCCGCAGCCGGGTGCGGGTGCCCTCGAACGGGATCCAGACGGCGAGGGCCTGCCGGTCGGCCGGGGCCGCGGCCCACATCACGGGCTTGCCGTCGAGCGAGCCGACCATGCTGCCGGTGTCCCCGCGGGCGACCAGGTCGCGCAGTGGGCGGGGCAGCTGGGCCGGGCCGAGGACGATGTTCACGTCGCCGTGCGTGGTGCCGTACTCGTAGTGGCTGAGGGCGTGCTCCAGGGCCGTGTCGGCGTCCTTGCGGACCTCGCCGACGATCTGCCGGGCGACCACGTTGTGCACCAGGATCCCGAGTGCGGCGGCCACCATGCAGCACACCGCCGTGGTGGTCAGCGCGATCTTCCAGCGCAGGCTGCTCAGCGCGTGCATCGCCGGGCGTCCGGGCCGAGGGGGACGCCGGTCAGGGACCCGCAGTCGTCGAGCGTGAGCTGGTCGAGGTTCATGATCCCGGCCTTCGGGTCCCACACGTAGTCGGAGACGGCGAAGTAGGCGGGGTTCGAGGTGGGCTCGCGGACGGCCAGATGTTCCGCGGCCACCTCCACGCCTTCCAGGACCGCCCGGCGGGACAGGATCCGGGCGATCCGCCCGTCGTCCTGGACGGTGTAGACGCGCAGTTCGCTGAGCCGGCCGTCCAGGTCCAGGGCGGTGATCAGCTCCTCCCGGCCGTTGCCCGTCAGGTCGTGGAAGACCGCAGGGCGCACCGGGCAGTCGGGGCCCTTGTCCACAGCCTGTGTGCACAGCGCGAGCCGCCGGACGGCCCGGGGGTCGACGAGCCGGCCCGTACCGCCGTCCTGCTTCGCGGCGGAGGTGACGTCGGCGCGTACGACGCCGACCGCGTCCACGCCGCGCAGCCGCCCGTCGGGCACCTTGGGCAGTCCGGGGACCACGGCGGCCGTGCCCGGCTTCTGGGCCTCGTCGGGCGGGTCGGGGCGGATGTCCTTCCACAGGCTCTGCGGGGCGTGCACCGTGCCCAGGTCGCCCTCGTTGTGGAGCCCTTCCACGTCGGCGCACCCCGCCAGGGCCAGGACGAGGACCAGCAGGGCCGGGGCGCGGTACATGCTCCGATGCTCCCCCGTCCGGCCCGGCCCGGCCCGGTCAGCGCTCCGGCTGGGTGATGGCGCGCGCCGCCGCGAGTTCCTGGTGGACCGGTGCCAGGACGCCCGACTCCTCGCCGGCCGGTTCGTCCTGGCCCCGCACCGGGATGGTGCTGCTGCGTACGCGGTCGGCGAGTTGCCGCAGCTGCCGGGCGATCCCCGCCACCTCCTCGGCGGCCGGGGGCGGGGCGCCGTGGTTGACGCGGACCCGGGCGGCGGTGACCGCGTCCACGATCCGTTCGACGGCGACGACCAGCGGCCACCAGGCGGCGGCCCGGGTCCCGGTCGGCGGCGGCTCGGTCAGCGCCCGCTGGAACTCGCTGCGTACGCCCGACAGGTCGCGGTAGAGGCGCCGCCGGGCCTGGAGGCGGCCGGTCCGCGCCGCCGCCCGGGCCGCGTCGTCGGAGGTCGGCGCGAAGGCCCGTTCCACGTAGCGGGCGGCGTCGTCCACGGTGTCGGCGAGCCGGTCCCCGATCCGGGTGTGCCAGCTCTCGGGCCACAGCAGGTATCCGGCGATCAGGGTGATGGCGCAGCCGATGAGGCTGTCCAGCAGACGCGGGCGGATCAGGTCGAAGCCCTGGTGGTTGAGCAGGTCCGAGAGCAGCAGGATCACCGGGGTGATCGCGGCGGTCTGGAAGGCGTACCCCTTGGCGGAGAAGACCGGGATCAGCGCGCCGAGCACCATCATCACCGGCACGTCCCACCAGCCGCGCGGTACCTCGGCGAGCACGGCCGCGGCGGTGACCAGCCCGATCGCGGTGCCGAGCGCGCGCAGCAGGGCACGGGAGAACACCGAGCCGAAGTCCGGTTTGAGGACGAAGGTGACGGTCAGGGCGACCCAGTAGGACCGTTCGATCTCGACCACCGACACGAGGGACTGGGCCAGGCCCACGCACAGCGCGAGCCGCAGCCCGTAGCGCCAGGAGGTCTCGGACATCATCATGTCGCGCACCGCGCGGCGGGCGCGCACGCGCAGCGCGGCGGGGCGGCCGAGGCGGTCGTCCACGTTGTGCGGGTCCGGCTCGGAGAGGTGCACGACGGTCGCGGCGTGCCGCAGCGCCGCGTCGAGGGCGCGTTCGGCGGGGGTGCGGGCGGGCGGCAGGTCCAGTACGGGCGCCTCGGTGCGGCCCTCCTCGACGACCGCCGCGAGCTCGCGTACGGCGGCGGGGATCTCGGGGGGCAGCGGCCGGCCGCGCAGGTGGGCGGCGGGCGCGGCCTCCACCAGCGGGATCACCACGTTGAGCTGGGCGAGCATGCGGACGAGCGACCGGCTGCGGCCGTGCACACGGGCCCGGCGGCCCAGGATCAGGTCGTAGGCCTGGTCGAGTTCCCGGGTGACCCGGCGGCGCCGTTCGTCGTAGAGGTCGCTCGGGCCGCCGGCGGCTTCCAGGGTGTCGGCCAGAGCCTGGTAGGCGGCGGCGACCGCGGCCCGTTCGGGCTGCCGTCCCCGTAGGGGCCAGCCCAGCAGCGTCAGGGCGAGGACGAGGAGCCCGCCCGCGGCCATCAGCAGCGGGGCCGTCCACCAGGGCTGCGGGAGCGGGAGCCCGGCGCCGACCACGGCGTTGAGCAGGAGCAGCAGTCCGGACACGGAGGCGACCGTGCCGATGGAGGAGATCATCCCGGAGACCAGGGCGATCAGGGTGAGTACGCCGACGGCCACCCAGCCGTGGCCGTAGACGAGGGTTCCCAGGGACACGCCGACGGCGCCGAAGAACTGCGGTACGGCGATGTTGAGGACGCGCATCCGGTAGGCGTCGGCGGTGTCGCCGATGACCCCGGACAGGGCTCCCATGGAGGCGAGCGCGCCGTACTCGGGCTCGTTCACGGCGAAGCCGACGACGAGCGGCACGGACAGGGCGACCGCCGCCCGTGCCGCGGCGGCCCAGGGGACGGGAGCGGTGGTCGGCTTCAGCCCTTCGAGCAGCCAGGCGGGCGGAGCCAGCGAGTGGTGCCGGGGGCGCCGCGACGATATGTGTTCGGTGCGTTCGGTGCTCATCCCGCTTCCGTGCCGCCGCTCGCGAATCGGTTCTTCTGGGTTCTTCTGCGTCGTTCTGCGCGTGTTGTACCTTCCGAGCTTATGGGGTTCGGCGTAGTCGTCCCGTCACCCATGCCGCGAGAGCCGCCGCGAGCCCGAGCAGGAGCACGACCCCTGCGGTGGTGCGCAGGAACGCGGTGAGGGCGTCGTACACCGCGCCGGCGGCGGCGCGGTCGATGTCGGCGGGCAGGTCGTCGAGGGTGAGGCGGCGGCACACCTCCACCGTGAGCCAGAGCAGGACGGCCCCGACCGCCAGGCCCAGGCCGGTGGCGATCACGGCGCGCCGCCTGCGGACGGCGACCGCGACGGCCGACACGGCCAGGAGCAGTGTCAGCACGGGGAGCCAGACGCCGGCGATCTGGAGCATGCGGAACCCTTTCCGGAGTGCGCCGAGGTTGTCGTACTCCATGACCTCCACGGACAGCCGGGTCACGGGGATGCGGTCCGCGAAGGGCACCTGGTCGGCGAGGAGTTCGCTCTTGATCTTGGCGACGACGGGTGCGAGGTCGATGGTGACGGCGTTGCCGTGGCCGGTGGTGAGGGCGTCGAGGAAGGCGGCGTGGGCGGCCCGGTTGGCCGCGTCCCAGGCCGTCCGGTAGGCGGGGGTGTCGGCGAAGGAGTGCAGTGCCTCGCCGAGCAGGGCGTCCACTCCCGCCTGGAACGGGCCCGCGTCGATCTGCCCGGTGAGGGCGCGGGCGGTGTGGGTGACGACGACCTCCCGCACCGCCGTGTTCTCGGCGAGGGGTGCCATGGCGGCGGTGTAGCGGTCGGCCTCGCCCAGATCGCGGTCGGCCCAGTGCGCGACGGCGCTCGCGGGCATGAGGAGTGCCACGAGCAGGATGAGGACCGCCGACAGGATGGTGCGCACGTCACCAGGGAAAGCGGGGAGGTCCCGGGGCGCGAGCGGTGTTGCTGCGGGCGGGTGGTGGGCTCGGCGTCGGAGTGGGACCCTTGCCCTTCTTATTCTGGATATCTAGTATCCAGATTATGAGGATGGGCGAGGGCGTCGAGTGGGCGCTTCACAGCTGCGTCAACCTGGCCTGGAGCGGACCGGACCGGGCGGTGTCGGCGGCGCGGCTCGCCGCGTGGCACGACCTGCCCGCGGCCTACCTGAACAAGCAGCTCCAGGCCCTGGCCCGGGCGGGCATCCTCACCTCCAGTCCCGGCCCGCGCGGCGGCTTCCGGCTGGCGCGCCCGCTCGCCGCCGTCTCGCTCATGGACGTGGTCGCCGCCGTCGAGGGACCCGAGGAGGCCTTCCGCTGCGCGGAGATCCGCAAGCAGGGACCGGGCGCGGGCCACCCGGCGGCCGCGGGCTCGGACGCTGCCGAATGCGCCATCGCGCACGCCATGAGCCGGGCCGAACTGGCCTGGCGCAAGGCGCTCGCCGCCCAGAACCTCGACGAGATCCGGGAGCAGGCCGAACGGCAGGCGCCCGAGGCCCCACAGCGGCTCCGCGCCTGGCTCGCCGCGCAATAGCGCACGCGACGGGAGGGGCCCGGGCGGGCAGGGACACGCAGGGCACCGCACGCCAGGGCACCGCACGCCAGGGCACGCCACGGCACGACAACGGAAACGGAAGCAGGGAGCTCGGCATGACGCGCAGCATCACCAACCCCGCAGGACTCCACACCCCGACCGACTACGGCTACAGCCACCTCGTCTCCGCCCCCGGCGAACAGGTCTTCATAGCCGGCCAGTACGGCTCCGACGAGAGCGGCCACGTCGTCTCCGACGACTTCGCCGACCAGGTGGAGCAGGCCTTCGCCAACCTCCGCACCGCCCTCGCCGCCGTCGGCCTCGGCCCCGCCGACGTGGTCCGGATCGGCACCTACGTCGTCGGCCACGACCAGCGGAAGCTGGAGGTGCTGGTGAGGCACCTGCACGCCACCTGGGGCACCGAGCTTCCCGCGCAGACCCTCATCGGCGTGGCCTCACTCGCCCTGCCCGGGATGCTCTTCGAGATCGACGCCGTGGCGGTGCGCACCCCCTGACCGCTGATCCACTTGCCGGTCGGTGGCGGCGGGTGTGCCCTGGATGATGGGAGAGAGGAGCCCGTCATGGCACATGCGGCACCCGCTGCCCACCGGCAGCACCGGCAGATGGCGGACATGACCCACCTGAGCAAGGGCGCCTACGTCAGGCCACTGCTCCTCGGACTCGTCTACGGCGTCTGGTGCGCCTTCATCGAGCGCCAGGAAGGCCCCGTCACCGTCGCCAACGTCTTCTACGGCATCCTGTGCGGCGTGATCTTCGCCGCGATCATGTTCGCGCTGGCCAGGATCGGCCCCCGGATGATGCGCGAGGTCCACGCCGCCGCCTACGGAGCCTTCGGCGGCATCGCGGTGGGCTACCTGCACAGCCTCACCGACGAGTCGGTCCTCACCTCCGCCGTGATCGGGCTGGCGGTCGCCGCGGGCGTCGGCATCGTCGCCTTCTACCGCTACTACACGCACGAGGACTGAGCAGGCCCGCACGGCCGGGCGCACAGCGGCGCCGACTCCCCCTCCCGAGACCGGGTCGGAGGAGCCGGCGCCGCTCCATGTCTGCCGACGGTCCTACGCGGCCGGGGTCTGCTGCGGATCAGCCTCGTCCTCGGCTGCCGGGGCCGGGGTCTTCGGCGGGGCGATCGGCTCGGCCTGGCGTACGGGCGGCGCGAAGCGGGACACCTCGGCGCGCAGCATGGCGTTCAGTGCGGCGTACGGGTCGATGGGCATGGCGGAACCTCACGGTGCTCAGGGGGGTGTGGGGGTGCGCTGGGGACCAGGGCGCTTTTCGCCCTCGGTCCGCTCAGCAGCGCAGGACCACACTCCGCACCGTCCGCAGGCACAGGGCCGGTTCGGCCGCCGCTCCCGCGCGGGGCCCGCACGCCGGGGCGCCGCCCTGTTTCACGTGAAACACCGCGTACGGGGTCCGCTGTACGCCGGCGAGCCCGCGCGCCGGCCCCCGTACGGCCGCGCGCGCCTCGGCGTCGGCGGCCGGATCGGTGGAGCCCTCCACGGGCTCGCCGGGCTCGGCGGGAGCCATGGGCTCCGCGGGGCCCGAGGGGGGCGCAGGGGCCGGGCAGGCCGGGCGGTGCTCCGCGGCGGCCGCGCCGGTCGGTCCGGCACCGAACACGCACAGCAGCACGACGCAGGTCGCCGTGAGCGCCCTCGTCAGTGCCGCGCGTGCGCGTCGCCTCCAGTTCATGCGAGGGGTCTGCCCCGCCACGCCGGAAGGCTCCCGGACGGACCCTCAGAAGCCGCCGACCGGGGGACGAAGACACCCCCCACGGCTGACAGAGCGCCAGGTGTCAACCGCTGCTGCGGTGCCCCGTCAGCCGGGCCAGTACCGCGGCCTCCCCGCCGATCACCCGCAGTTGGGCCCGCCCGGAGGGCTCCTCCTGCCGTGGCGCCGCGCCGGGTGAGACCCCCACGACGGTGAACACGGCCGTACGGCGGTCCGCGCGCGGGATCTCGATGGTCCGGCCCCGCCGCAACTCCCCCAGCCGCAGCCCGCTTCCGGTGACCACGGCGGTGCCGGCCGCACCGGGGGCCGGACCTCCGGAGTCCCAGGCGGCCTCCTCGTCCTCGCCGCCGAACGGCACGTCGACGCCCAGGCTCGGGATGCGCAGCCTCAGCGGCCGGGCGGCCCGCAGCGGTCCCGAGACCGTCCTCAACGGCCCCGCGGCGATCCTGCGCGGCCGCGTCACCTCGACGGGGTCGTTCCCGCCGGACCGCTCCAGCTCACGTACCAGGCGGCGGTGGCCGGACAGCCCCAGCGCCCGGGAGGGCAGCGCGTCGTCGGTGGTCGCGGCCCCGGGCGGCGGCGCGGCACCCTCGGTCCGCTGCAACACCACGACGGTGCTGGTCAGCAGAGCCACCGTCAGGGACGCGACGACCCACTGGGCGCGGGGCATGGGATTCCCTCCTGTCCGGCTCGTGCGGCCGGGGTCATGTGAGCAGTGGACACTTCCTCTGCCCATCGGCACACCGTGAAACACGGGAGACTGACATGGAGTCACGGGCGTGTCGCCGCACGATCGGGCAGTGTTCGCAGCTTGCGCCGGTCCGCGGCCGCGGCCGCCGGGTTCGGCGCGGATACGCCCGAACGGGTGAGGGCCCGGCGGCACCGGGAAAGGCCCGGCGGCACCGGGAAAGGCCCGGGCAGCACCAAGAAGGGCCGGGCGGCCCCGGCCCCACGGGCTCACATGACGACGGCCGCCGTGCCCGCGCCCATCGCCACGGCGGCCAGATGCACGGCCGGATGGCCGTAGTCGCCGTACCAGAGGTGGCGGGCCAGGCCGCCCAGTGCGGCCAGGGCGGCGATGATGCCGATCTGGCCGAACAGCGTGACGGCGCAGCAGGGAGCCAGGAGCAGCAGGAAGGAATTCAGCCAGAAGGGTGCGGCACCCGTCCAGCCCCGCCATTCCCTGATCGCCGTCGCCATGGACTATCGGCCCTTTCATCATCAACTGGTCGGCAGCAAAGCCTCCTTGGGCGGGGCGGACGGGCACAAGGGCCCGGTCGGCTAGAAAACCGGAGGCCAGGCCGAAAGTAGTCCTCCGCATGGTCGGGCGTGGTCGCCGCGGCCGGACGCACCGGGCGGAAGACGGTGCGGCGGCAGGGGAATCCGAGCAGGTGGCGGCACTCGTGCAGCGGCCGCCGGGGATCACGGGACAACCCTTAGGCTCCCGGTATGAAGAGTCGGTCGGTGCGCGTCCACCTCGTGCGCCCCCCACTGGACACCGCCGCCCGCCAGGGCCGCTTCGGCCACGCGCGGCCGTGCCCCGCATACGCGGGTCTGCGGGGCCTGGACACGGGGGAGTGGGCCGGGCTCACCCTGGACGAGGTGGCGGCCGAGACTCCCGAGGCCCTGCACGCCTGGCTGACCGACCCCGGCTACGCCCCGCCGGGCGGCGAGTCCGTGGACGCGCTGGTCGCCCGTGTCGGGGCGGAACTGGCCGCCCTGCCCCCGGGTACGCACCGGGCCGAGGTCGAGCAGGCCGTCGTACGGGCGGCCGTGGTGCACGCCCTGGAGCTCCCGGCGGCGGCCTTCTGGCGGCTCGACGTACGGCCGGACTCGGTGACCACGCTGACCGGGCGGGCCGGGCGCTGGAACCTCCTCGTGGGCCGCCCGCAGGAGGAGCTGCCCGGGACGTAGTGGCGCGGCCGCCAAGGGGCCGGGCCCGGACCCCGCGACGCGGTCCGGGCCCCGCCCCTGGCCGGCGCGGGCCGCCGGAGGCGGCCTACGCCACGATCCAGTCGGACGTCGCGATCACGGGCTGTACGCCGTCGCGGTGGACGGTGCCCTCGATCAGGCCGTACATGCGGTCCGCCGCGAAGTAGACCTCGTTGTCGTTCTTCAGGCCGAAGGGCTCCAGGTCGACGAGGAAGTGGTGCTTGTTCGGCAGGTTGAGCCGTACCTCGTTGACCTTGGGGCAGTTGTCGAGCACGCGCTCGGCCATCTGGTTCAGGGTCTGCTGGAGCGAGTACGAGTACGTCTCCGCGAAGGCCTCCAGCATGTTCTTGCGGACCTTCTTGTACGCCTGGTCCCAGTCGTACCCGGGGTCGTCCGCGGCCAGCGCCGAGTGGGCCCACCGCGCGGTGACCTTGGTCGCCAGAATGCGGTCGTACGCCTCCTTGAGCGTGGTGTACCGGTCCTTGACGTACCCGTGGAACTCGGAGTTCGTCGAGTTCATCACCGTGAGGTCCTTCAGGCCCGAGATGACCTGCAGGCCCGTGGTCTCGCTGTAGGTGACCTGCGCGGTGCGCACCTCCTGGCCCTTGAGGACGAAGGAGTGCTGCTCCTTGCGCGTCGGGACCGGAATGCGCTCCCAGGCGAATTCCTCGATGCGGATCTGGGCCTCGCGGATCGGCGCCTGTGAGGAGACGAAGTGCTTGGCGAGCAGGATGCCGAAGGCCTCCGGGGACTCGATGCCGTGCTCCTTGCCGAAGGCGTACACCGTGTTCTTGGTGGTGTCGGTCGGCAGGCAGTTGGCGTTGTCGCCGGTGAGGTGGACGTCGCGGAACTCACCGCGGAGCGCGACGGAGACATTGAGGTCGCGGATCTCGTGCCAGGAGCCGTCGTTTCCCTTGCGGGTGACCTTCACGATGCGGTTCTCGGCCTTGCCGTACTGGTTCTGTGCCAGGACGTGCTTGCTCATGCTGTCTTCCTTCGGGTACTCGGGAACACGGAGTCCGTACTTCTGGATCCCGTACGCCCGGCGTCCAGCGGTCTTCCCGCTCCCCGCCGTTCGGCCCCGAGGGGGCCGCCCCGGGACTGACGTGCATCCCGGTCCGTAGGTGCTTGGCCTGATTTGGCGTTTTGTGGCCTGCACGGATTGCAGCATGCGTACGGCGCGATGACCACCGCACGGATCCTCCGAAGACCGGCACCAGCGGATTGGGCGACCCCACAGACGCGCAGGTCAGGCGGTGTGCGCGTCGGCCACCGTGAGGGCCTCGTCGAGGATCCGCAGGCCCCTCTCCACGTCCTGGGGCGAGATGTTGCAGGGCGGGGCGATGTGGATCCGGTTGCCCGCGACGAGCGGCCAGAGCCCGCCCTTCTTGCAGGCGGCCCCGAACTCCGCCATCGGCGCGTTGTCCGCCCCGGCGGCGTTGTAGGGGACCAGCGGCTCGCGCGTCTCCTTGCTGCGGACGAGTTCGAGCGCCCAGAACGTGCCGAGGCCTCGGACCTCCCCGACCGAGGGGTGGCGTTCGGCGAGCGCCCGCAGGCCGGGGCCGAGGAGTTCCGCGCCGGTCCGCGCGGACTGCTCGACGACGCCCTCCTCCTCCATGACGTTGATCGTGGCGACGGCGGCCGCGCAGGCCAGCACGTGCCCGGAGTACGTCAGCCCGCCCGGGTAGGGCCGGCGGGCGAAGGTCTCGGCGATGGCCGCCGAGATCGCCACACCGCCGAGCGGCACGTAGCCGCTGGTCACGCCCTTGGCGAAGCAGATCAGGTCGGGGGTGACGTCCCAGTGCTCGCAGGCGAACCACTTACCGGTGCGCCCGAAGCCGACCATGATCTCGTCGAGGACGAAGACGATGCCGTAGCGGTCGCAGAGCGCGCGCACGCCGGCCAGGTAGCCGTCGGGGTGCACGAGCACGCCGGGGGCGCCGCCGACGGTCTCCAGGATGATCGCGGCGATGGACTGCGGGCCCTCGAAGACGATGGTGTCCTCCAGGTGGCGCAGGGCCCGCTCGCACTCCTCGGCCTCGGTCGTCGCGTAGAAGGGCGAGCGATAGGCGAAGGGCCCCCAGAAGTGCACGACGCCGGCGGTCGCGGAGTCGTTGCCGAAGCGGCGGGCGTCGCCGGTCAGGTTGATCGCGGTGGAGGTGGCGCCGTGGTAGGAGCGGTACGCGGACAGCACCTTGGGGCGGCCGGTGTGCAGCCGCGCCATGCGGACGGCGTTCTCCACGGCCTCGGCGCCGGCGTTGGTGAAGAAGATCTTGTCGAGGTCGCCGGGGGTGCGTTCGGCGATCAGCCGGGCCGCCTCGGAACGCGCGTCGACGGCGAAGCCGGGCGCGACGGTGCAGAGCCTGGCCGCCTGCTCCTGGATGGCCGCGGTGACCTTGGGGTGCTGATAGCCGATGTTGGTGTAGACCAGGGCGCTGGAGAAGTCGAGGTAGCGGTTGCCCTGGTAGTCCCAGAAGTACGAGCCCTCGGCGCCGGCCACGGCGAGCGGGTCGATGAGCTCCTGTGCCGACCAGGAGTGGAAGACGTGCTTCCGGTCAGCGTCTTTCACGGTCGCGAGGGCGTCGGCTTCTGCGTTCATGAAACGAGAGTAGTCGTCCGGGATGTGGACAGGGCGGGGGCCGCCCGGGCCCTCCCCGGGCGCTCCGCGCGGGCGCGCGGGCCCGTCCGCGGTGGCGGGCGGGGCGTGCCGGGAGAGCCCGGGCGGGCAGGGCCGTGCGGGCGGGGAGGGCGGTTACTTGTCGGAGTAGCTGAAGTCCCCGACGGTCCAGGCGCTGACGTCGTCGAGGGCGATCCGGTACATCCCGCCGGTCTCGGGGATGCCCACCGGGCCCTGGAGGATGCGCGCCACGTGGAAGTGCAGGTGGGAGGGCGGGCCGGCGGGCTGTCTGGCCGTGCTCTCGGGCGAGCTGAACACCTCGGCGAACGGACCGAGCCGGTCGGAGTCCCGCAGGACCTCCGCCACCCGCTGTCGCCAGACGCTTTCGGGGGCGAGGCGGCCGGTGATGACGGCGCCGTTCACGACGACCGTCAGGGACATCTGATTGGTCTGTTCCGACTCGACCATGGCGGCGAGGTCGCGGAGCAGGTCGTCAGGGATCGACATGGGCAGGGACTCTAGCAAGCGGGCCCGGCCCGGGGCAGTGCTTCCGGCGCCGCGGCGGCCGATTCCCGGCGGCCACGGGACAGCCCCAAGGCGAACGGGCCCGCGGTCCGCACGCGGAGGGTGCGGGCTGCGGGCCCGTGCGCTCGCGCGCCGGCACCGGTCTCAGGCCGGTGCCGGCGGCCGTCCCGGTGTCAGGCGGGAACGATGTTCTCGGCCTGCGGGCCCTTCTGGCCCTGCGTGACGTCGAAGGTGACCTTCTGGCCTTCCTGGAGCTCACGGAAGCCCGACGTGGCGATGTTGGAGTAGTGGGCGAAGACGTCCGCGCCGCCACCCTCCTGCTCGATGAAGCCGAAACCCTTTTCCGCGTTGAACCACTTCACGGTGCCGGATGCCATGCAAGTTCTCCTTTGGGGCAGTGCCCGGGCCGCACTGTGCGGACCCGGCGTCGACGAGATGATTGCCCCGACCGGAAATCAGAACCGGAAATGAAAAGTGCACCCACCGGAAAATCAGGTGAGGGCACTTGTAAGCTTTTTGGGGACCACAACCGCAACTGGCGTCACCGTAGCACAGGGGAAACGGGCGGACCGGGAATGCCTTTCCGTTCTGATATCGCGGCGTCGCGCCACCGGAAATCCGGGCATTAAATCCTATGAATGCGCCGTTGTTTTCGGGCGCCCCTCAGGCGCCGATGCGGATCAGCGCGAGCGTGATGTTGTCGGGGCCTCCCGCGTCGATCGCGGCCTTCCACAGCTCGAACGCCGCCCTGCCGTCGTCGTGCACCCGCAGCAGTTCCTCGATCGCGTCGTCCGGCACCGGATCGGTCAGCCCGTCACTGCACACCAGGTACCGGTCGCCCTCGACCAGCGGGAAGGTCCCGATGTGCGGGGTCACGGCACTGCGCCCGCGGCTGCCGCCGAGCACCTGGGTGACGGCGGATGTGGTGCGGCGCCCGGGCGCCGGGGGCGGGCTGTCGTCCACACTCACCTGGCGCAGGCCGTCGCGCCCCGCGTGGAACACCTTGCTGTCGCCGACGTTGAAGGACAGCAGCGACTCGGCCAGGACGAGCGCGCCCGCGACCGTAGTCCCCATGGCGGTCAGGTCCGGCCGGCCGTCGGCGGCCGAGTACACCGCTTCGTTGCAGAGGTCCAGGGCGCCGGCCACGGCTTCCGCGCAGTCCAGGGAGGGGCCGAGCGCGGACAGCTGGCGCACCACGAGCTCACTGGCCACCTCCCCGGCGGGCTGCCCGCCGAGCCCGTCGGCGACCGCGACGACGAGCGGTCTGCCGAAGGGGAAGACCAGCGTCTGTGGGTTCTGGGTCACGGTCCCGCACAGGGTCCACGGCCCGATCGCCAGGCTGTCCTCGTTCTGGTCGCGGACCAGCCCGACATGGCTCAGGGCGGTCACAGCTATGTACGTCACCTCGACGTCCCGCCTCTCCGCAACGGCTCCGGCAGACGCGTACCCGCCACCATTGTCGCGCCCCTCCGGCATGCGCGGCGCGGTCTGCCGGAGCACGCTGGTCGTGGAGCTGCCCGTCCCCCGACGGCGGCCAGGTCAGGAAGGACTGCCGTTGATGTTCGCGAGGCTGAGCACCTACCAGGGATCACCCGTTCCCGCGGAGGGAGACCTGGGCGCGCATTCGGAGGAGATCGTCCGGCAGGTACGGGACGTGCCCGGTTTCCGGGGCGTCTACTACCTGGTCGACCGGGCCACCGGAGAGGCGAAGTCGCTGACCCTGTGGGAGGACGAGCAGAGCATGCGTGACAGCGAGGATCTCGCCCACCGGATCCGCGAGGAGACCGCCCGGCGGGAGGGCCAGCAGGTCGTCACCGTCGAGCACTTCGAGGTCGGCTTCAGCCATCTGGGGCCGTAGGGGCAGCACCCGGCGTACGCGTCTCGGCGCGGCGTGGGAGCGAGGCACGAAGAACGAGGAGCGATGGTCATGGGCAAGCTCGCGATCGACCAGCTGCGAGAACGGGTACGCGGGGCGGTCGTCGCCCCCGGCGACGCCGCCTACGAGGAGGCGCGCGCGGTCCACAACGCCATGATCGACCGGAGGCCGGCCGTCGTCGTGCGCTGCGCCAACGCCGGGGACGTCGTGGCCGCGGTCGACTTCGCGCGGGAGAACGCGCTGGACCTCGCGGTCCGCGGCGGTGGCCACAGCGTGCCCGGCTTCGGCACCTGCGACGGCGGCGTCGTCGCCGACCTGTCGGGGATGCACGGGGTACGCGTCGACGCCGCGCGCCGCACGGCGCGCGCGGAGGGCGGCGCCACCTGGGGCGACCTCAACGCGGCGGCGTACGCCTACGGGCTGGCCACCACCGGCGGAATCATCTCCACCACCGGCATCGGCGGTCTCACCCTCGGCGGCGGCATCGGCTACCTGTGCCGTGGCCTGGGTCTGAGCTGCGACAACCTGATCTCGGCGGACGTGGTGACGGCGGACGGCCGGATCCTGGTGGCGAGCGAGGAGGAGAACCCGGACCTCTTCTGGGCGATCCGCGGCGGCGGCGGCAACTTCGGCGCCGTGACCTCCTTCGAGTACCGGCTCAGCCCGGTCAAGGACATCTACGGCGGGCCGATGCTCTTCGAGCTCGACGACGCGGCCACCGTGCTGCGGTCCTTCGCCGAGTACATCGCCGACGCCCCGGAGCAGCTCGGCGGGTTCCCGGCCTTCCAGCTGGCCCCGCCGCTGCCGTTCATCCCCGCCGACCGGCACGGCGATCCGTTCGCCCTGATCGTGGGCTGCTGGGCCGGGCCGCTCGACGAGGGCGAGAAGGCCCTCCGGGCCTTCCACGACTTCGCCCCGGTGGTCGCGGAGCACGTCGGCCCGATGCCGTACCCGGCGCTCAACAGTGCCTTCGACGCTCTGGTGCCGCCCGGCCTCCAGCACTACTGGAAGGCCAACTTCGTGACCGAGCTGACCGATTCGGCGATCGAGGCGCACCTGGTGCACGGCCCGAAGCTGCCCGCCGTCAACTCGACGGTCCACATCTACCCGATCAACGGCGCCTGCCACCGTGTGGGACCGCAGGAGACGGCCTTCGCCTACCGCGACGCCTCGTTCGCCACCGTCATCGCCGGCATGTGGCCGGACCCCGCGGAGAACGAGGCGAACACCGCCTGGGTCCGCGACTACTACGAGGCCACCGCACCGCACTCGGAGGAGGGCGGCTACATCAACTTCATGGCCGAGGACGACCAGAGCAGGATCAGGGCCAACTACAAGGGGAACTACGACCGTCTCGCCGAGGTCAAGCGGACGTACGACCCGGACAACCTCTTCCACCTGAACCAGAACATCCAGCCCGCCGCGTGAGGGCCTTCCGGCCCGCGCGCGGCCGGTGGCGTGAAGACCCCGTCAGGTTCCCCGGGCGGGGTCTTCCGCGTGTCAGGGCTCTTCGTCCGGGTCCTCCGCGTCGTCGTACGGGAGCCGCCGGCCCTGCCTCCTGCGCATGGCGATCTTGATCGCGCCGAAGAGCGCCTTGGCGATGACGCCCACCACGATCAGGTCGGCGATCATCTGCACGGTGGTCAGCACGCGCCCGGCCCCGGTGACGGGGACGATGTCGCCGAAGCCAACCGTCGCGAACACCGTGACCGTGAAGTAGAGGGCGTCCGTGCGGTCCAGCCTCTCGGAGAAGGTGGCCGGCACGGTCTCGGAGAGCATGAAGTAGGTCGCCGAGAAGACGATGAGGAACAGCGGTACGGCGGTGGCCATCGCTTCCAGAGCGGCCAGCCGCGGATACTCCGAACGGGCGATGGTGGAGACCTGCCAGACCGTCAGCAGACCGAAGGCCAGCAGGCCCAGGACGAGCGTCAGGACGGTCAGGACACCCAGGCCGCCTTCCAGGGGCGCCAGGTAGTAGAGCGTCGTGAGCAGGCTCGCAACGGCCGTCGCGCGCAGGCAGTGGCCCAGCAGGATGCGCCGGCGGCGGCGGTCTGCGTTGCGTCCCATGCCTTCAGGAGAACGGCCCCGGCGGTATCCGGCGACCGGAGCCGCGGGGGTACCGCCGTACCGCCGTACCGCGTGGCGCTGTACCGCCGTGCTCCGGTCAGCGCGTGAGGTCGTAGAGGCTCCTGCCGACCAGCCACAGGCCGAGGCCCAGACAGGCCAGGACGATCGCCGGGTCCTTGTGGTCCGAGAGCCATCTCCGCATGCCCGTCAGCGCCCGCGCCGCCCGCTCCGGGGCGAACACCATGTACAGCTCCATCGCCAGGAGGGTGGAGGAGGCCAGCAGGCAGAAGCCGAACAGGGCCAGGAAGGTGGCGCTGTCGGAGAGGTTCGCCCCGACGACGGTGGCGGCGGCCGCGCCGACCATGCCCCACGGCTGGATCAGCACCGCGATCCCGGCGGCGGACCACGCGGACGCCTGGTCCATGCGGGACGTGACGGGGTGCCCGTCGTCGGCGGGGCCGGGCCGGGCCGCCTCGCGGTCCGGTGCCCCGCCGGCCCCGGCCCGGACCCGCCGCCGGCGCCGGTACTCGGCGTAGGCGATCAGCCCGATGCCGATGGCCAGCCGGACCGCGAGGCCGGCGGTGGACGGCGGGGAGCGCGGCGGCGGGGGCTGACCGCCGGTGAGGAGCAGGACGACAGCGATCACGGCGACCAGGCAGCCGAACCAGGCCAGGATGAAGGCCAGCCCCTTCCACAGGCCGCCCGGGGCGGACACCACCAGCACGAAGGCCATGACGGGCAGCGGATAGAGCGTGATGATCAGCCCGATGACGATCAGGTCAAGCACCATCGGCTCTTCCCCGTCGGTCGATTGCCCCCTCCGCAGCTCGGGAGGGGGACGCTCATGCGTCCATGGTCGACCCGCCCCGCATGCGCCCGCAAAAGATGCGCCGCACGCGCCGCATGCGCCCGCAAACGCACGCGCCGCGCGCGGTGCTTCTACTCCACTCGCGGGCCGGGGGGCGGCCCCTGACGGCCGGCCGGGCCGCCGGTTCCGGTCCCGCTCGCGCCGTCGGCGACCCGCCCGCCGGCCGCGAGCAGGGCCAGGACGGCGAGCACCGCGAGCAGGATCAGCACCAGCAGCAGCACCGTCAGCACCGTCGGGTGGTTCCACAGCGCGAACACGAGCGCGACGACGAGCAGCACGCCCACGGTGAGCGCGTGCCGGTGGGCCGCCACCCACCGGCCCGCCGCCCCCGTGCGCACCCCGTGTCCGGCGCCCCAGCGGGCGGCGGAGTCGGCCGTACGGTCGGCCCGGCCGCGCACCCCGCGCGGCAGCCGGCCGGCGCCGGAGAGGTAGGCGCCGAGCGCCACGACGATGCCGAGGACGATCGCGGTCCGCAGGCTGACCCGCAGGAACCGCACCAGCGTGTCGAAGACGGCCGCCGCCGCGGCCGGGGACTGGACCTCCGGGGGCAGGTGGTCGAGGTAGTAGCGGCGGCCGACGACCAGGGCGAGGGCGACCAGCAGGCAGGCGAACGCCGCGCACAGGGCGGTGGTCACCAGAGCCCGCCGACGGCGCCGGGCCAGCATGACGCCGGCCGCGCCGAGGAGGACCGTGAGTACGGGCAGCCAGTTGCCGAGGGCGTCGAGCAGCCGCACCGCGCCCCTGATCTGCCCCAGCTTGTCGTTCCGGAAGAGCACCATCTGCTTGTCGACCTCGGGGATCTTCTCCGCCGGGGAGACCCCGGCGGCCACGAGCTCTTCCTTGACCTTGTCCACCGCCTCGCCGACGTCGAGGGTGACGGTGCCCCCGTCGACGCCGACCGCGCCGCGGCCCTTGCCGGTGAGCGCGTGCACCACCGCGTTGTGGGCGGCGCGATTGGCCGTGGTCCACACCTTCTCGAACCGGTCGCTCTCCACGAACCGCGTCGCCACCTTGGAGACGACCTGGTCGGCGGCCGAGTCCAGCTGCGGGCCCAGTGCCTTGACCGCGGCGCCCACGCGCGGCGGGAGCCCCTGCGACTCCAGCCACTTCGCCAGGTCGGCCGTGATCTGGGAGCCGTCCACGTGCGAGTCGGCGGCCTTCGTGATGCGGCCCACCGCGGCCTGCTCGATCGCCGGGTTCGAGGCGAGCGGCCTGACCGTCGAGACGTACCGGTCGGTGTCCAGCACGATGTCGTGCACCCAGACGGTGAGCAGGGAGAGCGGCACGAGGATGCACGTCAGCGTGATCAGTACCGCCGACACGGCGCTCTTCGCGATCCGCCCGCCACGGGATCCGCCGCCCTGCGCGGCGGCCGGCCGGGCGGCCGGCGCCGGGCCGGGCGGGTCGCCGGGGGACGGGGACGGCTCGCTCATGGCACTCCCGGGGACGGCGGGGCACGGCAGGGTGCGGCGGAGGCCGCGCCCTGCCATTGGAACCGGACCGCCACCGGACGCGCCTGTTCAGCTGCGCCCTACAGGTGACGCGGCCCCGGTCGCCTGGGTCGCCTGGGTCGCCTGCGTCGCCAGAGGAGCGCTCGCGCCCTCAGGCCTCGGCGACGGCGCGCAGCGGGCTCAGCGCCGCCGCCCGGCGGGCGGGTACGACCGCGGCGGCCGCGCCGACCGCGAGGGACAGCAGGCAGACCAGCAGCAGCCTCCCCCACGGCGGTGCGAACGCGTACTGCTCCATCGCGCCGTTCGCCAGCGAGCCGACCGCCCAGGCGCTGAACACGCCGCCCGCCAGCCCCAGCAGCGTGCCGAACGCGGCCACGACCACGGCTTCCAGCCGGATCATCCGCCGTACGCCGGCCCGCTCCATGCCGATGGCGCGCAGCACGCCGATCTCCCGGGTCCGCTCCGACACCGACATCGCGAGGGTGTTCACGATGCCGAGCGCGCTGATCACGACGCCGATCGCCAGCAGCCCGTACATCAGGGTCAGCAGCTCGCCCAGGCTGCCCGCGGCCTCGCGGACGAGGGCAGCCCGGTCCTGGACCTTCAGCAGCGGGTTGGCGCCCACCGCGGTGCGCAGCCCCTTGCCCACGGCGTCGGAGGAGGCGCCGTCGTCGGTACGGACGAGGATCCGCTGGACGGACCCGGGCAGGAAGCCGTTCTGCCGTACCTCGCCGAGGTCGCCGAGCGCGTCGCCGGCGACGGGGTTGTCCCGGTAGACGCCGACGACCGTGTACGGGCGCGGCTGGTGTCCGTGCCCGATGCGGGCCTCGATCCGATCGCCCGCGGCCAGCCCCTGTTCCCGGGCGAGCGTGGCGGAGACGGCGATCCGGCCGGGCCCGAGGTCCTCGGCGGAGCCTGCGGTGAAGTCCAGGCGCATGACCGCGTCCACGGCGGCCGGGTCCACACCGGCGATCCGCCTGACGCCGCCGCCGGTGAACACCGGCACGTCGGCGACGGCCGCCGCGGTCCGCACGCCGGCCGTGGCGGCGACCCGCTCGACGGCGGCCGGGTCGATGCCGGTGGTGGGGGTGCGGGTGCCGATCACGTAGTCCGCGCCGAGTCCGGCGGCGGCCTGGCGGTCCAGGGCCTGCGCGGTGGAGTTCCCGACGACGGCCAGCCCGGCGACCAGCGCCGTACTGATCATCAGGGAGGAGGCGGTGGCGGCGGTGCGCCGCGGGTCGCGCAGCGCGTTCTCCCGGGCGAGGTGGCCGACGGCGCCGAAGCGGCCGGTCAGCCGTCCCGCCTGCCGGATCACCGGTGCGGCGAGCAGCGGCGCCAGCAGGATCAGGCCGGCTGCGAGGACGCCGCAGGCGAGCATCGCGTCCTGGAGGTTGCGGGCCGAGGCGTCCTCCGCCCCGCTCAGCGACACCAGCAGCCCGGCGCCGAGGACGAGCAGGACCAGCCCCGCACCGGCGCGGACCCGCGACTGCGTGGCGGAGGGGGGCTGCTGCGCCGAACGCATCGCCTCGACCGGTGCGACCTTCGCCGCCCGGCGGGACGGCAGCCAGGCGGCCGGCACTGTCACGCCCACGCCGACGCAGAGCGCGGCCGCGACGGGCAGCGGGCCGATCACCAGCGGCCCGTCGGGCAGGGCGTCCTGGGAGGCGCCGAGCAGGCCGGGCAGTACGGCGGCGACGCCGAGGCCGAGCAGGAAGCCGGCGGCGGAGGCGACGAGGCCGAGCAGGGCGGCCTCGGCGAGCACGGAGCCGGCGACCTGGCGGCGTGTGGCGCCGATCGCCCGCAGCAGCGCGATCTCGCGGGTGCGCCGCGTCACAAGCATCGTGAAGGTGTTGACGATGAGGAAGGAGCCGATGAACAGCGAGACGCCGGCGAAGACCAGCGGCATTTTGGTGTGACCTCGGGTCAGGGTGGCGACGTAGGAGGCCTGCTGGGCCGCCTGGGCGGCGCCGGTCGTGGCCTCGGCCCGCCCGGCGGGCAGTACGGAGGCCACCCGGCCGGAGAGTTCGGCCTGGCCGGTGCCGGGCGCGGCGGTGAGGTCGATCCCGGTGTACCGGCCCGGGGAGGCGAACAGCCGCTGGGCGGTGGCCTTGTCGAACAGCACGAGGGTGCCGCCCGCGGTCACCCGGGTGTCCTTCACGGCGACGAGGCCCACGAGCCGCTTCGTCATGACCGGGCCGTCGGTGGCCAGTGTGACCGTGTCCCCGAGCCGGTACCGGCCGGCGGCGGCGGTGCCCGTGTCCACGGCGATCTCGTCGCCGCTGCGCGGAGCCCGGCCCTCGACCAGCGGGTACCGGCCGTCCTCGCCGTTCCCGTCCGGTACGTGGGCGGCGCCGAGGTTCGCCCACGCCCTGCCCGCGCGCAGCGGGGTGCCGTCGGCGGCGGAGAGGACGGCGGACCCGTCGGCGGCGGGCCGTACGGCGGCCACACCGGATACGGCGGCCAGCTGGCGTACCAGCGCGTCGTCCAGGACGCTCGCGCGTTCTTCGCCGGGGGAAGCGTCCGGGGGGTCCTTCGGGGTCACGGTGACGTCGACGCCGGCGAAGCTCTTCGACGCGGCGGCGCGGTAGGCGGCGGCGGAGGAGTCGGCGAAGACGAGGGTGCCGGAGACGAACGCGACGCCGAGGCAGACCGCCAGGACGGTCATGGCCAGACGGGCCTTGTGCGCGAGGAGGTTGCGCAGGGCTGTACGCAGCATGGGCAGCTTTCGGGGGAGGTGAGGAGAGGGGAGCCGCAGGAGCAGCAGGAGCCGGAGCAGGCGGCTCAGCTTTCGAGGCCGGGCATCCGGTCGAGTACGGCCGCGGCGGACGGCTCGTGCAGTTCGTCGACCACGCGGCCGTCGGCCAGGAACAGGACCCGGTCGGCGTACGCGGCGGCCGCCGGGTCGTGGGTGACCATGACCACCGTCTGCCCCAACTCCCGTACGCAGTCGCGCAGGAAGCGGAGGATTTCCGCGCCGGAGCGTGAATCGAGGTTCCCGGTCGGCTCGTCGGCGAAGACGATCTCGGGCCGGGTGATCAACGCCCGTGCCACCGCGACCCGTTGCTGCTGACCGCCGGACAGCTCGGCCGGGCGGTGGTGCAGCC